>JAJPKC010000361.1 GCA_021323955.1 Oscillatoriales cyanobacterium Centralia_MAG_596 | reverse complement strand
GCTTCGAGTTGAGCAATCACGACACTTACTGCAATCGTTTGGTCTCAACCTGCAATTGATTGAGGTCAAAACATGAAGCAGATGTACTGGTGAAAGATGTGAGTAAATGAAACTTATGAGTGCATTCTCTGATGTAATTTGTGATTTCTCAACAGTTTTAAGCGTTGATGCTTCAGCGATCGCAAGCAGCACCCGTCTTCCTAGCAAATCTTGAGATCACTTGCACCGGGTTCCCGAAAAGCACCAAGCCTGGCTGTAGTATAATGTAGTATGCCTCCTGCGTGCCCTGACCTGTAGAGCCTGCATACAAGTACGAGAGGAAACGTGCTACTGCGAGCAGTGGGCTTAGAAGTAGCCATCCTTGAAAGAGTGTGTAAGAACTCACTAGCGGAGCGCCCCAAGTAACTGAGAAAGGGCAATGCTCTCAAAACTTGCACGCAGGAGATTAACAGTGCTGAGTGCTGAGTCGTTTGAAGGTATAAAGATAAGTGAGGTAATGGGACGTGGAGCAGTCCAGATTAGTCAAAATTAGTAAATATCTGAGTAAGCATCTGCGACACGCACCAGAGCAAATTGGGCTGACTCTGGCGATCGGGGGTTGGGTGAACGTCGATGATCTGTTATCTGCTTGTGCTGCCCATCAGTTTCCCATCACTCGTACTGAGTTAGAAGCAGTCGTTGCTACCAGCGATAAACAGCGATTCGCATTTGATGAAACCAGAACTCGGATTCGCGCCAATCAAGGGCATAGTGTTGACGTTGATTTAGAACTACAGCCGCAGATTCCACCGGATGTGCTGTATCACGGCACAGGTGAACAATCGGTGCCTGCAATTCTACAGTCAGGATTGCTCAAGCTGTCACGGCATCATGTGCATTTGTCTAAAGATGTGGAAACGGCGCGGAAGGTAGGAATGCGGCATGGTCGTCCGGTGATTTTTGCGATCGCGGCGACTGCAATGCAGCAAGCCGGGTTGACTTTCTACTGCTCAGACAACGGTGTTTGGCTGGTAGACGAGGTTCCACCCCAGTACTTAAAGATCCTGAGTCCTGAGTGCTAAGGCTCGATGGGCATGTCAGAAAGGTCATTGATGGGGAAAGATTCAGGCATGAGCTTGAGGCCTGGGCGTTCAACTCCAAACCCCTTTTGTGGTGACATGTACTGAGTCCAGGGCGTGAGTGTGGCACTTACCCATAGATTGTATGAGAGGGACTATTCTGGTACGGCGAACCGAGCGATCGCGATCGCACACCCGAAGCGCAGATGAATCGCGAAGAGCAGCCAACAAAACCAGAGACAGAACGCCGCCGCAGGCAGAACCGGAACGTCAGCGTGGTGACGAAAACTAGATATTGACCCCGATTCGCTTTAATGGTCTGATGGGTACTCAAACTACAATCGAAATCGTTCCAGCATGACAGAACTCCTCGACCAAGCGATCGCCGCCCTCTCTCAGCTTTCAGACGTTGAGCAGGATGCGATCGCGCGCCAAATTCTGGGGGAATTGGTTGGCAAACAAGCAGGTACTACGCTACAACAACCACCCAAAATTCAGCGTATCTATACCGATGGTGCATGCTCTGGCAATCCTGGCCCCGGGGGATGGGGTACTGTCATTTACTTCACCAACGGAGCGGTGCACGAAATGGGTGGAGCCGATGCCAAAACCACGAACAACCGGATGGAAATGCAGGCCGCTGTCGCAGCACTGCAGTACCTGAAGGCATCTGGACAAACGGACCCGATCGAACTCTACACAGACAGTGAATACGTCAAGAATGGGATTACCCAGTGGATTAAGGGCTGGAAGAAGAAGGGTTGGAAAACCGCTACTGGCAAACCTGTTCTCAATCCAGACTTGTGGCAAGCGCTAGACTCGTTGAACTCGCCTCAGGTTCAGTGGCGCTACGTGCGTGGACACTCCGGAGACGTGGGCAATGAGCGGTGTGACACGATCGCCCGTGCCTTTTCGCTGGGCAAAACGCCGACGCTGAAACAGCTAAGGCTCTAGCAGAAATGGTTCATTAGCTGCATAGCACCAATACGCACTTGAATGTTTTGTTGCAGAACATTCGAGCGCAATGGCACTATGCTTAGAACGAATATCATTCACGGCCCTTTAGATCTTAAAAGATGGATTCTCATCCTCAGGCTGATTCGATCGAGAACTTGCCTCGTGAGGTACGTGTCGCTCAACTCCGCGATTTAGTCGATACACTGCACATGGCCGATGAAATTGCCAGCAAGGGCTACCTGATTGCCAGTTCAGAATTGGCCGATTTAATGGATGTCAACGCCAGCGCTGTCACTAGCCGAGGCGACCATTGGGTTTGGCGCAACTGGGTGGTCTCACGGGTTCGGCGCGAGGGAAACCAGATTCTCTGGCAGCTAGAACGCGTCGATTGAAGCCATGAAGCATGGAAAAACGGCAAGAGCTTTGAGCGAGCAAATGCTCTCACCTCACTCAAAACTCGACTCTTTAACTAAAAGCTATTTTTAAAGTTTCGCGGTCCCTGGTACCCGGACGCATTTGCCAGATCCTGTAGCGGCTGTTGACCGGAGTAAAACTTGCCGTTAATTTCCCAGGTTGGAAATCCAAACGGGCGACCCGATTCTTTTTCGGCTTTAGCAGCAATATCCTGACACACCGCAGTTTGGGCATCTTTCCCATCAGGAGCACACTCAACGTAAGGCAACTCTTTGAGCGCCTCAATCCCAAAAATTTTCTTTTGTTCAAAACAGTGTGGACACCAGTACGCCCCGTACATCTTTGCACCAACCTGTTTAAGATGTTGAGCAAGCTGAATCTCTGCTTCACCAGACGTGTCTTTAACGGTAAAAAACACCTGACCACTACCAGAAGCAATGTTATATGCACCCGCAACCGTCTTGCCGATCGGGGCATAGATTGCCAGCGTACCCACAAGTGTGACCACAGCGACAATAACACCCGTGAAAAAGAGTTGACCAATATCATCCCAGGACCGACCAAGCAGGGTCAGCACAAATAAACTGAGCGCGAATAAGGCGGACGCAATACAGTAGTAGCAAACGCCATTAATGCCAAAAGGAATCACAAACTTGGACACCATGATATTCATCAGGTAGCCGCTGAATATCAGCATGGCCGTCGCCCCCGCAAATAGCAGCAGCCACGTCCAGTTCTCCAGACTGTCGCGCAGTTGCTTTTGCTGGTCGCCCTGAATGGCTAAAGGTGCCAGGGCGAAAATGGCCATGCTGATGTATGCCAACAAGCCGAACAAAGCCAATGGCAGCCCAAACACGGTGGCGTAGGCGCTGGAAAGCACTTGTTCGCACCCCCCGGTCGGACACGCAGTAGCCGAACTGGTTAGTTTAGTGATGGTCAGGTAAGCGGTATTGAGCGCACCCAAAATCGCGATCGCCCCGATCAGTGGGCGTGACCAGCGATGAAGCCAGGGTGCATTACGACGGCGACTGACAAGACCCTTAGACATAAAACATCCTCAAAAACCAGCATTTCTCCTGGACGGTAGCGTCACTTTTTCATTTTGCCCCATACAACTTCCAATCTGAGATATTGGGCTCTAGATTTTAGATTGCTGCTGTGCATTCTCAAAGTGCCATGACGACGCGTAAAGCACTTTGGGTTCTAAGTAGGCATGATTCTACCAGTGGGCATGATTCTAAGAGTGCATGGGCACGGACGATACGGTCGATGGCTCCACTTTGGCGGCAACACTCCGACGGGTGGCCTCAACAAAACGGCTGACCCGAATCGGGTCGATCGGATGCTCTCGCCGACCATGACGCTTGAGCGAGCTGGAGGCAATGACGCCATCCGCCGCTTGCATTAATGCTGCGATATTCTCCCAGTTGGCTCCGCTGCCAATAAATACAGGCGTGCCGTTGGCGGCGGCTGTCGCAAGTTCTAAATCTTCCAGATCCGGTGGGCTACCGGTTGCCCAACCGGAGAGAATGACGGCGTCTGCCAGACCACGTTCGATCGTATCTTGGACGGCAACAGTGAGATTGGGCGAGCTGAGCGGACGGGCATGCTTCACCAGGACATCAGCAAATATTTTGATGTCGCTGCCCAGTTCGCGACGGTAGCGCAAGAGCTCATGCGCTTTGCCTTCGATCAGCCCCTGATCGGTAGCCATTACCCCAGTTAAGACATTGACGCGAATAAATTGAGCGTTGGTACAGCTAGCGATCGCCAGTGCACTGTGGGCGTCATTTCGCAGCACATTAATGCCGATCGGCAACGTGACCATATGCTGCAACCGCTGCACAATCAAGCTCATCGCGCTGACAACAGCCGGATCGACCTGATCCTTGGGAAATGGCGCATCAAAGAAATTTTCTACAATAATCCCATCAACGCCACCCGATGCCAGCGCCGTGGCTTCCTGTTCGGCCCTGTCGATCACAGCCTTTAAGCTACCGCCCCAGAGGGCTGAGGTTGGTAACGGCAGCAGATGAACCACACCAATGATGGGATTTGGAGTTTTAAAGGTTTGAATTAAGTCCACGTGCGTTAAGAATTCGGCCCCGCCTACAAAGGGTCGGTGAGTAAACCTACAAAGAGTCGGTGACTAAAATCATAACTTTTTACCGGGCCGGTATTTGTGGCAAATACGAATCAGCCGCCCACAACAACCTCATTTTCCTGCTTTGAGTCGATATGAACCGATAAATTGGCGCTCTCAGTGACTGATCGGCGCGGGGATCAAAAGCGGTAGCCACAAAATCCGCCCGACTGTCAGACCAACCGCTGACATCGATCAATCACCGTCCAGGACAGTGGGCCTTTGAATCTTCTGACTGGAGAGAAGCCGTTGCGCGGCTCCCAAGAATGCGCTTGATGCCTGTCGCCATGCCTCAGGATCGGTCTGCCAGGGTTTAGCCAGGCATTCCCAATGCGCGTGGACACTGGTTCTTGGATCGCTAAATTGAGCATGCTAATTGGATTGAGCCACGCCAATCGCCAATATTTATTTAAAGGACACGTATAGTCATTAAGGGAGTAAGATAGATGAGCGCGATCGGTCTTGCGCGATACGCAGTTTAGTGTTGAGTAATGGTGAGCGATCTTTCAGTGGATTTGACCTGCTGCTGAAGGCTTTGGCAACGAGCAATATGAGGCTAACAGCAGCAAGGTTACAGTTTATAAAGCAGAGGCACTATTTGCGCAAACTATCGTAATATTCCGGTTTTTGCGCTACACTTCTAGTAATGTCATCTGGGCGATTGCAGTTGATAGCGGCAACAAGCTTGCAGCTATAGGATATGACGCGAAGGGTTAATCCGTCGCATGAGCGATCGCTACAGCTTACCGACCGATTACCCTTTTTAGTTCCACAGTAATAGGATTTCATGGGCAACAAGCCAACGATTGCCGTCACACATTTGGGATGCGAGAAAAACCGAATCGACACAGAGCACATGCTGGGACTGCTGGTTCAAGCAGGTTACGAGGTCGATGCCAACGAAGAGTTAGCTGATTACGTGATTGTCAACACGTGTAGCTTCATTCAGGCCGCACGCGAGGAGTCTGTGCGGACGCTGGTTGAACTGGCCGAAGCAGATAAAAAGATTGTGATCACAGGCTGCATGGCGCAGCATTTTCAGGCGCAACTGTTAGAAGAATTGCCGGAGGCAGTAGCGGTTGTTGGCACAGGCGACTATCACAAAATTGTTGGTGTCATCCAACGGGCCGAAACGGGCGAGCGGGTACAGGAAGTCTCGACCGAGCCCACCTACATTGCCGATGAGACCACGCCTCGGTATCGTACAACCACTGAAGGTGTGGCCTATCTCAGAATTGCTGAAGGCTGCGACTACCGTTGCGCCTTTTGCATCATTCCCCACTTGCGGGGAAACCAGCGGTCGCGACCGATCGAGTCGATCGTGGCCGAAGCCAAGCGATTGGCCTCTGAAGGTGTGCAGGAAATTATTCTAATTTCTCAGATCACCACAAATTACGGGCTGGACATCTACGGTGAACCCCGATTAGCAGACTTGTTGCGCGCATTGGGTACAGTCGATGTGCCGTGGATTCGGATGCACTATGCCTATCCAACGGGACTCACTCCCAGCGTGATTGCCGCGATCCAAGAAACGCCAAACGTTCTGCCCTATCTCGATTTGCCGCTCCAGCACTCTCACCCTGATGTGCTACGAGCGATGAATCGGCCCTGGCAGGGGCGCGTAAACGATGGTGTGATTGATCGGATTAAGCAAGCGATCCCCAATGCGGTGTTGCGAACAACCTTCATCGTTGGGTTCCCTGGCGAAACCGATGACCATTTCCAGCATCTGCTGGAGTTTGTCCAGCGGCATGAGTTTGATCATGTGGGGGTGTTCACGTTTTCACCGGAGGAAGGAACACCCGCGTATGATTTGCCAAATCAGCTTCCCCAATCGGTGATGGACGATCGCCGGGATGCGCTGATGACGATCCAGCAGCCAATTTCGCTCAAGCGAAACCGGGCCGAAATCGGCAAGGTCGTCGATGTGCTGATTGAGCAGGAAAACCCGGAAACGGGTGAACTAATTGGGCGATCAGCCCGATTTTCACCTGAAGTCGATGGGCTGGTCTATGTCCAAGGTGTTGCTGGGTTAGGCTCACTTGTGCCAGTCGCGATCGCTGATGCCGATGTGTATGACCTCTACGGACATGTCGCGACGGCAAGTGATCTGCTTCACACGCAGCCGTTGGCCGTGCCTTGAGTCAGGCAATCAGGATGAATGTGTGGGTATGGCATGACACACCCCGGTTTTTCACATTCAAATCTTTCACATGCAACTCTCTCTCTTACTCATTCTTAACTAGGAGATTCAATGACCCTTTCGTTCAATAGTCTCGGACTTTCGGAAGCTCGCATTCGGCACCTCGAATCCCTCGGGTTCACCGTGCCTACCGCCATTCAAGCCCAAGCCATTCCACATCTTCTTTGTGGCCGTGATGTCGTCGGGCAGGCACAGACAGGGACTGGGAAAACAGCCGCATTTGCACTCCCGATTCTGGAACGCATTGACATCAAATTGCCTGCGGTTCAGGCGTTAGTTCTGACCCCCACACGAGAACTGGCCATGCAGGTCGGGCAGGCCATTCGTGGCTTTGTTGACGATCGTCGCCTGAAAATTGCCACGATCTACGGTGGACAGGCCATCGACCAGCAAATTTCGCGCCTCGAACGGGGTGCTCAGATTGTGGTGGGCACGCCCGGACGGGTACTCGACCTTCTCAGCCGCGGCGATCTAAAGCTGAATCAGTTGAGCTGGTTAGTCCTGGACGAAGCCGATGAAATGCTCAATATGGGCTTTATTCAAGATGTTGAGAAAATTCTCAACCAGGCACCGATCGAGCGTCAAACCGCGTTCTTCTCGGCTACGATGGATCCGTCGATTCGCAAGCTGGTGACGAAATTCCTGCGATCGCCTATCACAGTGACGATCGAACAGCCCAAGACAGCCCCAACCCGCATCAATCAAGTTGCGTACATGATCCCCCGTGGCTGGACGAAGGCACGTGCCCTTCAGCCCATTCTGGAACTGGAAGACCCGGAAGCAGCCCTGATCTTTGTCCGTACCCGGAAAGCCGCCGCCGAGCTGACCAGCCAGCTGCAAGCAGCCGGTCATAGCGTGGATGAGTACCACGGTGATCTCAGCCAGACGCAGCGGGAACGCCTGCTGCTCCGGTTCCGTCAGCGCCAGGTTCGCTGGGTGGTTGCGACAGATATTGCTGCCCGTGGCATCCACGTGGATGATTTGACGCACGTGATTAACTACGATCTGCCCGATAGTGTGGAAAATTATGTCCACCGCATCGGACGCACGGGGCGGGCAGGCAAGGAAGGCACAGCGATTTCGCTCGTCCATCCGCTTGACCGTCGCAAACTGCGCGATATTGAGTACCACATGAAGCAGCGGTTGGAGATCGTGTCGATTCCAACGCGGGCTCAGATTGAAGCGCGTCAACTGGAAAAACTTCAGGATCAAATTCGGGAAGCGCTGGTGGGTGAACGCATGGCTTCGTTCTTACCGATCGTGGCTCAACTATCCGAGGAATACGAACCGCACGCGATCGCAGCGGCAGCGCTCCAAATGGCTTATGACCAGACCCGTCCTGCCTGGATGCGTTCGAATCAGGATCATGTGGATGAGCCAGCGACCGGTAATGGGTCACCGAAGCCCAAACCCGTCAAGCGGGGTCGCAGCGCCGGCAATAGTGAGAACAAAGTATCGCCATCGCTCGATCGTTAATTAATCAGCGCATCAGGAACAACCCCAAGGATTGCGGATTAAATCACCTGTAAAGTGTAAGGCTGTGTCGAGACATGGAATTGCTAGGTTCCGGCACAGAGAATTACATTCTGCATCCATTGGCAATCCTGAGGTGTCCGCATTGAGTGTTGCTGACTATAATCAGTAAGCAGTAGGGTGGGCTATGCCCACCCTACTGCTGTCTTTAGGCAATTTTCTCCCGTGCTTTCAACCGATCTTCTGGCGTTCTATCGCCGGGTTAGTCAGGCCCCTCTAACCGTAGTGGATGTCGAAACAACTGGACATCGGCCAACCGTGGGGCGGGTGATTGAAGTCTCAGTACTACAGGCAACGCTGGCAGATGGTATTCAGCACCAGCAGACCCATCTGGTCAATCCGCAGGTGCCTGTGCCGGATATGATCACGCGGTTTACAGGCATCTCTCAGGCCATGGTTGATCATGCGCCGTTTGCTGAGACTGTTTGGCATCAATACCTACCACTGCTCAATACCGGCGTGCTGACCGCCCACAATCTGTCGTTTGACTATGCGTTTCTGCGGGCTGAATTTGGGCATCAAGGCATCAATTTCTCGCGATCGCCCATTGAACAGTTCTGCACTGTCATTCTGGCCCGCCTCATGCTGCCCGATCTGCCCTCGCGCAGCCTACCCGATCTGGTGCAGCACTTTCAGTTTCCCGTTGGCCAATCTCATCGGGCCGAAGCTGACACGATCGCCTGCTGGCTTCTGGCCAAGCATCTGCTGACAGAAGTGCAAAATGAATCAGACGAGAGTCTGCTTGCTCGCTTTGTGAAACAGTGGTTGCCTCTGGGCGATGCGGCGCTGATCCTGGGCTGTTCGGGAAAGCAGGCGCGATCGCGACTGGAAAAAGCAGGCGTCTCACCACGGTTTGTCGGTCGTCACAGAACACCCATGTATCAGAGAGGAGCCGTGGAGCGAGTCGTCTTGGAAACCGCTGAACCAATCCAGCTATCGTGGTTATAGCAGTCAGGCTACCGCTATCAAGCGGGATGGTTCCCTGAGGGCAGAGCCAGAAACCAGCAGTCAATCATGTGACGCGGCCTGACGCCTGACTTCCTTCCCAACCTACCGTTGCGGCTTAAATGGGAGCCGCAATAATTATCCTATATAAAACTAAAATAGTCGTTGATTGCGCTCACCGTCGGCTTGAGACTGAACGCTACGGCTGGTAATGGGTTGATTGAACACCCCAGATCTTTGAAAGGGCAAGGTGCCCCCTGCCCTTCCAAGTTTGTGGTGTTATTCGTTGACGTTAAACGTAGCTTTCAGGCCAGTGGCTAGAGCGCAACGTTACTGTTAACGGTCAACGTCAGGTCTGAGTTGGGATTAATGACAACTACAGTGCCATTGCCAGTGCGATCAAGGATACCGCCCAGCGTTGCTCCAGCCCCAGCTCCAGTGAAGACCTTTTGTGGCGTAATGGTGCGGTTGCCCGTGATGCCAGCAACGCCAGCACCCAACGCGGCACCGATCGCCGCATCACGAATCGTACTGCCAAGATTCCGATTCTGATTCGCGCCTACCGCAGATCCCAGTACAGTGCCCAGGACTGTGGTTTGAGCCGTAATGGTCTTATCGCCTGTAACACCCTGGATGATTGCTGATGCCGCTGATCCGATCGCTGCACCGCCCAGAATGGTGCCAAAGTTTGGATCACGAACGTTACGCGTATTTTGGATCACGTTCGATGTCGCGTTCAGTGCGATCTGGCGACCATTCACAATCACCTGGCTCGCAACAAACTGGGATCCACCTTGTGCGGGCTGCAGTTGACCAATGACCTGGCTGCCTGCCGGAATCACCACAGTGCCCTGGCTGTTCCGGATGTCTTGAGCGACCGTCAGGGTCACGGGTGCGGTTTCCGTTGGCGCGACGATAATCCGCTGCGCCGCTGAGTATTTCACAGGAATGGACGTACCTGCCAGCAGTTCACTGCTCGAAGCGACCGATGCACCAGCAATGTACTGCGTTGGAATGGTAGAGGCCGTTTGGCCCGTACCTGCCAATGCCTGACAGAGGAATGCTGATACTTCCGCACGGCTAGCAAGCTGGTTCGGATTGAGCGTCCGAACATCGGGGTAGTTCACAACAAGGCGTCTTTCAGTTGCGGCGGCAATCCCTGTCTGGGCATAGGCCGGGATGGCGGCGGCATCAGAGAAGCTGGCATTCAGCGTTGTCGCCACCGATTGAGCGGGGGTATAGTTCAGCCCGCTTGACAGCGCCACAAGCACTTGCGCCCGCGGAATATTTTGCGCCGGGTTAAACACGTTACCGGGATAGCCAGATAAAAAGCCTGTCTGGGTCGCGGTGGTAATGG
Source organism: Oscillatoriales cyanobacterium Centralia_MAG_596 (assembly GCA_021323955.1). Classification (GTDB taxonomy): domain Bacteria; phylum Cyanobacteriota; class Cyanobacteriia; order Leptolyngbyales; family Leptolyngbyaceae; genus Stenomitos. The sequence continues at coordinate 8,944 of JAJPKC010000361.1, read as the reverse complement.
CACTATAAGCCCAATAGTTGGAAGGGACATCCACAAAGCGAACAGCGTTGCGCGATCGCGCAACATTAGGAAACGCTTTGCCCACCATGGAGGCAAATTCTGCACGGGTAACAGGCGAACTGGGGCGGAACGTACCGTCTGGATACCCGCTGATGATGCCTTGTTGCGTCAGAGAGACAATGCATGATTGAGCCCAGTTACCCTGGACATCGGCGAAAGTGGCCTGCGCTGAAGCTGGAGCAGAGGTTGCCAGCGGCACCAAAGCGCTGCTTACAGTTGCAAAAGCTGCTACTAACGCAGAAGTTGATCGAACCTTCGGTCTGTGAAGCATAAAATTTTGATCACCACAACAACTACCTATTACGATGTGTGGCGAGCAAAAGTGTTCCTCAAATTTCTACTGGCAATGGCAGTATCAAAATTGGCACACGGCTTACTGACCCATAATAAAGTCGGTACCTGCCAGCGGTACTTTTGCCATTGCCGACGCTTCCAGGGTCAGCGCGACCAGATCTTCGCGCTCCAGGTTGTGAACATCGGACTTGCCACAGGCACGCGCGATCGCCTGTGTTTCCATTACGAGTGCCTGTAAATAGTTAGCGACATGAGTGGCGGCCTCTTCGATCGGCAAACGCGCCATTAACGATTCATCCTGCGTCGCAATGCCTACTGGACAAAGGCCCGTATGACAGTGATGGCAGTGATACGGTTCCGTACCGAGTTTATGATAATCCTCAACGTAAATTGGCTTGTTGCAGCCCATAGCAATCAGGCTGGCGGTGCCAATACTGACCACGTCGGCTCCCAAGGCCAGCGCTTTGGCCACATCAGCCCCCGATCGAATACCACCCGAAATAATAAGCTGCACTTCACCGTAAACGCCACTTTCCTTGAGGGCTTCTACCGCCTGCACGACCGCAGGCAATGTGGGGATGCCCACATGCTCCTGAAAGACGCTCTGCGTTGCCGCCGTACCGCCTTCCATCCCATCCAGCACAATGACATCTGCGCCCGCTTTGACGGCCAGCTTTACGTCGTCTTTAACCCGAGTAGCGCCAATTTTGAGGTAAATCGGAATCTCCCAGTCGGTGGCTTCACGCAGCTCTTCGATCTTGATCCGCAAGTCGTCGGGGCCAATCCAGTCGGGATGGCGACAGGGCGATCGCTGATCCACACCCTCTGGTAATGTCCGCATTCCAGCCACCACTTGATTGACCTTTTGGCCCATCAGTAGACCGCCGCCACCGGGCTTTGCGCCCTGCCCAACGACAATCTCGATCGCGTCTGCCTGCTTCAAATCCGCAGGGTTAAAGCCATAGCGTGATGGTAGACACTGGTAAACCAGCGTTGCCGATGCCTCGCGCTCAGCCTGCAACATGCCGCCGTCGCCAGTTGTCGTCGAAGTGCCGAGCCAGGTTGCCGCGCGACCGAGCGCCACTTTCGCATTTTCAGATAGCGCACCAAAGCTCATCCCGGCGATCGTAATTGGAATATCCAGCACGATCGGGCGCTTGGCGTACCGACTGCCGAGAACCGTTTTGGTTTCACAGCGTTCCCGGTAGCCTTCCAGCGGCATGCGCGTGAGCGAGGCGGTGAGGAACACCAGATCATCAAACCGCGGCAAATTGCGAAAGGCACCGAAGCCACGAATGGCGTAACGCCCCAATTCGGCCCGTTCCTGAATGGCATGAATCGCTTCAGGATTAAAGGTGCTGCTAGTAGAGAGAATCCGAGGTTCCATGAGAGGGTTCAGGGTGGAGATGGGACTGGTCGTGTTAGTCAGAAAGCTCAGGACGACGCAAATCGGTCAAATATTGAATTTGGGTCAGCGTTTGGATTCACCCCGGCACCCGGTTGAAGGGCAACGGCGATCGACGCCGTCGGATCGAGGAAACCGTTCATCAAATGCCTCTACAACAGCCAAACGCTCAATACGCATCCTTCCATTTCGAGAAATCTTTGGCCTGGAAATGGTAAAGCTGCTGTGCACAAACAATTTTTTTGAAGGGATGAACTTTGGCTGTGATGCCCCAGGGCGCTAACTCTGTAGTGAGCACCTGCCAGTCTTGTTCAGTCATCGGGACAAGTTTGGCGTCGGCACCGAGCGACGCGATCGCGCCTGCCACAAAAATTTCGCCATCGTAAATGGAATCCCCTAAATTGGGGCCAGCATCGCCACAAACAATCATGCGCCCCTGCTGCATCATAAATGCACTGCTGTGACCCACGCTACCCGTCACAATGAGCGTTGCGCCTTTGAGTGAAATGCCCGCACGAGGACCAGCATCCCCCAGAATGCAAACAACGCCCCCGTGAGCCGAAGCGGCTGCCATCGCGGATGCATTGCCCTGCACTACAATCTGTCCCGACATCAAATTTTCACCGACCGACCAGCCGCAGGTGCCGTCGATCGTAAAGCGGATGCCATCGCCCAGCCCACCGCAATAATAGCCAACTGGCCCCTGGAAGCGGACAGTGACAGGCGCTTCTAACCCCACACCCAGGTTGTGTCGTCCCTGTGGGTTCAGGATCGTAATCTCTTGTACACCTTCAGCCGCCAGCGCCTTGAGCTGTTGATTAATCTCACGGGTGCTGAACTGGGCACAGTCAATCGTTGTTTTGGTGATTGTGACAGAGTTAGACATAGCAAGAGGGGGCAATGGACGCGGGCGATCGAGCGGTTGAAGGGATCGGTGAATTAAAGCAACGCTTTAGAGAGGGGGGGAGCGAGCTTGAGGCCAGTCGCCGTAGACCAGATGTTGATCTCGCTAGCGTCTGGCTCACGCACGGTAGCCTTGGGGTTAAAATCTGGCAGATTGAGCAAGGCGCGGTATTCCGAGGCGATCGCAACCATATTCTCAGTCTCGTAGATGACGGCTGGCTTCGCTGCTGTGCGATCGCGCACCAGACCAACGTAATCAACGGTGGCAACCAGAAAAGTATAGGTGCCATCCACCACATCTAACAGTCTATATAGAACCGATTCGAGCGCTTCTCCCTGCTGCAAGTGGTAGTTAATATAGTGCGCTAACAGCTCCGAATCGTTGTCGGTCTCAAAGATGACGCCAGATCGCTCAAGCTGAAACCGTAAGCGATAGTAATTTGAGATCTGTCCGTTGTGCACGATCGCCAGATCCGTGCCAGCGGTAAAAGGATGGCAGTGATCCGTGTCCACCGCCGACTCGGTAGCCATGCGCGTGTGCCCAATCCCATGACTACCCGAAAAGTCATGCAGTCCGTAGGCGTTGTCCAAATTCGCAACCGCACCCACTTCCTTGTAGACTTCGAGACTGTACCCTGCACTCACCCAATGGAGGTCAGGAAACTGCTGCCGAAAGCCCCACCGGACAGTGGTCAGATCCAGCCCTTCTAGCCCACTCAGATCCAGCCGAATGCGCTGTCCGTTTGTAATTGCTGCCGTTTGTGCCACAGGCGCGATCGCTTCAAACCACTGCAAGACATCCTGCCAGCGCGACTTGCCTTGACCTCGGAGCACGATCGTGAACACCGATGAGGGCTGGTGACTGTGATAAAGCGCCACGCCACTGGAATCCGGCCCACGACTTTCCAACGGTTGGATCAGGGTGAGCAAATCTGATCCTAAGCGGCTGTAATCACGCGAATGACGATAGATGATGCCAGCAATCCCGCACACGGTTCCTTCTCCCAATGTCATACAACTAGTTATAACAAGTTGTACTGTGAACAACTGTGTAGCTCATTACGCTTTTGCAAGCCAGAATTCAGGACGGGGACGGGTGAGGGAAATGCCAGTGAAAACGCTGTAACTTAGCGCTCAAATGTAGCTCAACGCTTAAACTAGTCCCCTGTTCCTTTCTCCCGCTGCTTTCATCTCACCCTGATAAAGAGACTTGCTTTGTCAAGACAACGGAGTAGCAGAGCCGATCGCCGCGAGACAAGGTTTCGCCACAAACAATCGGGGTGCCCCGACTGGTATACGCGGTATAGCGATAGACCAATAAGGGACTGCCTAACGGCACATCAAGATACTCAGTGAGTTCGTGATCGGCGTGAGTTGACTCCAGCGTCGCTTCAATCCGGGCGATCGCGACACCGTTTTGCTCCAGCGTTGGAAAGGTCATCTGGGACTGCAATGCCTGAGCGTAAGTCGTGCCCAGATCCGCGAGGATATGGGTTCTGTCCACCGCGATCGGGATTTGGTTTACCAAAATGCATTTTTTTTGAAAGTAAACAGTCTGCTTACCATCGGGAAGCTGGAGTCGGTGTTGAACCGCTTCGGGCGCTGGCTGTGGCTCAAAAACCAGGTTGTGAATCGAGAGCGTTACGCCCTGCCGCGCCATATCTTCGTCGATAAATACGAGCGGATTAGACAGTGAATAAATGACTTTCCGCTGCTCGTTGACAAAGACACCCTTGCCCCGATGGGCCGTCACCAGCCCCTGGTTGACCAGATTGGCGATCGCGCGCCGGACTGTAATCCGACTGACCCCAAACTGCTCAATCAACTGGTGTTCACTGGGCAGTTGTCCTCCCGGTGCGTATTTGCCGCTGTCGATTTGCGATCGTAACTGCTCCGAAATGGCCGCATGCAAAGGCAATGATCTGAGCGGCAGATCGCTTGAATCGTTTGCGTGTACCGATCGTGCCATGAAACCCACAAGCAACAGGGATACACAACCATACCATCTTGGCTTTGACTCTTAGCAATTCACATAGTGCTGCAATTCCCAGTTCGTCACGTCGGCGCTGTAACTATCCCATTCTTGATATTTGAAATCGAGGTAGGTCTTGGCACCTTCGTTCAGCGTCGCCATCAGCAGGTTGTCCTGCTCCAGACAGCGCAGCGCCTCGAGGAGACTGGTGGGCAGCGTTTGCAGATCGGTAAACTCCGAGCCACGGACGAACATATTCTCGTCAATGCGCTTGCCAGCAGTGAGATTTTGCTCTATCCCTTCCAAACCCGCCGCCAATAGACCGGCCTGCGCGAGGTAGAGATTAACCGCACCGTCCACCAACCGACATTCAAAGCGCCCACCTTCAGGAATACGAATCATGTGCGTCCGGTTGTTGCCGCCGTACGACACATAGCGAGGACTCCAGGTGCTCCCTGAACTCGTGGTCGTTGCGCCCAGTCGCCGGTAGGAGTTCACAGTCGGAGTACAGAGAGCGGCCAATCCACGCGCATGACTTAACACACCGCCTAAAAATTGATACGCCAGCGGCGAAAGCCCTGCTTCATCGGCAGCGTCGGCAAACACATTCGCGCGATCGTCCCACAAACTCATATGGACATGCGCCCCATTGCCAGTCAGATGGCCGACTGGTTTAGGCATGAAGGTTGCGGTTAATCCCTGCTGCTCTGCTAACGTCTTGACCATGTATTTGAAGAAGACGTGGCGATCGGCGGTCGTCAGGGCATCGTTATACGTCCAGTTAATCTCAAACTGGCCATTAGCGTCTTCGTGGTCACATTGATACGGTTCCCAGCCCAGTTGCTCCATGTAACCAACCAGCGTTGAGATCAGGTCAAACTGGCGCATTAAATTGAGCTGGTCATAACAGGGACGTGCTGCCGTATCCAGTGGATCCGCTACCCGGTAGCCGGTTGCTTCTTGCTTCAGCAGAATAAATTCTGCCTCAACGCCCGTCTTATAGCGGTAGCCCATTGCCTCAGCCCGCTTCAGCACCGACTTAAAGATCACGCGCGGAGCCGCGGCAAACGGCTTGCCATCCAGATACACGTCGCTAGCAACCCAGGCCACCGTCGGCTGCCAGGGCAGCACAATGAGCGAATTTGGGTCAGGAATGACGGCAATATCATTTGCGTCTGGGCCGAGTCCCAAATGGCAGGCAAAGGGCGCAAAGAACGCACCATCCGACTCGACAGCCGCGATCTTGGCGGCAGGAACGAGCTTGGCGCGGGTGCCACCCAATAAGTCTGTGAAGGACACTAAGAAGAATTTGATCCCCAGCTCTTTGGCTACATCAGTCAAGGACTTGGTTTGCGCTCTGGATAACGCTTCGACCATTTCACAGGCTCCAATGAGTTTTGCTTTTCAGTAAATCAAGCTTGTTATAACAAGTTTGTATCTGGAGATACGTAACGAGTGACGGTTTCGTTGTTACTTGTTAGCGATTAGGGGTAGTTGATGGAGTGGACATTTTGCGGTTGAAGCGAGAAGACGTTTTGCGGTCATGCACCGCTTCCCCTCCCTCTAGCCTGGATCCCACTCCCCACTCCTTACTGCCTGCTAACAATTAAAACAAACAACTGACAATTAACAGCTAAGAATTCGATGGAAACAGCCGATATTATCGTGATTGGTGGTGGGTGCATTGGCGCTTCAACAGCGCTCCACCTGGCGGAAAAAAAAGCTGGTAAAGTGCTGCTGCTGGAGCAGAAAGATCTGGCAAATGGGGCATCGGGCAAGGGCATTGGCATTATTCGTACCCACTATACCCATCCAGTGCTGGCCGCGATCGCCTATGAATCGCTGCAACTGTTCCACCATTTTGAGGAGCGGTTTGGTGGTTACGATTCTGGGTTTAATCCCTGCGGCTATTTCGTACTGGTGGGAGAACCCGATGTTGAAACGCTGCATCAGGTGGTCGCCATGCATCAACCCATGGGTATCAACGTGCAGTTGGTGTCACCGCAAACGGCGATCGACCATTGCCCCCCGTCCTTTTTGGATGTTGGCGATGTGGCGGCGGCGGCGTATGAACCCGATTCTGGTTATGGCAGCCCACCTAAAACGACGCTGGCGCTGGCAAAACGGGCGGCTGAACTCGGAGCTGAGATCCGTACCCAGACACCGGTACAGGCAGTCAAGCTGGATGCTGAAGGGCGCGTCGCCGCCGTTGTGACGCCCGATGGCGAAATTGCCACTCGCACCGTTGTGGACTGTGTTGGCCCCTGGGCGCGTCAATTTGCAGTCCATCTTGGACTGGAGTTTCCCGTAAAGCCGATCGTGGAACATGTCGTTGTGGTGGAACGGCCTCCTGCGGTGGCGCAATTCCATCCGGTGATCTCGGACTTGATCAATCTTTGCTACATTCGCTCGGACGCAGACCAGGCATATACCCGCATTGGCAACTCCGATCCTAAGTATCATCAGCAGTTTGCCCTGGAAACTGCCGACCAGTTCCACGGACAGCAGTTTCCCGATATTTGCGATGAGCTTTACCACAAATTAGTGCGCCGTTGCCCGGCGCTGCAGTCTGCCTCTACGGTCGAAACCTACTCCGGTATGTGGGGAGTGACGCCAGACTATCAGCCCATTATCGATCGCCTTGACTTTGTGCCCGGTCTTTACTGCGCGGTCGGATTTAGTGGACACGGCTACAAGCTGAGTCCTGTAATTGGCGATCGGGTCAGTCGCTTAATTTTGGGTGAAACCAGTGATGCCGTAAAACAGCTAGAGCTGTTCCGGTTTAGCCGCTTCCAGGCCAATGATCTGGTCAAAGCGCCGCTCAGCTATGCTCAGGCCCGGGGGCTCCGCTAACGTCTGGCACGACGGACGCTCCAACCCAATCAATCCAGTGACAGGCACGACATCAACGGCGCGATCGCCTACAGTAGTATCAACGAATACCTCTGTAGCAGACTTTTTTGTCAGTGCCGTTCTGGTCAGTAGCGCGTGGGCACTGCCCCTAACGGTCTGACATCTAATCCCGCGATCGCACCCAGTATGCACGGCTCACTCAAACGCATTCTGACCGGCGCAGGCTTTTTATCGCTGACGCTCGTGGTGGCGATCACTGGCTATCGCTTAGCGGGATGGAGCCTCATCGACTCCATCTACATGGTGGTGATTACGGTATTTGGCGTGGGTTTCGGTGAGGTTGGCCCCATGACCCCGCAACTCAGAGTCTTCACGATGTTTGTGATCATTGCTGGCTGCACCTCCGTGGGCTACATCCTGGGTGGCTTTCTGCAGATGATCACCGAAGGCGAAATTAACCGAGCGTTGGGAGCGAGACGCATGACAAAGGAGATCAGAACCCTCAACCAGCACGTGATTATCTGCGGCTATGGTCGCATTGGGCAAATCCTGTCGCGCCAGATGGTTGATGCCAAGCAGCCCTTTGTCATTATTGACAACAACCTGACACGCATCGAAACCGCCGAGGCAATGGGCTATCTGGTTCGCCTCGGAAATGCCACTGACGAAGGAATTCTGGAATCAGCCGGAATTGAACGCGCAAAGGTTTTGGCAACCGTTCTACCCGATGATTCGGCTAACGTCTTCATTACGCTAACGGCGCGTGGGCTAAACCCTAACCTGATCATTCTGTCACGGGGCGAGTTTCCTTCAACCGAAAAGAAACTTCGACAAGCGGGTGCTGACCATGTGGTTTCGCCAGCTGAAATTGGCGCGATGCGAATGTCCCACATCATTACCCATCCTGCGGCGCTGAGCTTTCTCGATCAGACTGTAGACGGGAGTAGCTTGAATGAGCTGCTGTCGCAAATTGATGTCCAGGTCGATGAACTGGCTGTGCCTCCAGGCTCCCCCCTCGTCCACAGCACGATCGGCAATGTCCAGGTGCGTGGCAAGGGGACGTTTATCGTTGTGGCGCTCCGTAAAGCGGACGGCAGCACTATCATCAACCCTGGTTATGACGTACTCCTGGACGAGGGCGATACCGTAATTGTGATGGGGCATCGGGGTGATATTCCCAAGTTCGCCCACCACTATGCACTGAAGCGGCAGATGCGCTGGGGTGCAAGGGGATGAGGGCGATCGTGGAGACAGGGAGCAGTCGCGGAAAACGGTTTGAGTGTTGAGTCAGAACAATCGCCTGTGATTGGTGAATCATAAGTGCACCCGCCGCCCATGGATCAGTCTGGCTTGACTGGACGATGGCTTGACTGGACGATGGTTTGACTGGACTGTGGTTTGACTGGACGATGGTTTGACTGGACTGTGGTTTGACTGGACTGTGGTTTGACTGGACT
>JAJPKC010000370.1 GCA_021323955.1 Oscillatoriales cyanobacterium Centralia_MAG_596 | reverse complement strand
TAAGGAAACTACTTTTGTAGTACCAACTTGACGTTAGCGTTCTGTAGGCCAGGGCGCTTGACTTCAGACAGAGTCTTGTTGACAGCGTATTTCTGGTTGATGGAATTGATCAGTTCGGTCTGGTTATGCTTTTTAGCAACGCCCCAGAGGTCAGCAATCAGGTCAAAGGAGCCGTCGGTATTGCGAGACCAGCCCAGATCATATTCGCCTTCCAGTACAGCAACGATGTCCGAACGAACACGCTGACCGTTATAGCCGCGCACATCGGCATCCGTCTTCACCGAGATGCCCAGATCACGGAGAGAAGCCTTCAGGATTTCGGCATCAGTAATCTTGGTACGCAGAGTGCTAAAGTGAGACATTTGAGTTTCCTCCTGTGGAGATTTGAGAACAACGTTTGGTGGTTAGCAGCTAACAGCGACAGCTATCAGCTTTTTTGGTTGACTGCTAGCAAATTGCTAGCCTTTCCTCCTGTTGGGAGCAGGAGAAAGCTTTTAGAACTCAAGTCGCTGATATTCAGCGACTGAGGACGCCGCAGGTCGCGCGCGCTGCCTCGCCCAGTCCCTCAGGGCGGTTACCTGCTCGGTCATTGTCTTCGACAGCGGCAGCGTTGACTTAATGGCAGCAATGATGTCCAGTTGTGTAAACTCACGATCCTGGGCAAATGCTTCATACATTGCAGCCACTAATGCTTGCTCAATTTCGGCACCTGAGAATCCTTCACAGACATTTGCCAGTTGATCGAGATCAAATCGGGCAATCTCACGCCGACGCTTCGAAAGATGAATCTTGAAAATCTCTTTGCGCTCTTCGCTCGTTGGCAAATCGACGAAGAAAATTTCGTCAAATCGACCTTTCCGTAGAAACTCTCCTGGCAGCCGCTCGACTCGGTTGGCTGTTGCCATCACAAACACAGGAGACGTTTTTTCCTGCATCCAGGTAAGAAAGGAGCCAAAAATTCGACTGGAAGTCCCACCATCCGAGTCAGCCGAACCCGTGCTGCCTGCGAATGCCTTGTCCATCTCATCAATGAACAGGATGGCTGGCGAAATCGACTCTGCCGTTTTCAGGGCGTTTCGCAAGTTGGCTTCCGATCGCCCAACCATCGAGCCATCATACACCCGACCCATATCCAGTCGGAGCAATGGCAGTCCCCAAAGACGAGATGTTGTCTTGGCGATTAGTGACTTACCGCATCCGGGCACACCCAAAATCAGCATTCCCTTCGGCTGTGGCAACCCGTATTCCCTAGCACGCTCGGTGAAGGCATTAGAACGCTGCTTTAGCCAACGCTTCAGCTCCTCTAACCCGCCAACAGAATCAATCGTTTCGTCCTCTTCAACGTATTCGAGGATGCCATTGCGTCGAATTAACTGCTTCTTTTCCGACAGAACGACTCCTACTTCCTCCTCGGTCAACCGCCCAGCCGTTACTTGAGCTTTACGGTATACCTTTTCTGCTTCATCCCGCGTCAGCCCTAAGGCAGCTTTCAATAATTTCTCGCGCGCCTCGGTTGTGATGCGACGGGTACGAACCTGCTCAAGCTGCTGTGACAGGACGTGGTTTAGCTCACCCATGTCCGGCATCGGGAAATCAAGGACAGCTACCTCTTTTTCCAACTCGATTGGAATTTCCTGTACCGGCGACATCAGAATAATTGCTTTTTGTGTCCCCTTAAAGCTTGCGATCGCGTCCCGTAACCAACGAATCACTGGAGCAGAATAAAACGGATGAAGATCCTTGAAAACAAAGATTCCTGGCTCTCGCTGCCGTGTTACCCATTCAATCGCCGCTTCGGGAGAAACCGTATTGTGCTGAGTCACATTACGAGGCTGACCGTATTCGACAATCCCGTGAGTAACAGTCCAGATAAATACACGTCTTACCGGCTTACTCTGGGCAATTGTTGCAATTGTCTGCTCAGCACGTTCCTCCTCAGATGTCACCATGTAGATGAGGGGGTACTGGGCTTGGATCAGAATACTAAGTTCTTCCTGCATAACTCGACCCATGAGAGACAGCGCTAACGCTTAAACCTTGCCAACCTATCAGTCAACACCGTACCCGCTCAACAGCTTTTAACACCGTCTCGAGCCTGCGTAAAGCAGAATGCTGACAAAACCGAGAGCGTGAAAATTAGCAGGGAACCAGTTCCCCTTCTCCCTGAGAATCAGCGTTCACCGAGCCAACTCCCTGAGACTTCCCGACCGAAAGTGACTCTTCAATAACCGAACCCAGTCGACTACGTAAAGAAACCATTTCACCATCACGCAGCACAGAGGGAGAAGCACAATCTGGACAGGTATATACCCTGTTCGCCCGTCCGTGGGGTGCGCTTTCGTACTGCTCCACCACCTCGGCATGAGACAGATAGAACACAATCGCTCGTTGAGCAATCTCAGTCATCGTCTCGGAATCAAGCGCCGCTTGAACCTTGAGTTTGCGGTGCAGTTCAGGTGGAAGATAAAGTGTAACCTTTTGCTTGTCTTGCATAGAACTCTCAGTTGTGTACCCGGGTATGAATGCAGAATATCGAGCAAACAGCCTGCTGTCAAGATAGCAAGCCGCTATGACGTCAATATCTTTACATTCGTTAACAATTCGCGATCGTCGTTTCGTCCGCTAAGGCTCCAAGTAGCCGGATTGTAAGCCAGTTGTACGACTGGCTTCGCCTCGCACACATGTCTTAATGCAGTGTTTTTTCTCTTAATGCGACGCTTAACGAAACGCTTTGCTAAGGATTGCAATTAAATAACCTGAATAATTTCCCTGCTTACCGTACGGATTTGGCATTGCCCGTCCCCGGCCCAAAAATGAGCCTTTTATTAAACTCTTGATTACTAAGTGCACGTCACCATCCAAGGGGTTTGGAATTGGATGTCCATGCCTCAGGCTTATGCTTGGCCTCAGGCGTATGCATGGATGCTTTCCCCCATCAATGACCTTTCTGATATGCCCATAGGGCTTATGACCAATGACATTTGATTGCCGACCCCTATGAATGACGAGTTGTACTAAGCAATATTGGGCGGCAAGTTTGACGGGAGCGGTGCTTGTGTCAAGTGGGCTTCGATCAAGTCCGTCAACTGTTTTCGTTGAATCTCAATCCCGGTAGTTACATTTCCGGGCACCTCAAAGAAGATGATGCTACTGATCATCTCCATCGCTAGCATCTGAAACAGAATGTGCGTGACTGGCACGGGAAGGGCGATCATGTCCGGATCTTTAATTGGATAGGGGCCAGCAGTCACGTCTTTGAGCTCCGAAAACGCATAAATCACTCGTTTCTCTAGCTCGGGCTGCGCCTGATTTTCCAGAATTGTCATGGCCCAACTCTGGTCAAGCGTCTGCACAATGTAGTACTGTAGGTGTCGCAATTGTGACGCTAAAGATTTCAGCACAGGGGCGATCGCAACTACCAGATCAGGCGTAGTACCATCCTGGGGAGCTTGGTCAATTAGTTCCTGAATTTGTTGATCGATGTTCATGTTTTGGCAAAGTCTATGTTAGTAAGCGTGTTGTAAAGCTTCTATGGTCTGATCTGGACGCTGACTCGGATTGTTGCCACAATTGAATCTAAGTAATTATCATTAGGCGTTGAGTACCGTGGGGGATATCTGCCAAAGCGTGGAGGCAATCTTTCAACTACTGCTAGACGAATTAAAGTCGTCAACCAACGCTTCTGAGCAAAACTGCTGGGACGTGGCAGACCGTTTATCAAAGGAAGTTGCTCGAATCTGTTCCGAGAGCAAGCGAATCCAGGCATCCGGTGAAGTTGATACGTGGGCAACCGCGTTGGCACGACATCGGCTCCAACAGTGCCTACATTACTATAAGTTGGGTTCGAAGCGTGGACGGGTAGAACTGCACAGTACCCTCAGTGCGATTGTTTATCGCTACATCACACCACCGCAAACGCAATCGAGCTATCAGGCACGCTTAACGTTAATTGAAGATTTCCTGCAGGGCTTTTACATGGAAGCGCTGAATGCCTTCCGCCGTGAGACACAGCTACCCGCAACTTACCAACCGCGGACGCTGTTGCAGTTGGCTGAGTATATGGCGTTTACGGAACGCTATGGTAAACGACGCATTCCCCTGCCCGGTCGGCGCAACCAGCAGCTAATTATTCTTCGTGCCCAAACGTTCTCACAACAACAGCCGATCGAGACGCCTGTAGACATTGAACGCGCCGCGGAAGGGGTAACGGGCGAAGCTGATAACCAGTGGAACGCCGCCTCAATGCAGCAGGTGCGAGAACAAATGGTGGCCCAAGAGCCGGAGCCAACGGAAGATAGTCTGCGACAGGCCGTGGTTGCTGAACTGATGACCTATCTCGAAGAGCGTAAACAAGCCGATTGTGCGGATTACTTTGCGCTCCGGCTGCAAGATTTACCGGCCCACGAGATTGAGGTGATTTTGGGGTTAACTCCGCGCCAGCGAGACTATCTACAGCAACGGTTTAAGTATCATCTGATTCGGTTTGCACTGTCTCACCGATGGGAATTGGTGCATCAGTGGCTTGAGGCTGACCTGGAACGAAATCTAGGCCTGACTCTGTACCAATGGCAAACCTTTCAAAAGCAGCTGGAACCGTCGCAAGTAGAGCTACTGGAGCTGAAGCAAAAGCGGCTGAGCGATGCCGCGATCGCTCAAACCCTGGGTTGGACAGTGACACAGGTTCGGAAACAATGGTTTAAGCTACTCGAACAGGCCTGGGAAATTCGTAATTATTTAGTGTCCGGAATTGGTACATCTTTGGATGAATAGGAGTCTATACCATGAATGATGACTCGGAAGCTCTCCAGAGGAATCTACTCAAACTACTCCAAGACCTAGTCGCTTTCACCACTTCAGAAGTTCCTGAGGTGGTTAGTCCAGATCTTGGGTGGTACGGCAATCAAGCTGACGCCCAGCCCATGGACGCGTCAGATTTGATCATTTCGCAGGATGCACACTCTGTGAACTCGGGTCACGTTAAGCCTGATCATCCTTCCTCGAGGAGGGAAACCCTACTAAAACTTGGAGAGACACCTGCTGTGCAAGACCGTTTTCATACCCTGTTGAAGCATCGATTACAAAGCGAAATTCAACTGAATCCGCCTTTGTTTCCCTGGGAAACAGAAATTCACGATTATGAGTCCGAAGGTGCCATGGCTGGAGTAACCAGCGCGGCTACAGCTGATATTGCCGCTGTAAACCAGCGGATTCCGGCTCAGGTCTGGTTGCAACAGCTAAAGACCTTAAATTTGCCGATTTCAGTTCCAGAGGGCGTATTGAGCCAACTGCTAGAGCGCTGTCAGGAGGCCGTTCAGTCATCGCTTTTAGAAGGCGCAAAGCTTGTAAAAGCCGTGGAAAATTTGTTCCCTGGACAGTCTCAAGCGCTGAATCATCTGGCAGGAATGGTGATGACGTCACCAGCCCGTTCTGGCGCTACAACTTCCCCCCCGCCAGGAACAAACTATCCGTCCAGCTATGAGTCAGCGGTGCCAGCCCAGCAAATGGTGCTTTCGCTATTGGCTGCTCGTGAAATTATTGCCGCTTTAACATTGACAATTTCTGCGAGCCAACCAAAACTAGAGCGCCAGTGGTTGACGGAAGTTGGGCCGTTGTCTTTACAGGCTGAATACACGCCAGACGCAAGCGGCTCAAAGCTGCGCGTCCAGGTCGTGTTACCGCAGGGTGGCAGCATTACACTCCGGGGTGAACCGCTACAGGCAAGCGCTCAGCGGCCTAACCCGGGCAGCTTGAGTGTGGAGTTGTTTGATCTACAGCCACAGCAATCTTGTGTGCTGGAAGTGCGGTTTTTGGATCAGGAACCCCTGGTTTTTGCTGTCCGCATTACCGAGTAACGGCTGTGTCGTTCGGTAAAGATTGGCTGACGTGCAGCGTTTAGCCTTGATTGATCGCGGGTATTATGGGTTGGGCTACGTTTTAGCGAAGAAACGGCTGGGTGCTGTCAAACTCAAGGATCAATGAACCCCTGGCATGGTGTCTAAAGGCTTGCTCAGGGCTGATCCTTAACAGGCCGTTATGAGGTGATCTAGAGAAGCTGGCTTAAAGAGCCTGGTTCTAAGCATTTACCGTCAGGGTATTCGTTCACCGTTTCTTCTTAACACGCAGTCAGCAAACAGCATCGAGAATCCTGTGCCTGCTTATGTCTGGTATTGCTGCGGCTGGTGTTTCCAGAGTAGCGCGCCTCCGGGTGCGATCGTTCGCTGAGCGATTGAGGCAGCGCCTGGAAACACTGCCGCCGCCAGAAATTGAAGAGTCGCTCTTGCTCAGGGTGCTTGTGCAACTGCTGGTGCTGGTGGGAATTGTGGCAACGGATGTTGCTGCCTCGACGAATATGAGTGTCTGGGCAATTCCACTGAGCTTTTTCGGTGCATTTTGGAGCTGGCGGCGACGCTATGAGCGCAACATCACAACAAAATTTTGTATCGCGATCGGGATGCTGCTGGCATTAGCAGCATTTTTTGTGGGGCTGAGAGCTGAACTGAACGATACGCGGTTGGTCTTAGCCGAACTCCTGGTGCAGCTTCAGATACTCCACAGCTTTGACTTACCTCGCCGCAAAGACCTGGGTTACTCGATGGTCATTGGGCTGATCCTGATTAGCGTGGCATGTACGTTGAGCCAGACAATGACGTTTGGATTGCTGCTGCTGCTGTTCCTGGCGATCGCCCTGCCCGTTCTCATGTTGGACTACCGTTCCCGACTCGGGCTGCTGGGACGGATCCCGCTATCGCAGCTACAGCAAACGGGACTTTCTCCAAGGCGCTGGCTGGGCTTTTTGCTGGTGATATTGGCAGCGGGCCTGATCATTTTTGCGTGCCTTCCTCGCTTTCCGGGATATCAACTGCGATCGTTCCCAGTGAGTCCGCAGATCCAGAAAGACTTTGAGGACAATACGCGGATCTTGAATCCAGGCTATGTGCGCTCTGGCAATGGGCAGGGTGGCAGCACCGCGTCTGGACAGGGTGAAGGGGAAGGCCCCGGAAAACTGGATGAAAATTTTTACTACGGATTCAATCGCCGCATCAACCAAAACCTGCGTGGGCAACTGAAACCCAGAGTGGTGTTACGGATTCGTTCCCAGGCAGAAGGCTTCTGGCGTGTCTTAGCCTTTGACCGCTATCTTGGCCAGGGTTGGGAAATTTCTCAGAACGATAAGACGGTTACGGTGACGCGACCAGCATGGTCTTATCAGTTCTTCTTGCCCCGTCCTGTAACGGTAAATCGGACAAAAGAAATTATCCAGACCTATACTGCCGTATCGGACTTGCCAAATCTGCTACCGGCGTTGATGCAGCCCAAAGAGCTATATTTCCCGACGCAGCAGGTGGCGATCGACCCAAACGGTAATGTGCGATCACCCCTGGAACTGCGGGAGGGGTTAACGTACACAGTCGTGTCTGAAGTGCCCTACCGCGATCGTACGCGGCTGCGTGACGCGCCAGAGAATTACCCCCCAGGTATCGTAGACGACTATCTCAATGTGCCACCGAAGATTTTGGCACGGGTACGGCAGCAGACCCAGGAGTTGTTGGCGACATCACCCAAGCCGATTGCGTCTGCCTATGAAAAAGCGCTGTTTCTAGCACAGGTCGTGAAGCAGCGCTATACGGTGCAGCCGGATTTACCGGTTCTCGAACCGAATGAGGATCTGGTCATCGCCTTCTTGTTTAAGTATCACGGCGGCTATCCCGATCATTTTTCGACCGCGCTCACGGTGATGCTGCGATCGATCGGGATTCCAGCGCGACTGACCGCCGGATTTGGGCCTGGAGAATTTAATCCCTTCACGGGACTGTACGTTGTTCGGAATACGGATGCCTATGCAATTACAGAGGTCTTCTTTCCCAAGTTTGGCTGGTTTGCCTTTGATCCGATTCCAGGGCATGAGCTGATCCCGCCCTCCATTGAAGACAATCAAACGTTTAGCGTACTGCGATCGTTCTGGCAGTGGGTTGCGGGCTGGCTACCGTCACCTGTTGCGAGCTGGCTCGGTCAGGTTTTTAGTACCCTGACGGGTTGGAGCGTAGCCGGGATTGCCCAACTGATGCGTCTATTTTCAAACGGCTGGCTGGGCGCGTTTACAGGGCTACTACTCGCGATCGCGATTGGCTTTGCCGGATGGCTGCTTTGGCGTGGCTGGCGTGGCTGGCGCTACCGACGCTGGTTAGCCAAACTACCACCGATGGAGCGGCTCTATCAGCAAATGCTGGGCTGGTTATCGCAGCAAGGATTTTATAAACGTCCTGCCCAAACCCCGCTGGAGTATGCACGACAGGCGTGGGCATCCCAGCCAGAACCCCAGGCCGCCGCGATCGAAGAAATTTCGCAGGCCTACGTTCGCTGGCGCTACGGCGGTAAAGCCGCGAACCTGCCCCATCTCAAGCAGCGTCTACGCGATCTAAAGCAACATGCGGCAAATGGGCCACGGCCAACCTTGATCAATCTGGCGCAACGACTGGTCAGGTCATGAACTGATTGCAATCGCTACCGTTCAAAAGCAGGCAGTAACTCTGTTTCAGCCTCAGCCGCCTGCATCCATTCCTGGACTGCTGGGAGTGCAAGGATGGTTTGAACATAGGTGCTTGAAATGGCATCCAATGGCACCGCGTAGGTGACGAATCGGAGGGCAACGGGCGCAAACATCGCGTCCGCAACTGTGAATGGCCCAAACAGAAACGCCCCATCAGTACCGAACGTTTGGCGGCAGTCGCGCCAGATTGCTGTAATGCGATCGATATCGGTCTGCACTTCCGGCGTCATGCCCTTGCCGGGAAGTTTGGCGCGGCAGTTCATGGGCATGTTGTGGCGCAGCGCTTGAAAGCCAGAGTGCATTTCAGCGCTAATGGAACGGGCGATCGCGCGAGCTGTGCGATCGGCTGGCAACCAGGACTGTGTTGGGAAACACTCCGCTAGATGTTCGAGGATGGCGAGAGAATCCCAGATGGTAAGGCTACCATCCAACAGTACAGGCACTTTGCCAGCCGGAGAATATTGCAAAATTTGCTGGCGAGACTCTGTCTGATAAAGGGCAATTTGCACCTCTTTGAACTCCACACCAAATTGCCGCATGGCTAAC
>JAJPKC010000173.1 GCA_021323955.1 Oscillatoriales cyanobacterium Centralia_MAG_596 | reverse complement strand
TCATCAGTGCTGTCTGTATCTGCGTCTGGCACTTTTTTGATAACGCGCCTTCACTGGCATGGCTGGGCATGGCGCAAGCCACAATGACATTTGTGGGTAACTGGATGCTCATGCTAGCCGCGTGGTTGCTGTGGCGGCGATCGTTCCATATTGAGCCATAACCATGATCTCGAAAGATGCTCTATTTTTGCTCTCTCTATTTCCTTATCTTGCCTTTCTCTGGTTTCTCACGCGCTCAAAGCAGGCTCCTCATCTGGCGTTAATTGGGTTCTACTGCACGCTGCTCTTTGTTGGTATTACAATTCCCGCCGGAATTTACACGAAGATTGTTTATGGAACTGCCTTATCGAATGTAGACTGGCTACACGGAATTGCTGAGTCCTTTCTCACGGTTTCAAACAGTCTCATTGTTTTAGGGTTTCGTCAGGCAATTGCTCAGCAACGGCGAATGATTCGAACCTGATTTGTGGGTCAAACAAAATGCACCTTACCGCATACGTTGAATGTGATCGCGTTCCTCACAAGTTCCTCATTTTCTTCTTCTATAACTGAATTGCAAAATAATACTGGTTTTTATGGCAATGCCTGAACAACTCTTTTTTCAAACACAGTCTCCAAAACTGCGACATACCGGAATCGCTCATCTTACAGCCGAGACTCTGATTTATCGCTACACCGAAGGAGAGCGCAGCTTTCAACGAGTCAACTTACAGGAAAGTGATTTACATGGGGTTTGCCTTCACGGTGTGAATTTTAATCAAGCTGATCTACGGCAAGCGCGCATGGGTAGAGCCGACTTTAGCCGTGTTAGCTTTCGGGAGGCAGACCTGAGTGAAGCCATTTTATGGGGAGCCGATTTAAGCGAAGCCGATTTGTCTCAGGCCATTCTACGAGAGGCAGACTTGAGTGGTGCCAAGTTACGATATGCCAAACTGGCGCGATCGAACTTGAGTAAGGCCACATTAAGTGGTGCGAACCTGTCCCATGCCAGGTTATTAAGCGCTAGCTTGTTTGAAGCTGATTTGCGCCCAACCTCTGACCAGGTGACCGATTTGGGGTATGCCATTTTGAGCGATTCAGACTTCTGCTATGCCAATTTGAGCGGTGCCATTTTACATCAAGCGAATTTGGATGGGGCAAAGCTTTGCCGTGCCCATTTAAACCGGACGCTACAACAGGGAATGCGGCCAACTGACCTGAGCCGAGCCAGCCTGCAGGGTGCTGATTTGAGTTATGCCGATCTCACCGGTGCAATTTTGAGAGAAGCCAATTTGAAAAATGCCGATCTGACAGGTGTGGTCTTAAGAGACGTGGATTTGCAGGGAGCCATTATGCCAGATGGTTCAATTTACACGGGCGATTGAACGTGAAACGGAACCATCCAGCGATCGCTTGCAGAGAACCTTTCGGAGAACGCTGTAAGTTACCCTACAGAGTGATCATAGCTCCGTAGCGGCTTGCCTGACATGTGCTCCTGCACCCATTGCCAGGAAACCACGTTGAGCAGCAGTCCAACGCAAAGCAGCACACCCATCAAGGCAATCTGATACCCAAAAATTGGTTCTACCAGCAGGTCAGCTACCAGATGGAAAAAATTCATCACCGAGTAGAGCACTGTAACACCAAAGTGAAGCGTTCGATAACGTCTAGAATCGTCAAACAGCGTTACGATCATCGCGATCATCGGCACTGCAAAGAAACCCAGCATGCCCCACAGAATCCAGCTAAGATTTGCTGTTCCGTGAGCATCTGAAAGGGCAATACTCTGGTTGTGAAACAGTGGCATTAGACCAAGTTGGGTATGGAATAGCGTTCCCAGTAAAAACACGCCCCACAAGGTAATAATTTTCGCTTGATGGTTTACTCGCATAACCTACCTCGCTCCTATCACTTGTTTTGAAATGGCCTGTTGCTGCCAGACCGATCGCCCGGTCATTAGCTCAACCACATCCATCCCATTACCAATCACACCGGGCACACTTGGATACCCAGCACTAGCCCCAACCAAGAAAAGATTAGACAACTCGGTTGCATATCCCAGTCGATTGAGCCCTACCTGTCGCGGAATCAATTTAGCGCCGTAGATATTGCCCTGGGGCTGTCCCAGATAGTGTTCACTGGTCGTTGGCGTGCCGTAAATCTTCATCCGAATATAGGTATCAACATCGGGAATTAAATCGCGGACACTGGCCATGATGGCTTTGTAGACTTCTCGTTTTTTAGCCTTGTACGCCTTGAGGTCAGTTTTGTGGAGTTGGTCAAACGATTCATAGGGGCAAATAGTCGCTATTTCCAAAACGTGATGCCCTGGAGGAGCCATCCCTGGTTCGCGAGATTTCATGGTTGGACATGACAGAAAGATCCACGGACGGCTAAGGTCGCCCAGCAGTTGATTTTGATATTCCTGGTTGAGATTGCCCGTTGGATAGTACCAGATGTTCCAGTTGCCAATGTTATAGCGTTCAGGCTCAAAGCGGCTGTCTAGTCCCAGGTAGATGTTGAACGCGCTAGTGGAATATTGATAGCCTGTAAGCCGTTCATATTCATGGTCACTTAAG
Source organism: Oscillatoriales cyanobacterium Centralia_MAG_596 (assembly GCA_021323955.1). Taxonomy (GTDB): domain Bacteria; phylum Cyanobacteriota; class Cyanobacteriia; order Leptolyngbyales; family Leptolyngbyaceae; genus Stenomitos. The sequence goes on along the minus strand of JAJPKC010000173.1, from coordinate 18,938 downwards.
GCCTCAGTCGTATGCATCAATTGAACCGTGAGCTTCGGATCAAGGTCGCTGATGTACGCCTTTTTCGCATGAAAAACAGCACCATCGGCTGTAGCGATAGACTGCACTTGATGGTCGCATACTTCAATGTGGGCTACAGGTGTGGAAAGCTGAACCAGACCACCATTGGCGCTAATTGCATCAACAATGGTATCGACCAGATGCTTGAAGTGATGTTTGGGGTAATACGCGCCTTCTGAATAGTCCCAAACTAACGCTGTGTGGCTCAGAAGCGAGATTTCGCTGGGTGGCAAGGCATAATCACCACTCTGCCCTGCTAATAAGTCTTGAAGCTTAGGCGATAATCCCACATGATCGTAAAGGTCTTGCAATGTCCAGGTTCGCTTTGAAAAAAGGTTCCAGTATTGGGGCAGCTTCAGCCAATCAGACCATTTCTGGTCATACCAGTGGACAGTTTGCGTCAGGGAATGCACCTCTTGATGAAGGTGTTGAATCGCATCAAAGTAACGATTAATGGCACCACGCTCTTCTGGAAAAGCCGTCAACATTCGCGCCCGAAAGGTTTCCCATCCCAGCGGAATATTGAAGTCAACGTCAGGCGTAATGACGCGATCGATGCAGTCTGGATCAAGCGTATTAAATGGCACCGTTTGCCCAATATAGTTAAGAAACCGACCGATCGTCTGGTGCGGTGCACATTGAGAAATGTAATGGACATCGGCGCAAAAGCGGTATTCGCCGTACTCAAAGGTGTGGCAGCAGCCACCAGGTAAATAGTGTTTTTCTAAAACGGCCACTTCATGGCCCTGGCGAGCGAGGCATGCAGCGGCAGAAAGCCCGCCCAGTCCGGCACCCAAAATAACGTAATCAAAACTTCTCATCTTTGACCTCCTGCCGCGATCACATACCCTTAAATTTAGATAAATAAATTGAGGAAGTTGTGAGGCTCTATATACATCGCCTTGCGGCGGGATGGGATGAGCCTCCAGATGGTTATGCCTATTGGAGAATGGCGCAATCCGGTTTGAGTTTGTAAAATGCGATTGCTTTGATGTCAAATGACTACCATGCGAACCCTGACTCTCCCTTCTGGACAAGCGATTCCTGTTCTCGGTATGGGCACCTGGCGGATGGGGGAAAGCGCCAAAGATCGTGAGAGTGAGATTGCGGCTTTACAGCATGGCCTCGATCGCGGACTGTCGTTGATTGACACCGCCGAGATGTATGGGGAAGGCGGAGCCGAGGTGGTGATTGCTCAGGCGATCGACGGTCGCCGTTCGGGTACCTTCCTGGTCAGCAAGGTCTATCCTCACAATGCCTCGAAACAGGGAGTGATCGCCGCATGCGAGCGGAGCCTGCAGCGATTGAAGACAGACTACCTTGACCTTTATCTGCTCCACTGGCGCGGGTCTACACCACTGGCAGAGACGCTAGACGCGTTTCAAACGCTCCAAAAATCTGGCAAAATCCGCAGCTACGGCGTCAGCAATTTTGATGTCGCGGACATGGAAGAAGCCTACCAGCAATCTGGTGGAACGGCGATCGCAACCAATCAGGTCCTCTACAATCTCATGCGGCGGGGCATTGAATGGGATTTAAAGCCCTGGTGTCAACAGCACGGCATTCCCATCATGGCCTATTCCCCAATCGAACAGGGCCGACTGCTGCACAAGCGGGCACTGCACACAATCGCTCAGACACGAGGCGTGACGGTGGCTCAAGTGGCGATCGCCTGGCTACTGCATCAAGACAATGTAGTTGTGATTCCCAAATCGAGCCGGATTAATCATGTCGAGCAGAATTGCGCGGCGCTGAATTTAACACTCAATGCTGAAGAATTGAACGCGCTGGACAATGCTTTTCCACCGCCCACGCAGTCTATTCCCCTGGCAATGCTGTAGCGTTTCAGCGGCTCATTCTGGGAACCAAGAGTGCCACCGCTAGCCACCCACTGTGGAGATCGGTGGTGCCCGAATCGTTGGGAGACACTGAAACAATTCTGTTCAAGGGTAGGGACTCCTGATGCGTATAGCAGGATTGTGACTACTTGTTTCACGATCGCCGCTGGAATGTTACGGGTTTTTTCATTTAGTGTGCGATTCAGAGAAAAACTGGAATACTAAAGGCAAACATGTGCGTTTGCATCGCTTCAGGATCACATTCCAGGCATTCTCTGAATGAACAGCAATCATGAATAAGAGACGCATCGTTTTTTCGGGTCTGATTACCTCTGCGATTGGAGTTGGGCTAGGACTGGTGATGTTGGAGCTGGCACCGACCCCCTATTCCAGCAGTCTGTACAGCCATCTAAAGCGCGATTATTTAATCATTGGCGGCGTTGCCGGACTACTGCTGGGCTCCAGTCAAGAGACTATTCGCCAACTAAAGCGTAAATGCGACCAGGATGAAGCGATCGCCAATCAGCGTCAGCAATCAGGTCTGGTCATCCCACGACTTGGTTCCGTTGACGGCCTGGGAGCGGTGGATACCAGTTCAAATGGTCATCGCACGATGCTTTGATCCATGCCCCAGCCGCATCAGACTCCTGGTTTCCCTACATAGCGCTCCGATCGGGATATGCAAAGCGATCCATTGCACGAGTGATTGCGTCGGTGCATCCAAACCCTATCTTTCAGGGTTCGATCGTCACGGTAGTCCCAATGCTGACCTGCTCAAACAGGGCGCTTACATCCTGGTTTCGCATGCGAATACAACCGTGAGATACAGCTTTGCCCAGCAGTTCTTCCTGATTGGTGCCATGAAAGCCAATCTGCGTCTTGCCATCCGTCCAGATGCCAATCCAACGAACGCCTAAAGGGTTATCAGGGCCAGGATAGATCAGCGCTCCGGTCTTAAAGCTTTTGAACACCGGGTTCTTTTCCTTGGAAAGCACCTGAAAACTGCCGGTTGGCGTTTCCCAACCACGCTTGCCGATCGCAATTGTGTAGTGTGCCAACACCTGATCACCCCGGTAGACATAAACCTGATGCTGGCTCAGCCGGACGACCAGATGAACGGTGAGCGCATTGGCATCCGATGGGGGTGTCTCAATCGACGGGAGCGGCGGCAGAATGATGAGCAAAGGGGGCAGGCTGTTGTTGGGGCTGGGGAGCGCTTCCTGCGCCTGGGTCGCGAAAGGAAGGCCGAGCAACATCGCACACCCCAGCCCGATGGATAGGAAGGGCCGCGATCGCCGTTTTTGCTGCTGAGAAATCTGCCACATCACACTGTTCGCTACACGCATAGCCGTCTGTTAGAGCTTACCCAACTCGATCGCCCCAAGCGCGAAGGTTCATGAATTCAATATCTTGCGGATTGACGCCGTTCAAGTGTTGCCGTTTTGAACCGTGTCAGCCTGATCGGTTGCGATACAACGATCGCAAACGCCATCCCAGCATCCCAATGAGAACTTGACAAACCGTAGCGTGAATCACAAAAACGGCTTTCATCTTCTCTAAAAATGGGGCGGATGCATGCGCTCAACTACTTGCGGAAATTAAGTCGGCGGTTCACAGTATCTTAAGAAACAAGCGCGTAGTAGGGCGATATGGCAAATCGAACGTGGCCACCAGGCCGATCCCAGACAGGTTCTTTGCGGTTGGGGCAAAATCAACAGGCATTCTTACTCTTTATAGTCCTGGTCGTCATGTTTTTGGGGGGTTGGGAACTGGGCGTCAATCTCAAAATTTTTTCCCAGATTATGCCGTCTGCGAGCCAGACAGCCAGGGATTTTTGGGGCTGGATCGTTGACCCGTTTTTTGACAATGGGCCCAACGACAAAGGCATTGGCTGGCACTTGCTGTTCAGCCTTCGACGCGTGTTGACGGGGTTTGCCATCGGGTCTGCGATCGCCATTCCGCTTGGTGTTTTGCTTGGGCTATCGCCCGTTGTCTCTAAAGCCACAGACCCCTTTATTCAGATTTTGCGGCCGGTTTCGCCGTTGGCGTGGTTGCCGTTGGGGTTGGGGTTGCTCAAAAATTCCGAGGCCACCGCGCTATTTGTCATCGCGATTACCAGCGTGTGGCCGACACTGATTAACACCAAGTTTGGCGTGAGCAATGTAGACCCGTCCTACCTGGATGTTTCCCGCACCCTGGGAGCATCGCGCTGGCGAACGATCTGGAAGGTCATTTTGCCGGCGGCGGCTCCCAACATTGTGGCAGGGCTGCGGATCAGTCTGGGGATTGCCTGGTTGGTGATTGTGGCCGCAGAAATTTTGGTGAGCGGGACTGGCCTGGGCTATTTCATCTGGAATGAGTGGAATAACCTTCAGATCACGAGCATTATCACCGCGATTATTGTGGTGGGAGTAGTGGGGCTGCTGCTCGATCGCCTGTTTGCCCTGGTGCAGAACTGGGTTGCCTTTGGTCAGAGGTCATAGCGATGCAGCCCTACTCGGATACGACACTATCACCGGAAGACACAACTGCCGCCCACTTATCGATTCAGCAAGTTTCCAAGGTTTTTCCAGGCCAGTCGCGCTGGTTAGACAAGCTACAGCGGCGCACTTCAGCCGATTTTGTAGCGATCGCCGATATCGATCTGGACATTACGCCCAATACCTTTGTTTCTATCATCGGGCCTTCGGGATGCGGCAAATCAACCTTGCTCAACATCATGGCGGGGCTCTCTACTCCTACCAGCGGCGTTGTCATGGTCAATGGCCGCCCGATTACGGGACCAGGCCCCGATCGCGGGGTCATCTTCCAGAACTATGCGCTGATGCCCTGGATGACCGTTGCCCAAAACATTCGCTTTGCGGTGGAGACAGTCTATCCCAAGCTGCCGCGGGCCGAGCAAAAAGCGATCGTCCACGAATACATCACGCTGGTAGGACTGCAGGGGGCAGAACGCAAACACCCCCATGAACTGTCCGGTGGGATGCGGCAACGGGTCGGCATTGCGCGTGCCCTCGCCATTAAGCCCCAAATTCTGCTGATGGACGAACCGTTTGGTGCCCTGGATGCTCTCACGCGTGGCTTTTTGCAGGATGAAATTGAACGGATCTGGGAACAACAGCGCCAGACCGTCATCCTGATCACCCATAGCATCGAGGAGGCACTGCTGCTCTCCGATCGCATCGTGATGATGACCCGTGGGCCAGCAGCAAGGGTGGCTCAGGTGTTGGATGTTCCCTTTTCCCGTCCCCGCAAACGCGAAACGCTTGACCAGCATCCCGCGTATCACGCCCTCAAAGCCGCAATGGAACAGCACCTCTCGTACGAAACTCGCGCGGTTGAAGAGTCACGGGTGCGTACAAGGCGGTGAAGTACGGGAATTGAATGTTTCTCCTTTGGCCTTTACCGTTTGGCGTCTCTTCTGCTTACGACCATTTTTTCACCACTGAGGATGATTATGCCGACTCCCGAAATTCCTGCAATTACTGAAACGTTGCTGGCAGCAAAAGCGGCAAAAGGGCTGAGCTTTGCTGATCTAGAAAAGGTTATGGGGCGCGACGAAGTCTGGATCGCCGCGCTGTTTTATCGTCAGGCCAGCGCTTCGATCGATGAGGCCACAAAGCTATTGACAGCTCTGGGCCTGAGCACCGACCTGGCCTCAGAGCTAACCGGGTTTCCATCCAAGGGACTGGTGCCAGTGGTTCCGACAGACCCGCTGATCTACCGCTTTTATGAAATTATTCAGGTGTATGGGCTGCCGATGAAGGAGATTATTCACGAGAAATTCGGTGACGGCATTATGAGCGCGATCGACTTTACCCTCGACATCGAGAAGGTTGAAGATCCCAAGGGCGATCGCGTCAAAGTGATTCTGGACGGGAAGTTCTTATCCTACAAAAAGTGGTGACGACCAGGCATCATAACCGAATCTGACCGATAATGGCTGATCCAGGAGTTGGGCAGGATGTGTCGCGCTGACTCCTGGAACTAATTTCACTGCACCCCACTCCGGCACTGAGCACCCCAGTTAGGCGTCCGGACGCCCTTCGACTGGAGATTTTGCAAGCGGTTGCGGTACGATGCCAGTTGCGCGCGGTAACTCGATTGACTGGACGGGGCTGCCGCGATCGCGGTATTGACGATACGGATGGCGCGTCCCCAATCCTGGGCACAGGTCGCCTGCTGGAGCGCGGCATCTAACGTTCCCGACCCCGGTTGCAGTTGGCTTGGCGTGACCTGCCCGGTACTGGGTGCGGTCGTTCTTGTGGTTGCGCCACTAGAAGCGGGCGTCGTCGGTGTCGATTGCGGCTGTGCTGGCACCGTAGTGGCTGGTGTCGCTGGCACAACCCCTGGCCCCTGAATAAACTGCGGGGGATTGAGAACACTATTCGAACGGTCCTGGGTACCGTTGGCTCCGGTCGTTACCGCCTGGTTCCCGGTGGGTTGCCCAGTTGGGTTGGGTTGGGTCGTTCCTGTTGAAAGGGGGGGGGCAACCTGCCGCGTACCAGTCGATTGCCCATTCACAAATGTTTGCTCGGCACCGGGAGTTTTAGTCGAGTTGGGCAGACTGGGGCCGATCGCTGACCCACTCCCCGATGTCTGCGTTGTGCTTGTGGAGGTCGTGGACTGATCGGTGCTTCCCGATTGCACATTGCTGGTTGTTGGTATGGCTCCAGGAGCCGACAGGTTAGCACCAGGCGTTTGCAAATTCGTCCCGGGCGTTTGCAAATTCGTCCCGGGCGACTGCAGGTTGGCACCAGGCGACTGCAGGTTGGCACCAGGCGACTGCAGATTGGTGCCAGGGGTCGCAAAGGATGCCTGCCCAACGCCCGTAGACTGCCCGGACACTGTTTGGGCAGTGCTGGTCGATGATGCAGAGCCAGTGGACTGATTGGTGCCTGCGGACGTTGACATCTGATCTGGCACCATTGATTGGCCAAATACCACGCCAGGGAGCAGGGGAGCCGCTAACACGATCGCCAGAGAAGCGGTGAGGCGTAGGATAGTCATACTGGTCTCTCTCTTCTGTATCGTGGAGATGGTTGCGTCGATCACTCATAGCCAGCATACGGGTCCCCTTTTGGACAATACCTCTGTAGAAAGGATGATTTTGGCCAGACTGCTGGGTGCGATCGAACACAGCTGACCAGCAAAAGGAGACCGCACGGGCATTAGGATAGAAACGTTGATCGCTGCGAGGGGCGTGCTGTACAAGAGCCTCCTAGACGCAAACAACCTTTCTGAAGCACTACAGCTTCATTTCACAAATCGTTTGGTGATACGCGCCATGAGTCGGATCAAAACCTGGAGACAAATCGGCATTTTCGGCCTGCTAGGCGTTTGCCTCAGTTGGCTGGTCAGTTGCGGTACGGGTGCACCACCGACCGCCAGCAACGGCTCATCCGCATCAGGCGGCAAGCAAGAAGTTGAGTTCTGGACAATGCAGTTGCAGCCAGACTTTACCGACTATTTCAACAAACTGATTGCGCAATTTGAGCAGGACAACCCCACGGTCAAGATTCGGTGGGTCGATGTGCCTTGGGCCGACATGCAGCGCAAAATTCTAACGGCCGTATCGGCTAAAACGGCACCCGATGTCGTGAATCTAAATCCAGACTTTGCCTCCCAACTGGCGCAGCGCAATGCCTGGCTGACGCTGGATGAAACCGTTTCTCGCGAGGTGCGCGACCAATATCTGCCCAATATCTGGAAAGCCAGTACGCTCAATGACAAGAGCTTTGGGATTCCCTGGTATTTGACAACGCGGGTAACGATTTACAACACCGATTTGCTGAAGCAGGCTGGGGTGAGCAAGCCACCTGCTACCTATGCTGAGCTGGCGGCGATCGCCAAGCAGATCAAAGACAAAACCGGCAAATATGCCTTTTTCACGACCTTTGTTCCCGAAGACTCAGGCGAAGTGCTGGAATCCTTCGTCCAAATGGGTGTGGATCTAGTGGATGCTCAGGGGAAAGCGGCATTCAACACGCCTAAAGGCAAGGCGGCCTTCCAGTATTGGGTTGACATGTACAAGAACGGCTTGATGCCCAAGGAAGCACTCACCGAAGGGCACCGCCACGCGATCGACCTTTATCAGCAGGGACAAACGGCCATCCTGGCGTCGGGGGCTGAGTTTTTGAATACGATCGCTAAAAACGCCCCTACGATCGCAAAAGCCTCTGCGTCTGCACCCCAAATTACGGGCGAAACAGGCAAGAAAAATGTGGCGGTTATGAATGTGGTGATTCCCAAGGATACTGATGTCCCGGAAGCGGCACTCAAGTTTGCGCTCTTTGTCACCAATGATGCGAACCAGCTTTCCTTTGCAAAGGCGGCTAACGTGTTGCCATCCACGGTCAAAGCTCTCCAGGATAGCTACTTCCAAGCCGCCCCAGCGAATGCCACGTCCGTAGACAACGCTCGCATTATCAGTGCGAAACAGATGCAGGACGCTGAAGTGCTCATTCCCGCGATGAAGGACGTGAAACAACTGCAAAAAGTGGTTTACGATAACCTGCAAGCGGCGATGCTGGGGCAAAAAACGGTGGATCAGGCGATCGCCGATGCTGCTGACCAGTGGAATCAACGCGCCTAACCTTTTATCCTTGGAAGCAAGGCAATTATTCAACCAACACGATGGCAAAGCACACGCAGGCCCACATCACCCGTACGATCGAGGCAAACAAACCAGACGTCTTCAAAACTCGCACGAAGGAACAGATGCACTATTACATGGGTGCCAAGCTGATCGAAATCGGCGTGGAACCCAAGTCCGCCATTTATCGTTGGTCAATGGAACCCAAGGGCAATAGCGAAATCTGGACGTACAGCGCCTATTGGGGTGACTCGAAAGACAAACTGCTTAGAGAAGAGGGCAATGGTTGATGTGGTATGGGTTGAATCACAATGCCACCAAAGCGAGCTTCATCCGCCCAACACGTGACTCCTTCGATATAGCAAACGTGGCTTGGATAGTCCGCTTGGGTGTCAGCAATGACGGCTCCAAACCCACCGCTCATGGAGATATTAAAAAAGCTGAGTTTTTGCCCTTGAGCATCGCAGGCTTTTTCGGAACACGCAGGGCAAACCGCCTGCGGATATCGTTCTTGATGCCGCACTGGCCTTGAGCAGATGGGGCAAGGATGAACGTTGGGGTGACTCATGGCGCGTATAGCCGTTCCAAAGGCAGACAGAACAAACTCTCAAAAAAATTGTAGCAAGCTCACAGTTCTGAGCCTGTTCCACGCTTTGAGGTACATGTAGCGCAAGGCGTTGGAAGGCACGGGTGCCCAGGCAGGCATTCTCTCAAAAAAATTTGCCTATTGTTCCTGATGGCATCTGCTTGCCCAGAAGAGTGGAATGGTAGATGCACCCTGATCAAATCCCTGGCTTTCCGCTGGGGATTTTTTGTTTTCAGCTATCAGGCAAACGGTTCCCGTCGATCGCGCCAGAAATGACAAGAATTGTCCTGATTCAAGCCGCGTCACCAGAAGAGTGGAATGGTAGATGCACCCTGATCAAATCCCTGGCTTTCCGCTGGGGATTTTTTGTTTTCAGCCGTCAGCAATCATTTAGCGTCGATCGCGGACGATCAAAGTTGCGATTCTTCCTGATTCGATCGCCGTTACCAGAAGAGTGGAATGGTAGATGCACCCTGATCAAATCCCTGGCTTTCCGCTGGGGATTTTTTGTTGCTCGCACCAGATACCCGATCGTCTGCGAGCGTAACGGTCTTAGACTTCAACTCAACCGACCCAAAGCATTTAATCCGCGATCCTTATTACACGTCACCATCAAAGGGGTTTGGAATTAGACATCCATGCCGCAGGCTCATACGTGGGTGGATACCTTCCCCATCACTAACCATTGACCACTGACCACTGACCACTGCCCCTGACCACTACCATTTGACGTCCGCCCCCTCCTAACGACGAGTGGTACCTAAAGGCGTTACCAACCGATTTCGCAACCGTTTCAGGCCAATACCCGGTCGCCCATTGCCGCCAAGATTCCCTCAAACAATCGCATACCGTCCGTTCCCCCCAGCAGGGCATCAGCGGCGCGTTCGGGGTGCGGCATCATACCCAACACATTGCCTTCGCGATTGCAAATGCCCGCAATGTTGTGGAGTGAACCGTTGGGATTGCTGGCCTCATTCACCGCTCCTGCGGCAGTTGCGTAGCGAAACACAATCTGGTTATTCGCTTCCAGATCGGCCAGTGTGTCAGCATCCGCATAGTAGTTGCCTTCGCCGTGGGCGATCGGCAGCGTAATGACAGATCCGTTCTGATAGTGCTGTGTCCAGGGCAGATCGGTTCGCTCCACGCGCAGCGGCACACGATCGCAGATGAAATGCAACTCGCGGTTACGCACCAGTGCGCCCGGCAGCAGTCCCGCTTCGGTGAGTACCTGAAAGCCATTGCAGATGCCCAGCACAAGCTTTCCCTGCTCCGCATGTTTCATCGTGGCTTGCATCGCGGGCGAAAACCGCGCGATCGCGCCACAGCGCAGATAATCCCCATAGCTGAACCCGCCTGGCACTACGATCACATCCAGGTCGGACAGGTCACTTTCCTCATGCCAGACCATGCGCGTTGGCTGTTGCAACAGTGCTTGCGTCACGTAAGCAACGTCGCGATCGCAGTTGGAACCCGGAAACACAATGACCCCAAACTTGACAGGCTGAAACACGGCAAAAACCATTGGATAAGTAGAACAATCTCATCGTACTGAACTTTTGGTGAACGGACAGGCACTCTCCACCGCTCCCGAAGCCGATAGACCTACAGCCATCCCTTCAAGCGGTAGATGACCAGACCCAGGTATTCTTTCAGTGCCCGTGTGGTTTGCTGAAACCGGTCGGCTTCTGGCAGCACATTCAGCACGATCGCCGCAGGCGAGCCTTTCAATTCCTGCCAGTCGCGTTCGGTGGTGTTGAAATCGGTAGGAGCGGCGATCGCGTCAATGCCCAAATGCTTGAAAATGAGCAGTGATCGCGGCATGTGCATGGCAGATGTCACCAGCAGAATGCGCCGAATGCCTTGCGCGACCATAATCTGCTTGACGTTGACCGCATTTTCGTAGGTATTCAGTGAGGTTGGGTCTTGCAGAATTGCCGACGCGGGAACGCCCATCGCCTCAACGAGTTGTGCCATGTCCCCCGATTCTGGTGGGCCACCCCCCTTCCACTCAATTCGACCACCACTCAGAATCACACGCGGCGCTTTGCCTTCCCGATACAGTTTGGCTCCATAGAGGACACGATCGCCCTCCTCACTCACTTCAACCCACGGTCGCGGCGGAACAGCCGGTTTGGTGCCACCACCCAAAACCACGATCGCGTCTGCCTGCGGTAGCTTTGCCGATGGAATATGCTGAAACTCCAGCGATCGCACCAGCCACTCACTGACCCAGCCATTGCCCCCTGCCAGTAGCAGCAGCAGTCCCAGCGTAATTGGAAGCATGGCCAGCCGCGATCGCCGCCGCCCAATCAACACCAGCGCCACTACCAGCAGCAAACAGGTTAACCCCAGCGGATACAAAAATAGGGGTAAGAGTTTAGAAAGAAATAAAAACATAGCGCACTTGCAGTTTGAAGAATCGTTTTAGAGGAGAATCGTTTTAGAGGCGAACCTTTTCAGAATAGATGCTCCAACAAGTCTTTTAGACTTTAAGTAGTTGATCGGAAGCGGCGACCCTGAGACGATGAGGGCTTAACGTACGAATCTGGGAGCGATCAAAATCTTTATGGACATTGATTTTCAGCCCACTACTGGCTTGAAGGACTCGATCGAGCAACGCCGAGCAGCGCGTGCGTTTCATCCCGATCCAATTCCAGAAGTCGTGTTAGCCGAAATTTTTCACCTGGGGCTGCGATCGCCCTCGGGGTACAATCTCCAGCCGTGGCGGTTTATTGTTGTGCAATCACCCGAGAGCAAAGAAACCCTCCAGCACTGTGCGTTTGATCAAACTCAGATTGCTCAGGCTCCCGTTGTGCTCATCTGCTGTGGCGATCGCACCGCGATTGATCAAGACAATATCGAAGCCGTCATTAAGCTGGGTGAAGACCACCAGGCCATGACCAAACAGTACGCTGACTATCTGCGATCGCAGATCCCCCCCTTCTTCGACAATGCACCCAGTTTTGGATCGATGGAAACCTGGACAAATCGTCATACCATGCTCGCTGTGGCCCACCTGATGATTGTGGCCAAAAGCTATGGTGTCGATAGCTGCCCGATGGAAGGATTTGTGGCGGCTCAGGTAAAAGAAGCGTTCGACATTCCCGATACCGTTGATGTTTGCTGCCTTCTGTGTCTCGGCTACGCCGATGAACCCTTCAAGCATTTTGGCGGCCGCTTTAGTCGCGACAAAGTGTTCTACGGCGAACGATATGGCAGACCATTCCGGTTATAGGTGAGAAACGCAGAACAAAGGTAAGAGGAAAAGGTAGCCCGTGACCAGCCGGAATGGAGCCTTTTCCTGGTTTTACTGTTCCTGGGTTTAAATGGGAAGGCTAAAAGGAAGGCCACTGCAACCAGTGGGACTGGAGCCTTTTCTCGCTGACCCTTACTGTTACCGTCTTCCTTTGTTCTATGACCCACTCTCCCAGCACCCGTGCCAAGCTTAGCCAATTGTTGCAGGAGCGCAACGAATATCCAGAGCGATCGACCGTGATCGACCAGGAGATTTATGACACGTTCGAGCAAGACTGCGCCATTTTAGTGCTGGATATGTCTGGCTTTTCGCGACTCACGATCCGACACGGCATTATTCATTTTTTGGCAATGGTGCACCGAATGAGCACAATCGCCACGCCGATCGTGAATGACCACGGCGGTAGGGTGGTCAAACAGGAGGCAGACAATCTGTTTGCCGTATTTCAGACTGTCACCGATGCGATCGACGGCGCGGTTGATATTCTCAAGGCATTCGCCGCAGTCAATACTGGGCTGCCCGATGAGCAAGACCTGTACGCTGGCATTGGCATTGGCTACGGCAAGACCTTACTGGTCGGCGAGGATGACCTGTACGGCAGTGAAATGAATCTGGCCTGCAAACTGGGCGAGGATCTGGCTCGCCGCGGTGAGGTGCTGTTGACCACATCGGCCTTTAGCCAGATCCAGTCTGACGTAGCTACCTGGGAGCGATTGGATTTATCCATCTCAGGCTTGGAGTTGGTTGCACACAAGCTAAAAGCAACGCCTGCACTATAGAGCCATTGACACTTACACCTCAAACCAGGCCGTAGTTAACCCTTGCAAATCCGCCCCAACCCACACACTTCCACATCGTTGACGCTAGAAAAAAGGAGAAACGAAACCATTCAACGTTTCCCTTGTATGGCCTGCTTCCCAAGCCGTTGAATGAAAGGGAGCAAAGAGCCGATGGAATTGGAAAATGCGGGGCTTGAACATGCCCTAGGAAATGCGAAACACCGATTGCATGGTTGATTTAATCGACTCGCGCGCGTCGCGCAGGGTTTGCACAAACGGCTGTTGGGTTTGCAGAAACACCCGCGCACAGTTCCGCCCTGGCATCCCAGAAATAGAGCCGCCCGGGTGCGTACCGGCTCCCGTTAAAAACAGCCCCTCGATCGGTGTTTTGTAGTTAGCGATTTCGGGCAATGGGCGGAAGAACACCATCTGATCGAGCGTCATGTCAATGTGATAGTAATTGCCGTTGAGCGCACCCAGACGTTCGCCCAATTCAGCTGGACTTTCCACTCGCCGCCCAATCGTCGCCGTTTTTACATTCGGTGCATACTCAGCAAGCTTATCAATCACGCGATCGGCGACCTTATTTTTCAGCTCATCCGTCCAGCCAGTACCGTGCTGTCCGGTGCCTTCTTGTCCCGCAATTTTGTAAGGGGCAAAAAATTCAATCCAGACCGTGTGTTTGCCGTCAGGAGCCATCGTTGGATCGAGCATGGTTGGCTGCACCAGGTAAAACGATGGATCCGCATCAGGAATATTGCCGATCGCGGGGTCGCTATGGGCAATCTCAACCTGGCGCACCGAGTCAGCAATCAAGACCGAACCAATCAGGTACTCATCCCGATGGTTGTGATGTTCAAACCGCAACGGCTCATCCATTGCCAAATCGATCTTAAGAATCGTTTCATTGTTGTTCACAATGCGTCGCTCCAGCCGCTCTCGCAGATCCGGATCCGCTGCGTCGAGATCAGCCGGATTAACCATCCGTGTCATTAACCGCTTCGCATCAATATTAGAAATGACGCCCTTAGTGGCGCGATACTCCGTGCCGTTGGCAATCCGTACACCGACCGCCCGACCATCATCAATTAAAATCTTGTCAACCTGTTGCTCAGTCAGAATGTCCCCACCAAGGGTTTTGACTAGCTTGACCAAGGCTTGCACCAGGGCACCTGTACCGCCCCTGGGCCTTGCCATGCCAGGGTTATGACGCATGGCCATCATGATTGCCCCAATTCCCAACATCTTTTGGGAAGGTGGTGCACCCAACTCCGATGACAAACGGGCGAGCGGCGCTTTGAGAAACTCTGAGTCAAACCACTCGTTGAGGATGTCTTCGGCACTTGTAAGCATTGTGCGAATGAAATCCAGCGTTTTGTCCGTTGAGCCAATGACCGAGAACAAGTCGCGGATTTTGGCAATGTCGTAGTTCCCCGCAATGTCGATTAACGATTTGGGCGGCGCGTTAAACATTGGGATCATCGCACCGATCGCGCGCTGCCAATAGTCTGTAAACTCGGCATATTTTTTGGCGTCCCGTGGACTAAACTGTGCAATTTCAGCACAGGTTTTTTCGACGGAGCGGTGCGCCAAAAAGTACTTCCCATCCGGGTGCGGGCAGAAGACGACTGGATCACAGAACAAGTACTCCAGCCCATACTTCGTTAATTCCAGTTCTTCGACCACCGGGCCAAGATGGATAAACTCGTGGTCGATCGCGCACAAATTGAACTTAAAATCAGGCAACTCAGGAATCACCGCTTCGGTTGTTGCTGCACCGCCAGGCACCGATCGCTTTTCCAACAGCAGTACACGGTAACCGGCCTTCAGTAGATAAGCCGCACACACCAGTCCATTGTGCCCTGCACCAATAATGACAACATCGTATTCCTGCATCCGAGGGGCTCCCGAGGCTTATATCTATTTCTAGATTACGGTAGAGACTAACGTAAGCGACGCCATCAATCCAATTACAGACTTTTGCACCATCCTGTACTGGACGAGAATGTGAACGGTGACGTGAACGCGAGACTCGGACAATGCACGATCGCGTCCAGACTCCACCAGTCCTCCTCAGACCAAGTTTGTCAACGACCAAATTTGTCAAACCGTTCGATTTTTTGTTCGCCGGGGAATTCTACGATCAGACCATTTACCTGGAGCATCTATGTCGAGTGTTGGCTTAAACAAATGGATTGTCAGCGGCAATTTAGCAGCGGACGCTGAGGTGAAGACAATTGATTTGCGCAATGGTGAGAAGGCAAAAGTCGCGAACGCAACGCTATATGTTCGCAAGACACGCAACCGTGACGAGTCCTTTACCGTCGCTCTTTCTATCTGGGAACGCTCCGCCGCCTGGCGTAAACTTCCCTTCCTCAAAAAAGGATCGCTCATTATCTGTACCGGCAGCGTCGAACCCAACCCCTACCTGTCCAACAGCGACCACAAGCCCCGCGCCGGGCTAGAACTGTCGGTGTTGGACATTGATCTGGATATTGTCCGTGGGCTAGACGACGAAGACAACCAAGCTGGCGACGAAATCACGGCTTTTGAGTCAACTGCTGCGGAACCCACCCCGCAAAAGCGCAAAAGCAAAGCCGCTGTCACAGCCTAACGGCGATCGGGTGTTACGGCTCGACGGGATTGGGGATGCCCGGACACTGAGGGAGCACAGGGAAAATAAGGGTAGGTTTGAAACCGCCAACCACCAATGTCTGCCTTTTAATGTGTGTTTCCTAATTGTGCTGCCGCTCCGTAGTCGTTCCCAATTCCCGACAAGTAAATTCTCGACTTCTGCCTTCTGCCTGCTGACTCCCCTTTCTGCCGTTTGTCTTCTCCCTCTTGGCTGTCTTCTCGCCCAACTCCCCAAAACTCTGTCGCGCAATTCACTAAAATGAACTTAGTTGCGTTTGGCTAGTTGCCCCTATCGAAACGGTTTACGGAAATCTCCAGGGCTTAAAGTCCAGTCAGATTAAGCAGTTGCAGCGCTTGTATCATCAGCGGTTGCCAGGCGATCGTATCAGTACCCCTGAGTTTGCCCAGCGGTTAGCCGCCATCAGCACTGAGCTGAACCAGCCTGTGTGCGCCTACGTCAACCGACGCGGTCAGGTCATGCGTGTGGGTGTTGGGACTCCACGCCAGACCCAGATCCCGCCATTGGAACTGCCCCGCTATGGTGCCGAGCGGCTCTGCGGCATTCGATGCATTTCAACTCAGTTAAAGTTTGAGCCACCGAGCGAGTCAGCTTTAACGGCCATGGCGATCCAGCGGTTGGACGCGCTGGTAACTTTGACGCTGACGGGTGGTGGGTTTGAACGGCGCGGTGGTGGGGCGACTGGTTACGTCAAGGAGACGTATCTAGCCCATCTCGTGCCCCATCCTGAAACGGCCTGGACAGTGTCACCACCGTTGAGCCTGGATGTACTGACCAATCAGGATTTTTTGGGTCTGGTAGAGGGGCTGGAGGAAGAGTTCCGGCGAGAATACACGGCCCGCCAGGTCGATCGCGACCATGATCAGGTGTTGCTGGTTGGGTTGATGACAGACAACCGATCGCCCCAGCGCTTTCAGGACGGGTTAGCAGAACTGGCACGACTTGTAGAAACGGCTGGCGGTGAAGTGCTGCAAACGCTTCAGCAAAAACGCTCCCACCCCAATCATCAAACGGTTGTGGGTGAAGGCAAGGTGCAAGAAATCGCGCTCGCCGCCCAGACCGTTGGCGCTAATCTCGTCGTGTTTGATCGAGATCTTTCGCCAGCCCAGGTGCGCAATCTGGAAACTCAAATTGGCATCCGTGTGGTCGATCGCACCGAAGTCATCCTGGATATTTTTGCCCAGCGCGCGCGCTCCGGAGCCGGAAAACTGCAGGTAGAGCTGGCGCAACTGGAGTACATGCTGCCACGATTGGCCGGTCGCGGGCAGGCAATGTCACGGTTGGGGGGCGGCATTGGGACCCGAGGGCCTGGGGAAACGAAGCTCGAAACGGAACGCCGCGCCATTCAACGCCGAATTTCACGCCTCCAGCAAGAAGTTGATCAATTACAGGCCCATCGCGCACGCTTACGGCAGCGTCGTCAACACGAAGATGTGCCCTCGGTGGCCGTTGTTGGCTACACCAATGCGGGGAAATCAACCCTGCTGAATGTGCTGACCAATGCTGAGGTTTACACTGCCGACCAACTGTTTGCCACGCTTGATCCGACCACGAGACGGCTGGTTGTACCAGACGCCGTCACCGGGGAACCGCGATCGCTCCTGCTCACAGATACGGTTGGCTTCATTCACGAACTCCCCCCATCCCTGATGGACGCCTTTCGCGCCACCCTGGAGGAAGTTACAGAGGCCGAGGCGCTGCTGCATGTGGTGGACTTATCCCATCCTGCCTGGCAGAGCCAGATTCGTTCTGTCATGAAGATCCTTGAGGCGATGCCAGTAACCCCCGGTCCCGCCCTGCTGGCATTTAACAAGATTGATCAAGTAGACGGCGATCGCCTGGAGCTGGCGCGAGAAGAGTATCCGCAGGCAATATTCATTTCTGCCAGCGAGCGGCTTGGGTTAGAAACGCTCCGCCACAAACTGGCGCAACTGATTCACTATGCTGTTTCCTCGTAGCGATGTTGGGATGTCAACACGGCACAAATCCAGGCCGCGATCGCGCTGGAATCCCACATTTGGGATCCCACATTTTTGTTCGATGTGTTATCTTGATTGAAGGTGGTAAACCACTTGGAACTGCGACAGTTCCAACCTCTTGAGAATAAACCGTACAGGATTAAGGAGGTGATGCCCATGCAAGATAGTAGTAAATGCCTGGGTCGTCAAACTGAAGTTAGCCGGCTGCGCGCCGGGGCTGTTCTCTAACAGTCAGCCTTAGCTTCCCTTGAAGCTAGATCCAATTGGATAGCTAGGCTGGCTCGGAGTTCCTTCCGGCAGTCTGGTTTCAGTTTGAAGACCCGCTACACCGCTCCTGCCATTGTGTTTCTTGATCTGAAACGTAAGGCAGGAGCGGATAGTTTTTTAAAGCGTCAAATCGTGTTCTAAACGCTGACTGCCAAAACCCTTTAAAGACTGTTTGTAAGTGAATTTAAGGAAGCTGACGTGAGCTTCCGAGTTTGCAGCCGTTTTCGGTTGCATTCGCCCTGCTGTTTGGCTGAGCGCTCAGGTCGAAGCTCAGGTCAAAGCTGACACTCCACGCTCACCTTGACCAGACTGTGGCTGACTCGATTGAGAACCACCATAATCCTCCCTAACCTACCTGCAAAAGAAGGAAGGCGAGGTTTCTAATCAGTGACGGCTTGCTCTGTGGAGATTCGATTAAATCTCGGTATAAAGTCCGACAAACGATTGGCGGCAGATTATTCTATAACCAGATGAGGCTTTGAATCGGCGGATCGGGCATCACTGCTTTTACGTAATGCCTACATTGCTTGTTTTATATAATGTCTGCTAACTATGAGAAAGTTAAGCGTCTCCTAGTTTCATCCTGACGCCGAGAATTCGGTTATCGAGCGAGAGCACGCTCGGTTGGTATACGGTACTGCGTTCTTGTGCCGGCCAGGATGACTACCGATCGCCTTTTGAGGTTCAACATGACCGTTAACCAGGATTATTTCTGGGATTTAACTGAACGTTCTGAACTAATTGAACAGCTCCTAGCGATTGGTACGGCACTTTCGAGTACCCATGACCTAGGGGCTCTGTTGGCTTTGATTTTGTCGAAGAGCCGCGAAATTACGTGTAGCGATGCGGGTAGCGTTTATCTGGTCGATCGCAGTGGTGATGCACCTTTACTGTGGTTCAAAGTGGCGCAAAACTTTTCCCAACC
>JAJPKC010000461.1 GCA_021323955.1 Oscillatoriales cyanobacterium Centralia_MAG_596 | reverse complement strand
TTGCCGATTGAAAATGCCATCAATGGCACAACGGGCGTGACCACGGTGCGTTCCGCTTCAACGGTCAGTCTATCGGTGGTCAAAGTCATTTTTCACTGGGGCACCAATCTCTACCAAGCACGGCAACAGGTAGCGGAGCGGTTACAACAGGTGCAGGGAAAACTGCCGGAGGGGGTTGGACAGCCCCAAATTGCGCCGATCACGTCTCCCATTGGCACGATCGTGAGATACGCGCTCACCTCAGACAAAACCGCATTAATGGAAGTCCGGCGGCTCGTTGATGGCACGATCACCAACCGTCTACGAGCAGTGCCTGGCGTAGCGCAGGTGATTGCCATGGGGGGAGAGATTCGACAATATCAGGTGCTGGTCGATCCGCTGCAACTGCAAGCCTTTGATGTTTCACTGGCAGATGTTTCTCAGGCCGTTGCCGGAGCGAATACCAGTGCACCCGGAGGCTTTTTAGAAAACGCTGATCGCGAACGGGTGGTGCGCCAGATCGGGCGGGTGCAATCGATCGAGCAGCTGCAGCATGCAGTGATTGCCCAACGGAGCGGCACGCCGATTCTACTAAATAATGTCGCTGCTGTAAAAATCGGCGCTGCCCTGAAACGGGGTGATGCCTCCTTAAATGGGCAGAAGGCGATTGTGCTCACGATTGACAAACAACCATCGACGGATACCTTAACCGTGACCCAAGCGGTAGAAGCCGCGATCGCCGAACTGAAAGCAACGTTGCCAGCTGATGTCAAGGTGACGGAAACTTTTCGGCAAGGGAATTACATCGAGTCTTCCATTCATAACGTCGAAGCAGCTTTGCGCGATGGCATCATCATTGTTTCGGTGGTGCTGATTCTGTTTCTGATGAATTGGCGCACGGTGCTTATTAGTCTCAGTGCCCTCCCCCTCTCCCTGCTGATGGGGCTGCTTGTGTTGGAGTGGATCGGACAGGGAATTAATACCATGACTTTAGGTGGGCTGGCGGTCGCGATCGGGTCTGTGGTGGATGATGCGATCGTGGATATGGAAAATGTCTACCGTCGCTTACGGGAAAATCAACTGGCAGGAAAGCCTAAAAATCCTTTGCAGGTTGTGTTTGATGGTTCAATTGAAGTTCGCGTCAGTGTCCTCTTTTCGACTGTCATTATTGCCGTTGTTTTTGCTCCCATCTTGGCGTTATCGGGTGTAGAGGGACGCATTTTTACGCCGATGGGCGTGGCTTATCTACTATCGATCCTGGCTTCCACTTTGGTGGCATTGACGCTCACACCTGCCCTCTGTGCCCTCTTGTTAACCAAGGTTCGCCTACCAGAGGAGGAAAGTTGGGTTGCCCAAAAAGCCCAGCAGCTTTACCGCCCTGCTTTGCGCTTGGCGCTTACCCGTCCGCAACTGGTCTTGTTGACCGCTGCCTGTGCCTTGACTGTTTCCATCATCATTTTGCCGAGTTTAGGACGAACATTCTTGCCAGAATTTCAGGAGCGATCGCGGGTTGTGTCTGTCAACCTCTATCCCGGCACTTCGCTAGAAACGACCGAGCGGGTAGGAACGGCGATCGCTCAGACCCTTCAAGACGATCATCGCTTCAATAGCTTTCAGTTTCGTGCCGGACGCGCTCCGGGAGACTCTGATGCAGGGGGCGTGAACTTTGGCGAAATGGATATTGAATTAAATGACATTGATCCAGATGATTTTGATGAGGCGGAAGATACCCTGCGAACAGCATTTGGCAAACTGCCGGGGGTGGTTGCTAACTTAGGTGGCTTTATCAGTGATCGGTTTGATGAAGTCTTGTCGGGAGTACGAGCAGGCATCGCTGTTAAGATCTATGGTTCCGATTTAGAGCTGTTACGCCATCTAGGGCAGCAGGTGTTTGCGGCGATAAAACCGATCGATGGAGTCGTTGATTTGCAACTGGAGCCGCAAGTGCCAGTGCCGCAAGTGCAGATTAAGCTCGATCAAGCGGCAGCGGCTCGTTATGGCCTGACCGCTGGCGATCTCTCAATGATGGTTGAAACGGCCCTCAATGGGCGTGTAGTTTCCCAGATTCTAGAAGGACAACAACTGTTCGATCTGCTGGTCTGGCTGCAACCGGAAGTCCGACAAGACCTTCAAACCATTCGTAACTTGCTGATTGATACCCCTAGCGGTCAAAAAATTCCGCTGGCTCAGGTGGCTCAAATTGGGGACGGGTTTGGTCCGAATGCGATTAACCGCGAAAATGTTTCTCGGCGGCTTTTGCTCTCTGCCAACGTCAATGGACGAGACATTCGCTCGGTGATCAATGAAATTCAAGCCAGAATTAAACAGGCAGTGAAGCTTCCCAATGGCTACTTCATTGACTACGGTGGGCAGTTTGAGGCCGAAGAACGGGCAACGCAAACTTTGCTATTTTTTGGTGCCTCTGCTTTTTTTGTGATCACTGTTTTGATTTATTTGGTGGTCAAGTCTGTTCCAGCCACAATCATGATTATGGTCAATTTGCCCCTAGCACTGATTGGCGGCGTGATCTCTGTGGCGCTGACGGGAGGCGTCATTTCTGTGGCTTCCATGGTGGGATTCATCACCTTATTTGGTGTTGCCACCCGGAATGGGCTGTTGCTGGTGGATAACTATAACCAAAAGTTTGCAGCGGGAATGCCACTGGCAAAAGTGCTCATCGAAGGGTCAATGGAACGCTTGCCTGCAATTTTGATGACGGCTCTCTGTTCCGCGATCGGACTATTGCCGCTAGCAATCGGCAGCGGTGCCGGTAAAGAAGTCCTTCAACCTCTGGCTGTTGTTGTCTTAGGAGGATTATTCACCTCTACAGCCCTCACTCTAATCGTGATTCCAGCCGCCTATGCTCAGTTTCATTCCAGGCTCGTGCCCCGAACAAGGAAGCTAGCCTCGTCGACATGGACATCGAAAGACCCATCGTATGAGGGGTGATTGCTGCAGCTTCGGCAAATGAAGCTATTTCTGTGCTGACTGAATCTTCTTCACTGGTGGACATATTGATCAGCGACATCGGGATGCCGAATGAAGATGGTTATGCTTTGTTGCGTCGAGTCAGAACATTGGAACTTTAGACTGGACTAATTGACTTCTAAGGTTGGCCAACAGGATGAGATGCCAAATTTGTTCAACGGTGGTCAACCGTTGAACTGAAGACATGGGTTGCCAACCGCCTGGAATTTAAGCTGCCGTTGGGTTAGAAGCGGTAGGGGATTGCTCGGTCTTTTTGCGTTTAGAGACGCGTTTTTTGACCGTCGGATAACACGGACGCGGAGCAGGTGTTTGTCCGGTTGCCCGTCCTGGGGCTTTACCGCGCCGTTTGGGGGGCGGAGCAGGTGTGCCAATGGCCACTAAAATGCTGGCAAACGCTTGTGCTACACGACCTGGAGCGAGCGAGTTTTGAGGCGACTGCCAGGGTAAGGGGTGGTCGCGACAGTCCTCCCGTGCGAGCCACAATTGCCAACTGAGCAGGGGCATGAGGTCACTCCAACGTTCACTGGCTGGCAGTGAAGTGAACTGTGGCTGTGTCCAATGTAACCGTTGCTTGCTAAAGCGATACCAGTGCTCCAACGCAAAGCGCCGTAAGTCGGTCAACCAGAGGGTCGCGAGCGGCGGCATCGTTTGGCCCAACCAGGCTAGCCACATCGGTTGCAAGCGCCGTTTACCCGGTTTGGGCTCCAGCACCTCGACCCGGATGATCGCCATGGCGCGCTTGGGAGACTGGCGGAAATGGTACTCACGTCAGCAGGTCACCTGCACTCGTCCCAGTTTTGGGACATCGACCGCCACCGTGTCGGTGGGCAGACGCCAAGTTTCAGGGTCATTCAGCTTCATCTTGTGCCCATGCTTGGCGGGTGCCCCGCGTCCGCCATAAGCCGGTGGTGCCCCCTACACACAACGGTTGGAGGCAAGACGTAGCAGCAAGTCGGCCTCGATCA
>JAJPKC010000290.1 GCA_021323955.1 Oscillatoriales cyanobacterium Centralia_MAG_596 | reverse complement strand
CAGGGACGGTAGCCGGATTGTTAACTCGCCGCTATCACGGGTTGCTGGTCGCAGCACTCAAGCCACCCCTGGGGCGAACGCTCATGCTGGCCAAGCTCGATGATACAGCGCTGTATGGCGATCGCTTCTACCCCCTCCACACCAACCGCTGGGCTGACGGTACCGTTGGCCCGCACGGTTATCGCCATCTAGAACGCTTTTCCCTCGAAGGCACAATTCCAACCTGGCGTTATGCCTGCGCCGATGCCCTCTTAGAGAAGCGCATCTGGATGCATCCCGGTACCAACACAACTTACGTCTATTACCAACTGCTGCGGGCCACTCAGCCCCTCATGCTGACGCTCAAAGCAATGGTGAACTACCGCGACTACCACAGCAACACGGTCGGGAATGGGTGGCGCATGACGATCGTGCCCGAAGACAAAGGTATCTACGTATCCGCCTATCCCGAAGCAACGCCGCTATACCTGACCAGCGATCGCGCGGAGGTGACGGCAAACCATGACTGGTACTACGGGTTTGATCTCAGTGCCGAGCGCGATCGCGGCTTGACTGACCACGACGACCACTTACATGCAGCGACCTTTCAAGTGACCCTCCAACCGGGTGACTCCGTCACGCTCGTCAGCAGCACTGAAAGCAAACTGGAGCGCGATGGTGAAGTAGCGCTCAAGGTGCGGCGTCACTATGAACAAAAGCTGCTGGGTCTTTGGCGCAGCAATCGCCCCGTGGATGCCAAAGAAATTCCCGCCTTTGCCAATCGGCTGGTGCTGGCCGCCGATCAGTTCATTGTGCAGCGATCGACGCCCGAAGAACCGAATGGCAAAACGATCATTGCTGGTTATCACTGGTTTAGCGACTGGGGACGAGACACCATGATCAGCCTGCCGGGACTGACCCTGGCCACTGGTCGCCCCGAAATCGCCCGCTCCATTCTGCGCACCTACGCCCGTCATGTCGATCAGGGCATGATTCCCAACCGCTTTCCCGATGCGGGCGAAATGCCGGAATACAACACCGTCGATGCCACGCTCTGGTTTTTTGAAGCGGTTCGTGCCTACTACGGTGTGACAGAAGACGAAGATCTCGTGCAAGATCTGTTTCCGGTGCTGGCAGATATCATTGACTGGCACTGTCGCGGCACTCGCTATAACATTCATCTCGATGCTGCTGATGGATTGCTATACGCGGGGGAAACCGGTGTCCAGTTGACCTGGATGGATGCCAAAGTGGGCGACTGGGTGGTGACGCCCCGCATTGGTAAGCCGATCGAGGTAAACGCCCTGTGGTACAACGCACTACGGACGATCGCAAAGCTTGCCCGCCGCATTGGCAAGCCACATCAGGAATACGAAGCGATGGCCGATCGCGTTCTGGCGCGATTTACGCGGTTTTGGCATCCCGGTTTAGGCTATTGCTACGATGTCCTCGATGGCCCCGATGGCGACGATACCTCATTACGGCCCAATCAAATTTTTGCCGTCTCCCTGCCCGAAAGCCCATTGACCACAACCCACCAGAAAGGCGTTGTCGATGCCTGCGGACAGGCGTTGTTAACTTCGCACGGGCTGCGATCGCTCGATCCCAACGACCCCAAATATCAGGGATGCTATCGGGGCAACCAGCGACAGCGTGATGGTGCCTACCACCAGGGAACGGTCTGGGGCTGGCTCATGGGGCCATTTGTCCTGGCACATTTGCGCGTCTATGGGGATGCCGCCAAAGCCCGTGCCTTTTTGGAACCCATGGCGAATCAGTTTTACGCGCATGGCGTTGGCAGCCTCAGCGAGATTTTTGACGGTGACGCTCCGATGAAACCGCAGGGCTGCATTGCGCAAGCCTGGACGATCGCGGAAGTGCTGCGATCGTGGCTGGCAACGGAGGTCGATCGATAAGCAGTACAGCCAGACAAAACAGGGACATGACCGTGCCATGTCCCCGCTATACGCTTACAGAATAACGCTGCTGCAAAATGCCTCTATTGTGCGGTGTCTGCGTCGTCTCCTGATTCTGCGCCGCCCGCTCGCGCCAGCACCGTCACCACAACGCGATCCGGTTCACCCGTTGAGACGACACCCTCAGGCAGCACGATTTGGTTCACGTGGAGCGACTCGCCCGCATCAAGACCCGTGACATCGATTTCGATCGATTCAGGAATGCGATCAGGTGCACAGCGCACACGTAGTTCCGTGAGTTCCTGGTCAAGCGAACGGCCGCTGTTTTTCACGCCAATGGCTTCACCAACGAGATGGATCGGCACATCCACATCAAGCGAGTCCTGAGAGCCAACGGAAAAGAAGCTCAGGTGATAAACATAGCCGCGCCACGGGTGGCTATGCACTTCCCGCAGGAGCGCTTTACCCTGCCAGGGCAAATCGGGAACACTGACCTGAATCAGCGTGTTGTTGATAGACGCATCGCGAACGAGCAATTCAGCCGTCTTGGCCTTAACGGTCAGCGAAACCGATTCGGCACCTTTATGACCATA
This sequence comes from Oscillatoriales cyanobacterium Centralia_MAG_596, assembly GCA_021323955.1. Taxonomy (GTDB): domain Bacteria; phylum Cyanobacteriota; class Cyanobacteriia; order Leptolyngbyales; family Leptolyngbyaceae; genus Stenomitos. Next base: position 2,832 of record JAJPKC010000290.1, on the reverse strand, counting down.
GAGCACGGCGGGAACAAGACCCGAGCGACGCAGCGCATTTGCTTTACTGCCAGCGGGGCGAGTTTGACATTCGAGTGTGAGTTCCATAATGAGTCAGGGGAGGTAATAGGAAAGGGTGCGGTCGAGAGCGCAAATGCGAAATAACGGGGTTTTAACCTTTCGCATTGAGGCTCTATTCAATTCAAACTTCTAGCGTGTGAGCGTGAGTGGCGCTCTGTGCGGTACCGTTCGTGTACAACAGTGCCCGTTTCGGCCCGTGAATCGGATCTTCAACAATAATGGTCTGGTCACGGCTAGCTCCCAGGGACACGATCGCAATCGGCACTTCCATCAGCTCTGCCAGCACTTTGAGATAGTCCAGCGCCGCCTGAGGCAAATCATCCAGCGATCGACAGTGAGCAGTAGACTGCTTCCAACCAGGCACCGTTTTATAAATTGGCTGACAGCGGGCAAATCGACGGGCATTGCTGGGGAAGTCGTGGCAGGTAGTGCCATCCACCTCATAGGCAACGCAGATTTTAATTTCCTCTAGCTCATCCAGGACATCCAGCTTAGTAATGGCCAGACAGTCTAGACCGTTAATGCGAACCGCATAGCGACCAATAACAGCATCAAACCAACCACAGCGCCGTCGGCGTCCCGTTGTGGTGCCAAACTCTGCGCCACGATCGCACAGCAACTCTCCCATTGTGCCATGAAGTTCCGTGGGAAATGGGCCTTCGCCAACGCGAGTGGTGTAGGCCTTGGCAACGCCAATCACGCGATCGATCATGGTGGGGCCAACGCCCGTGCCCACGCAGGCTCCACCGGCCACGGGATTGGAGGAGGTAACGTAGGGATAGGTGCCGTGATCCAGGTCTAACAGAGTGCCCTGGGCCCCTTCAAACAGAATGTTGCGCTTGCGCTGGATTGCGTCATAGATGCGAAGGGAGCTATCAATCACGTGCGGACGCAAGCGATCGGCGTATTCCAAATATTCCGCAATGATGTCATCGGGGTTGAGGGGCGGCAGATCGTAAAGCCTTGCCAGGATGACGTTCTTGTATTCCACCGTCCAGCGCAGTTTCTTCCGCAAGGACTCGGGATCCATCAGATCGATCATCCGGATACCCGTTCGCTCTGATTTATCAGCGTAGGTGGGACCAATGCCACGGCCCGTCGTGCCGATCTTGTGATCACCCCGGCGTTCTTCCGATGCCTGATCAATCAGACGGTGATACGGCATAGTGACATGTGCCGTTTCCGAGATTAATAGATTGCGAGTCGCAACGTTCAGCGTTTCAAGCTGATCAAGCTCAGCAATCAGAACCTTTGGGTCGATCACGGTGCCGCAACCAATGATGCATTCTGTATCGGGATACAAAATGCCAGACGGGATTAAATGCAGCTTAAAAATTTGATCTTTTACAACAACGGTATGGCCGGCGTTCACACCACCCTGGTAGCGAACAACGACATCTGCTGACTTGCTCAGCAAATCAGTAATTTTTCCTTTTCCTTCATCGCCCCATTGGGCACCGATGACAACGACGTTAGCCAAGAGTTTTGATTAGCGCTAGAGTTTGCACAAACATCCATTATCAGCAGCAAAAGATACGAGTGTCAACGGCGGCGCGCAAAAAAAAGTTGCCTGCAACACTCAGCAATCTGGCTGAATTTAATCGCAAGCCCAACAGATTAACCAGAGCTTCTAGCACGTTCGTTAGGATAGTCTAAATCACTTGATGTTCATTCACACGATCGCGCCTGACGATGATGAGTGCTCGCGCCGTTAGCGGTTGACCTTGTGCGGGGTGGATGGCGGCCATCACGGTTGCTCACGGCACAACCAAGCCTTCCGGTCGAGCGTCCATGATCTGCCTGTCGGTGACTTTGACTGTCCGGTGACTTTGACTGTCCAGTTGCTTTTTTTCCGCCCATACTGACGGCTTTGCCATTTTCTGCCCGCTGAAACCACTCTATTTTTCGCAAAGAGGTGCTTGTGGCTTTATACGCTGAACTACACCGCCACCTCGGAGGTTCTGTTGTTCCTCGAGTCCTATGGCGGTATCTGCAACGGAATGAAACGGATCTAGCGCAACGGTTTCCTGACTATCCTGAATTTGAAGACTTTTACACTCGCCCCCGCAGCACGCTGGATGAATACCTCGAACTGCACACACTGGTGGAGTCAGTACAAACGGCGGATGCCCTACCTTACTTTGTCTATCGGCTGATGCGGGGGGCTTACATTTTTGAGAATCTGGCCTATCTGGAATTGCGCTATACGCCCTACCTGAGAACGCCTGACCATTTGAGCCAGTCACAGCGAATTGACCAGATGGCAAAGATTGTCGAGATTGTGGGCAAGGCCAGTCGGCTCAATGAGTACCCGATCGTCACAAGTCAGATCCTCTGTATGCACTCCCGGCTGCCTTACGAGGTGAACCGGGCAATTGTGGATCTGGCGGCCCAGTCGCGGGAGTATGTCTGCGCGATCGATGTGGCAGGCGGTGACAACCACTACGGCGAGCGGCTAGAGGAGTTTGTGGAGCTATACGCCTATGCGCGATCGCTGGGGCTTAACACGACCGGGCATCTGTATGAAACCAGGGAAGGCTGCCATCCAGAATTGCTGCCCTACCTGATGCGGATTGGACACGGCATCCAAATTCCGCTGCATCATCCTCACCTGCTGAAGGAAGTAGCAGAACGCGGGCAATGCCTCGAAGTCTGCCCAACGACCTATCTTAAGACCGGCACGTTAGAGAGCATCGCTCAACTCAAAGTGGTGTTCGATCGCTGCTTTGAAGCCGGTGTAGACATCGCCATCTGTACCGACAATGCCGGGTT
>JAJPKC010000023.1 GCA_021323955.1 Oscillatoriales cyanobacterium Centralia_MAG_596 | reverse complement strand
TTGGCAGCGTGAAGTAAAAGGTACTGCCTCTCCCTAATTCACTCTCTGCCCAGATGCGTCCGCCATGCAGTTGCACAATCAGACGACAGATTGACAGCCCTAATCCCGTCCCCCCCTTTTGGCGAGAATCAGACATATTAACCTGTTGAAACTGCCCAAAGATGGTTTCTAACTTTTCACTTGGAATGCCCCGTCCCTGGTCGGTCACTCGACATAAAACCTGCTGCGGTTGTGGTTCTACATTAACAGAGACGGTGGCTCCAGCAGGAGAAAATTTGACGGCATTGTTAATTAAATTCACCAGCACTTGCACGAGCCAATCCGGGTCTGCCCAAACCTGAATGGTTCCAGTGGACGATCGCAAATCAACCTGGTTCGCTTCTGCCAAGTTTTGCACACTGGAGCATGCCTGTTGCACCAACGTCGCCGTCTCACACCATTGCTTTTTCAGTTCCACCTGTCCTGACTCCAGTCGGCTCAGTGCCAGAACATCATTCACCAGTCGCACCAAGCGCTCGATATTGTTGTTGGCAATGCCCAGCATTTCTTTCGCCGTTTGGGGATCGTCATCCAAAACTCCGTTTGCCACGAGTCCCAGCGCCCCCCGGATGGAGGAAAGCGGTGTGCGAATTTCGTGGCTGATGATGGAAATGAATTCACGCTTCATCCGTTCTAACTCACGCTGTTGAGTGACATCCCGCACCATCAGCAGCCCGCCGTTATGCGTCTCACTGCCGCCGTGGAGCGGCGAATAGCGGGCTTCGACCCACTGGCGCTGTCTGGTTTTGGGGTGGGTAAAGTGAAAGTCGAAGGTCGTGACGGTTTTTTCGATGCCGGGATGGAAGCCTTGCAATGTTTGAGCGTCCAGAAGAACAGCAAACACGTCTACTCCACGTCTGCCCATGACGTCTTCCTGCCGCAGTCCGGTTATCTGTTCCATTGCGGGGTTCCAGAGGGTGCAACAGCCATCAGCATCAAAGGCAACAATGCCATCTACGCTGCTGGTGATTAGCTGGAGCGATCGCTCCTGTTCAGAACGTAGAGCGCCTTGCAAACGCACCAGGGCAGAAATGTCACGCCCCTCAACGATCACCCAGAGGAGTTGATGGGTCTCGATCGCATAGATGGGTTTTGCAGATATATCGAAGGTGTGGAGGTTGCTGCTGGCATCGCGAATGTCAACTTCTTGATGGAAAAGCTGTCCGGCGGCAGCCTGAGCGACTAACGTTTTGGCAATTTGCTGAAGTTCGGCGGTGGCATGCCAGGAGGGGAATTCCCAAAACGGTTTGCCAATGACAGCCTCACGTTCAACGTTCGCGAAGGTGAGCGGATTTTGATTGACTTCCAGCAACACTCCATCGGGATTGAGCAAGCCGAGAAACTGGTACATTTGGTCGAAAACAGCTCGGAATTTGGCTTCGCTTTCCTGGAGGGCAATTTCTGCTCGTTTGCGATCGGTGATATTGGTAAACAGGATGGCAAAGGTTTGGCTTTCCTGCTCACCGAGGCGAAAGGCGCAAACATCGAACCAACGATTCATCGCGTCCGAATGCTTCACAAAGCGCACCGTTTCACCTGTTAACACCACGTTGCCATAAGTCTCAAACCAATGTTCTTCAAGATTTGGCACCAGTTCACGCGCTGTTTTGCCCGTCGCATTCTGAAGCCCGGATTGTTGCTCAAACATCGGATTGATTTCTAAGAAGCGGTAATCCACTGGCTTGCTGTTTGCATCAAACTGCATTTCGCACAGGCAAAAGCCTTCGTCAATGGACTCAAATAGACTGCGATATCGTTCTTCGCTGGCGCGTAATTCAATTTCCGCCCGTTTCCGCTGGGTGAATTCGACCCCTTCTCCTTCCACAATGATCTCGACGACCTGATCCGTGTCATCCTTCAGCCCGGTGATGGCATAGGTGGCATACTGTAAATCCCCGTCCGCCGTGTGATAGTCTACTTCCCCGGTAATGGGACCGCCGCCGCTAGCAACCTCGGCAATGCCCTGCCGCCAGCGTTCCTGCATCAGTGGGAGTTGATTGAACCACAATGCCTCCCAGAATGGACGCCCGACCACTTGCTCACGTAGAACGCCGGTTCCCCTTAAGCAGGTGTTGTTGGGTTCGATGACCCTGCCGTCGGGGCTGAGAATTGCCATGAACTGAAACTGTTGATTGAAGACCGCCTTGAAGCGCCGTTCTCTCTCCTGTAGTGCCTCTATTGCCCGTTTGCGTTCGGCTTCGACGCGCTTGCGATCGCTGATGTCACGGGCCCACCCGGTCACTAATTCCACACTGCCGTCAGCGATGACCGGACTGAAGATGTATTCATAGTAGCCGCTGACGCCAAGTGGGCTAGTGTAGGGGACTTCGCCAGTAGCAGCTTGCTGCGTGTCGAAAACCTGCTGGATTTGCGCCTCCAAAAGCTCAACTAAATCGGGCGGGTAGTCCAGTTCGGACAGGGTTTTCCCGACAGCCTCATCCCGCGTGATTCCCCATAATCTTTCTAGACTCAGATTCACATATCTGAATCGCTTGCCCTTGTCAAAGGTGAAGATATAGTCGGTGAGGGCTGAAAGCGTCGTCTCGAACAGGCGCGATTGTCGTTCGAGCTGTTCGGCAGATTCGCGTAAGGCTGCTGCCGTTTGTTTGCGAACGAATTCGACGCGCTTCGCTTCGGTGATGTCCTGCAACAGCGCCACGAAATAATCAACTGAACCATCCTCACGACGCACGCATTTCACTGAAATAGTGCTATCGATCACTCTGCCATCTTTACAAATCCACCGTTTGTCTAACGAATAGCCGTCAATTTCCCCCGCTATGACCCGATTGAACTGAGCCACATCGGCAGCGAGATCATCTGGATGGGTGATCTCTGCCCAGTTCATTTGCAACAATTCATGCCGTTCGTACCCCAAGATCTGGCAGATCTCATCATTGACCTCCAGACAGCCTTTAGTCGGCGAGGTGATCGCCATGCCGATCAGTCCGAGTTCAAAGTAACTGCGGAAGCGTTCTTCGCTCTCGCGGAGGGTGGCTTCAGTCGGTCTGCAATCTTGATCTGCTCGTCGCCCCAGGAGATAGACTGCTACCAACAGGGCAAAGCTGATGCCATAGGCGCTGCCCATCAGCCAGGTGAGATGGAAATAGGCAGCAATGCCTGTGAGGAGGATGAGGGCGATCGCCAATCCTAACCCTACGTTGATCAGCCGCTGTTGTAGATGGAATTGAATCATGGCGTTTTCCGTCGGGTGAAGGAAACGGTAGGCTGGGCACTGCCTCCAGGATGGCATTGACGGACAGTTTTACTCTCATTCAGAACTTGTGTGGACATGGTAGCTCCCTGAATGGGAATCCGAGAGTCGTCCCAATCGCTTCAATATTCGCTGAATTAAATCAGCTTCGACGATCGGCTTCAAGACATAATCATCCGCCCCTACTGCCAGTGCCCGATGCAGGGTATCGGCATCAGAATGAGCGGACAAGAACAGCACGGGTAGCTGACTCCAGCGCGGATCATTACGCACCACCTGACACAATTCAATCCCACTGAATCCCGGCATCGAGACATCCAGCAATAGCAAGTCGGGAGTCGTGGCTTCCAGGAACTGCCAGAACTGGCTGGGGTCTGCCAGCGTCGTCACCTGAAAGCCCCAGGGTTGCAAGTTAGCTTGCAGCAGGCTCAATAAGTCCAGATCGTCATCCACAATCAGCAGTTTGGCAGTCATGGTGTCAATCCGGTTGAGCAGTTGGGTGATCACTTGAAACACTTCAGCGGGCGTGGCAGGCTTTTGCAGAAAGGCGTTGGCTCCCAGACGAGTGGCTTCCACGCGTATCGTCAAATCGCCCTGTCCAGTCAGCATCAGCACTGGCAGGGTGGGAAACTGGCGCTTCAGTTGTGCCAGCAGGGTCAAGCCCGTTTCAGTCGTGTTGGGAAAGGTGAGATCGAGCACGATCGCAGCGGGTGTGAAATGCTGAAGCCGTTGGCGGGCAGTGGTGAAGTCAGTGGCGGTTTCCAGGTGAATCCCCCAGTGTGGAGCATCTGACTGCATTCGTTCAATCAAGTCGGTGTCATCGTCGATCAGCAAGACCTGAAGGGTGCGGGGTGTAGGGGTGTAGGTGGGCGATTGCT
>JAJPKC010000477.1 GCA_021323955.1 Oscillatoriales cyanobacterium Centralia_MAG_596 | reverse complement strand
ACAACGGGCACGAGTCACCAGTGATGCCCTGCCGAACGTGGCATTAATCGGAACGGTGACAAAAATTTATGCCCAGGTGGAACGGCAACAGGTCATCAACGCTGACCCCTCTAATAACATCGATAACCGCATCGTTGAAGTCAAAATTCGTCTGGATGGTCAGTCTAGCCAGCGAGCCGCAAAATATACCAACTTGCAAGTCAAGACAGTGATTGAACGATGAATACATTTCTGAAGAATCTGCGCGATCGCACACCGCTGGGCTGGATTCAACTACGTCACGATCGCACTCGCTTTTTAGTCTCGATTGGCGGCATTGCCTTTGCCGATTTAATTATTTTTATGCAGCTTGGCATTCTCAACGGCTTATTTGATTCCACCATCATTTTGCACCGCAAGCTGATTGCAGATATTGTTTTAGTCAGTGCTCAAGCTCGCCAATTAACCAACCTGCAAACCTTCCCGCGCCGACGCCTGTTTCAGGCAGAGGATGTTCCTGGTGTTGCCAACACAGAGGCGCTTTACACGAACTACATTGACTGGAAACATCCGGAGACGCGGAAGAAAACCTCGGTGCTTGTTGTTGGTATCAATCCAGATGTGCCTGCGTTTGACATGCCAGAGGTGAATCAGCAGCTTGACACCCTCAAATTGCCTGACACCGTGCTATTCGATCGCGCCACCCGAGGCGATTATCAGCAAGTGATTCAGCAGGTCAAGCAGGGGCAGCCTGTTACCACCGAAATTGAGCGCCGCACGATCGCGATCGTGGGACTCTTTCAAGCGGGTGCTTCGTTCAGTATTGATGGGGTGCTGATGACCAGTGACCAGAATTTTTTGCGACTGTTTCCCCGGCAGCAATCCACTGCTGTGAGTTTAGGACTGGTCTATCTCAAGCCAGGAGAAAACCCTGACCGCGTGGTCAAAGCGCTTAATGCCTACTTACCTGCCGATGTGCGGGCGATGACGCGTCAGGAATTTATCGACTTTGAGCTTTCCTACATCAATGAGCAGCAGCCCTTGGGGTTTGTCTTTGGCTTAGGCACCGCTCTGGCAATGGTGGTGGGCGTTGTCATTGTGTATCAAATTCTTTCCACTGACGTGAACGATCACACGGCAGAATATGCCACGTTCAAAGCGATGGGCTATCGAGATACCTATCTGTTAACGATCGTGTTTGAGGAAGCTGTGATTCTGGCGGCGATCGGGTTTGTTCCTGGTGTGGTTGCCTCTCTGGGGCTCTATGTCGCGCTACGTAAAGTAGCGGCACTGCCCATTTATATGCCCTTCCTCCGCTTATTCGGTGTCTTCATGCTCACACTGGGCATGTGCTGTTTGTCCGGTGGCATTGCGACTCGTCGGCTCCGTGCTGCTGATCCGGCTGATATTTTCTAAACCTAAGCCATGCGTTCAACATCTTTATCGGCAAAGTCTGAATTGACCTCTGCGCCAAAAACCAAGCCTGCTATCTCGATTCAGCACCTCAATCACTACTTTGGTGAAGGTGAATTACGAAAACAAGCCTTGTTTGATATTAATTTAGAGATTGCCGCCGGAGAAATTGTGATTATGACGGGACCTTCCGGTTCTGGTAAAACCACAATTTTGACCTTAGCAGGTGGGTTGCGTTCGGCTCATGAAGGCAGCCTCAACGTGTTAGGACAGGAACTTTGCGGAGCGAGCGAAACCCAACTGGTGCAAGCCCGGCGGAAGAACGGTTACATCTTTCAGGCTCACAATTTACACCGTAGTCTCACCGCGTTGGAAAACGTAGCCATGGGATTGGAGGTGCAGGGAGTGTCGTCAAAATCGGAACGGTATGACCGAGCCACTAAAATATTGCAGCAAGTCGGCTTAGAAGACCGGACCAATTACTATATCGATAACTTATCAGGCGGACAAAAGCAACGGGTTGCGATCGCTCGTGCTCTGGTCAGTCATCCCCAACTGATCCTGGCAGACGAACCCACTGCCGCTTTAGACAAAAAATCAGGGCGTGATGTCGTGGCTTTGATGCAAAAATTGGCAAAGGAACAGGGCTGTACCATTTTGATGGTGACTCATGACAATCGCATTCTCGATGTTGCCGATCGCATTGTGTATATAGAGGATGGTCGTTTAGCCGCTCATCCTAATCCAGCAGAGATTGCATAGTAGAAACGGATTGAGGTTATAGCTAAGCCGTCCAATAGACGCAGATGCAGCGGACTGGTAGGTTTGGCTGACGGGAAAGCGGACATTAGTAGCTTCTGAACAGCAACGTTAGCGTTCCAGGTGTTAGCACACTTTCAAGGTGAAAGTAATTTCGGTCAAAATGGATAAGTGATTATGCTCGCCGTTTTTGAAGTTCTTTACTAGATCGTTAAGTTGGTTTGTTGGACAGTACATCCGCGTTATGTGCCACCTTTGATTTCCGTCGCTTGGAAAAAGCTAAGAATCGTTAAATCTTGACCAGTTTTAAGGAAAGCAGCATGCAGCTTACATTTTGCCACCTTGAGCAGGAACACGCGCTAGCTGTCATCAATTGGCGCTACTGTTCTCCATATGACTACTACAACTTTGATACTGCTACGATTCAAGAGAATTTGCACTATCTGATTGATGCGAAAACCGGCTTTTGGGCAATCTTGAATCTACAAGGAGAACTCGAACGCTACTGCTCCTTCGGCGCGGATGGTCGAGTGTCAGGTGGGACTATAGCGCTGAAGCCCTTAATCCTGGGATAGGAATACGACCAGATTTAGTCGGTCAAGGACGTGGCAAGCAATATGCTCAGGCTGTCATAGGGCATGGGACGAGTCAATATAGGACGCAGCAGTTGCGGGTAACGATAGCAGAGTTTAACAAATGGGTACAACAAGTGTGGATACAACTGGAGTTTGAACAGATGGAGAAGTTTATCAAAATTGATCATGGAGAAGAATTTGTGGTTATGACTCGTACAGCACAGATAGTTAATTGAGCGGCGCTGCTGCGTTTGATGAGTAAGCGCAATCTAACACGACGTTGGTACGGACGGTACATAGGTTATTGGCGGGAGTTTGAGGTTATTTGCCGCCAATAACTTCACCGTTATGCGCTTAAGGATGGCTCTACAAAGATTTGCAATATGCTACAAATCGGCAAACAGAATTCATGCTCCAATTCCAGCAACGCTTTCCTGTTGTCACATTGAGAGGGTCTTATGAAAATACGCGATGACGTCAATCAGTTTTTGATCGAGCGTCGTAAAGGCACTCAGGCAGGCGGCGTGATTGATGTCGTAACTGCTAGGCAAGATCTGAGAGCGTTCACAAAGATGTCCGATGGACCTCGCGGTAAGATCGCCTGTGTTCGTAACTTTGAGGTTTATGTCGCTGGCGAAGTTGCACTTGGTGCTCGACTTTACGATGATCGATCGGTGATGGATACTGCACCACTCTTAATTTTTTTCCACGGTGGTGGCTGGTGCTTGGGCGATCTTGAAACGCACGATGCACTGTGCGCTGAGATCGCACGAACCATCCGTCTTCCTGTTCTCGCGATCGACTACAGGCTGGCACCAGAGCATCCGTTTCCTTTACCAGTGGAGGATGCCCTAGCCGCCGTCCGTTGGGCTGCACAAGCGCCTGTGGAAATCGGTCATCCGATCACCGGGATCGTGCTGGCTGGCGATAGTGCTGGAGGCACTATCGCGGCAGTTTGTGCCCAAGAACTCTCAAAGGCTCTGCCGATTCCTTTGTTGGCACAATTTCTGATGTATCCCAGCACTGACTTAACCGCTACTACGGGATCAATACAGGAATTCGGAGACGGCTTTATGCCTAGCCATGCCGCACGCATCTTTGCAATTAATGCGTATACTCCAATTGAAAGTGATCGCCAAGACCCAAAAGCTTCCCCGCTTTTGGCAAAGGATTTCCGGGGGTTGCCCCCGACTGTGCTTCTGACGTGCGAACTTGATCCGATGCGAGACGAGGGACGGGAGTATGTGATGCGTCTCCAAAAGAGCGGCGTGAAGGTGATACATCATGAGGCAGAAGGGCAGATCCATGGTTGCTGTGCGATGCGTCAGATCATCCCGTCTGCTCAGGCTGATCTGAAACTCTGCCTCTCCGACCTCAGGGCGCTGATAGGAGGTGTTACTTGAAGAAGTTTGAAGATTGCACAGATGGCGAAATGGGCTGCCAAAGCATCCCCAGCAATCCATTCAATGTGCTCGTCAATTTGCCGCATAACGACCCCGCTGTACCGGAACAATGTTAAACATCGGTGAGTTGCAGAGGATATCTGTGTCCGGTAAGTGGAACCGTTATGTAGCTGTAAGCTAAGAGTGGTAAGGCTACAGCTACTGATTTAGAACAGTTCCAAGATGTATGAACCATTGCGCTTGTTTATTCAGAGCATTTTTCCTCAATTCAGGGTTGATTGGCTAATCGTCGAGCCTCTCTTGGAGACGAGAAAGCTAAACCGGGGAGAAATGCTATTTCGCGAAGGCGATGTTTGTGAGTTTGTGGCTTTAACCCTGAAGGGTTGTTTGAGAATGTTTTTCTTGAAGGATGGCAAAGAACTCACACTGTTTTTTCATCTTGAGCATTATCCAATCGGTGATTACCAAAACTTTCGTCTGCATAAACCTGCTTGTTTCTCATGTCAGGCGCTCGAAGACTCAGAAATTCTCATTCTCAATCAGCAGGTCGTGCATGTCTTGGAGTCTGCGCCTGATGGTCAACAGTTAATGAGGTTAATTGTTGAATTTCTTGCTTTTCGGTTGCGTGATCGCTTATTGTCGCTCTATCGAGATACGCCTGAGCAACGTTACCTGAGTTTACTGGAGAATGAAACCCATCTTTTGCAGCGCATCCCACAGCACTACATTGCGTCCTACCTTGGAATTGAACCGGAATCCCTCAGTCGATTAAAGCGAAGAGTCTATCGGCAGCGGATTTCTTAACCCAAGTCAATGCGAAGAGAAAGATGGGAGCCATAGCATGACATTGTTGTCATT
>JAJPKC010000256.1 GCA_021323955.1 Oscillatoriales cyanobacterium Centralia_MAG_596 | reverse complement strand
TCGTTGAGAAAGCTGTTGCGCGGGTCGTAGTAGTCTGTGGTGTTGCCGCTGTAGCCCAAATCGTCATACAGGTAATGATTAATGGTCTGGATAATTTTGAGCGGATAAAACGACTGCGGTAGACGATCTTCCACCGCTGCTGCCATTGTGTTCAGGGCATTCAGGTAGGTATCCACATCCAGTTCTGGGTACTCTTCCTGGGCGAGATAAAGCGCTGCCCGCTCCAGATGGATCTGTTCATCCGGTTGTTGCACTTCACGTTGAAAAAACTTGCGAGCGAGAGACAGGTTCATGGGGCGGGCGGTAAACCGTAAGCGTTAGTAACAAGGGCAGAGGCGGAGCGGGATAAACGGAGCAAGCCACACCCTACGGGTGATCGAATCGTCAGGCGGGACAGCACTCCAAATGCCCTTGCCCTCATTCCTTTTCGAGCCGATAATCACCGCCCGATCCATACTCCAGCGCCTGTAGCCAGCGGTGGCAGTAGTACTGTTGGATTGGCGAAAGGTTTTTAATCCAGGGTGCCAGTCCACGCGCCAGGGGATAGAGAGCGGCATATCCAAACAGGCAGGTGTAGTGAAACAGCCAGTTGATCAATGTCGGCAATCCCACCTGGGGAATGATTTTAAAGACCAGCGTAGGGTGGGTGAGGGTTGTTTGGGCTAGCGTTTCAAACAGGGCTGGAAACTGCACAACGTCCTGGAGGAAGGGCTTGAGGACGGGAGTGCCCAGCGTCTCCATGGCCTGAAAGACGATCGCCAGCACCGTATTGATTTGATCAGGGGCGATCGGTTGCGTCATACCGACACTCATCGATCGCTGAAAGAGCCATGTAACGGCTAAATTGGGCTGATAGGGGTGTAACAGCGCCAGCGGTGCACGCTGTAGCTGATCGCTCTGTAATGCTTCATGGATGCCGCTGGTGAGGCGTGACAGGTGGCGAATCATGGCTCCAAAGCCACCAAAGCTGAGCGGGGACTGACTGCCGCTACTATCGCCGATCGGCAATATTCGATCCCACGTGGGTTTCAGCGGGCTTTGGCGATAACAGGGAAAGAACCCAAATAAGGCCCGTTTGAACTGCATCTGATCTAGCGAGACGTTCTGATACTCCGGTAGCAGCCGAAAGTACTCATCAAAGAGGGCTTCCAGACTGAGGCGATCGGGATGGGCGTCCAGATAGGTAAACAGATACGTCGTGCGGCCATCGCGGGCAGGGAAGGCTTCCCAGAAGTACTGACACTGGTTTTGCACTGGGGTGAATGATGCAATCAAATCGCCAGCATTATTTCTCGGTATGCCAGTCGCGCAGGTGCCCACCACTAAACAGACGGCATCGGGCGATTTGCCCTGACGCGCCTGCTGGACGATCGGTGAGAAATGCCCCATCGCATCCAACAGCAATCGTGTACGGAACGATCGCTGACCAGCCCTCACAACAACCCCATTGGGATGAACGATCGCGCCATCAAAGGGGGTTTGCTCAAATAGCTGACCACCATAGGTCAAAAACTTCTGCTTGAGCGTTTCCAGCAGATACACCGGATCGACACCAATATTCAAGACATCTCTTACCCAGACATCGGTACCGCCCTGGAACGAAATGCGGGCAGGGTTGTATTCCGTCGCGATCGCCTGCTGTAGCTCGGTTTCTGTCAGCAGCGCCAGCTCAACGAACACCTGGAGTTCCTGCCGCGAAATATTCCACTCCTGGTCGCGTCCGCGCAGATTACCGCGTTCCAGTAGCGCTACACGCCAACCGCGTTGGGCCAGTGCGGCTCCCAGCAGAATACCGAGTGTCCCGCCGCAGATGACTACATCCCACTCGATCGTGGCGATCAGTTCTGGGCATTCCTGCACCACCATAGGAATGGGTAGGGTGCGCTCTCGCAGCGATCGCCACAGTTCATCGGCCCGTCGCAGTCCTTCTAACGGATTCCCAGGTATCTGGGACAAAATTTCGGCAGTCAGCGTCATGAGCCGTATATAGAATAGCGTCTACTGTCAGATTAACGCGCTTCCGATGCGGCGGCGAATGCAATGGCGGCATTTTGGCCACCAAACCCAAAACTGAGGCAAAGCGTGGCGTTGACCGGACAGGATTGGGGATGCGCTATAAAATTCAAGGCAAATTCTGGCTGAGTCAACCCCACACAAGGCGGTAGCTGTTGATGCTTTAGCGCCATCAGGCAAAAGGCTGCTCCCAGTGCGCCTGATGCGCCGATCGCGTGTCCCGTTGCCCCCTTGGTAGAACTCACCGCTACTCCCGGCGGAAAAAGGGACTGAATGAGATGCGCTTCATGGCGATCGTTCAGTCGGGTGGCTGTGCCGTGGGCGTGAATGTAGTCAATATCGTGGTGGCTCAGCCCAGATCGCGTCAGGCATTGCTGAACGGCGGCGATCGCGGCCCGACTTTGAGGTTCAGGTGCACTCACGTGATAGCCATCTGCTGTCAACCCAGCACCCAAAATACGACCGTAAACGGTTGCACCCCGCTGAGCCGCCGCCGCCGCCGATTCCAGTACCAGCACTGCGCCGCCTTCAGCCAGCACCAATCCTTCGCGATCGCGATCAAAGGGATAGGCTCCTGTCGGCGCTAGGGCACCCATCTGGGCAAATCCCGCCAGCGTCAGCGGCGTAATGGGCGCTTCAACCCCACCCGCAATGACCTGGAGATATTGTCCTGTACGAATCAGGTCTGCTCCCTGCGCGATTGCCCATAGTCCAGTAGCACAGGCTGCCATCGGTGACAGCGCGATCGCGGTGGTGTGAACCTGACGGGCCGCAATGACTGTGGCCGCATGGGGTAAAGTCTCAAGCCAGTTGGAGGGGACGGGGGGGAGGAGCGATGGGATGAGAGCCGTCTCCCCCTGAACCGATCCCCGCAATTCCCTGGCCTCTTGCCACTGTTCCCGCGCCATCTGTTCCCATAGCGCCTGATTGCCACGGCTGGAACCTACGACCACACCACATTCTGGTAACGGCGGCACCAAACCGGCATCGGCGATCGCGTCGGCAACGACGTGCTGTGTCAATTGGGATAGTGTCGCGGGTGTCTGATTGACTAATGCGATCGGACGTGGTGGCACTTGCGCGAATGGTTGACGGGACTGAATTCCCGATTTGCCAGCTAATAGCCCCTGCCAGGTTGCGCGTAATGCACCCAACGCCGAAATTAACCCAATACCCGTAACCACTACATCCATACTTGAGCCGACTAAGGGCTGCAACTCAACGGGCTACCTGCAGCCGCCAGCGTTCATCCTTTTCCAGCTAGGCTTTCTTCAGGTTCTCTAATCCTTTGACCACTTTGACGGACTGGATGCGATCGCCCTGCTGGATCTTGTCCACAATGTCCATCCCTTCGGTGACATAGCCAAACACCGCATAGCTGCCATCCAAAAAGTTGACATTGCTCAGCGTGATATAAAACTGCGAAGACGCGGAATCAGGGAGTTGCGATCGGGCCATCGCCAGTGCGCCACGCTTGTGCGTCAGCTTGGGTTTGACCGTAACGCCAGCCGTTTCAAACGTCTGGTGATAGATCGGGGTCGTTGCGCCAACAGGCTCAATTTCAAGCGGAATGTAGCGCGGTTGGTTCGTGACTGGATCGATAAAACTGCCCGTACCCAACTGTTCGGGGGGCACTTTCGGATCCTTGCTCAATGGGTCACCACCCTGGACAACAAAAGGCTCTGGTTGTCGGACGACCCGATGAAAGGACAGGCCGTCGTAAACCCCACGCTGAGCGAGATCAACAAAATTGCCGGCTGTGATGGGGGCGTCCGTACCGTCAATATCAGCCGTGATGGTGCCGCCTTTGACAACGATTGCGATCGTGGCCTTCCCATCCAACCGGGGCAAGTTGCCGGGTTGAGGGTTGCTGGCCTGATTAACCGATGCGGATGCGGTTTCGGTGGGTGAAGGGTTGGCGGCGGACGACTGTGACCCACTCTGGGGAAGACATCCACCCAGGACGAGCGTGCTGGTCATAATGGCCAACAGTAACCACTGCCGTAATGTCCTAAACATGCAAATCACCTGCTGAACGTGAGCAATCAAAAATAGCACCAGAAGTCGAACCGCTTGAGTCCTGACATTTAGCGTTCAAAATTCTAGCGTTCAAAATTCTAGCGTTCAAAAT
>JAJPKC010000177.1 GCA_021323955.1 Oscillatoriales cyanobacterium Centralia_MAG_596 | reverse complement strand
CTGGCAGCGTTGCTTGAGTTTAGGAGGTATTGATCAAGGAAGAAGGGGCAATAAACTGCCGAAGCTAATCTTAGCTTTTAGTATTCCGATCGCTATCCTGGCGCTATTTGCTCTATTCAGCAATTCAATGGTGGAGACCGCAATGGCGCAAACTCCCGCCGCTGCCCCCGCTGCCCCTGCCGCGCCCGCGCTGAAGGTGGACAATGGCGATACCGCTTTCATGCTGCTTTGCTCGGCGCTCGTTTTGTTTATGACACCTGGTCTTGCCTTCTTTTACGGTGGCCTGGTGCGATCGCGGAACGTGCTCAACATGATGATGATGAGCTTCGTAGCCATGGCGATTGTGGGTGTCACCTGGATTTTGTGGGGCTACAGCCTGAGTTTCAACTACTTTGACCTCAACGATAAGAACTTTGCCCAGGGCATTGGCCAATTTATCGGTGGTCTGAGCTGGTTTGGACTGAATAACGTCGGGCTTGATCCCGAACCGATTCTGGCAACGACCATTCCCCATCAGGTGTTTATGGTGTACCAGATGATGTTTGCCATTATTACAGTGGCGTTGGTTTCGGGTTCCATTGCTGAGCGCATGAGCTTTAAGGCATTTTTCTGGTTTATCGTGCTCTGGTCTACGTTTATCTACTGCCCGCTGGCTCATATGGTCTGGGGACGCGGTTTACTGGGGGCAATGGGTGCATTAGATTTTGCCGGTGGTACGGTTGTGCATATCAGTTCCGGCGTCTCAGCCCTGGTGGCCGCTTGGATGATTGGCCCACGCAAAGACTACACGGTGAAACCGATCATTCCGCACAACGTGCCGTTTGTACTGCTGGGCGTTGGCATTCTCTGGTTTGGTTGGTTTGGCTTTAACGCTGGTAGCGCGATCGGGATTGGTGCGGATTACAAAACGCTGCCATCGGCTACGGTTGCCTTTGTCGCTACGACGGTTGCGACCTCTGCGGCTGGGCTTGCCTGGATGGTTGCTGAGTGGATTTGGAAAGGTAAGCCAACGGCGGTTGGTATTGGCAGCGGCTTTGTGGCTGGTCTGGTTGGGATTACGCCTGCGGCTGGTTTTGTTACCCCCATTTCAGCGATCGTGCTTGGTGCGCTGGTTTCGCTCGCTTGCTTTGCTGCGGTCAACATCAAGGCCAAGCTGCAATTTGACGATGCACTCGATACATTCCCAGTCCACGGTGTGGGCGGTACGATCGGTGCTATTTTGACGGGTGTCTTTGCGACCAAAGCCGTGAATGGTGCTGGTGCCGACGGGCTTCTGGCTGGTAACCCTGGTCAGGTGGTGACGCAAATTATCGCCGTTCTATTTGCCTATGTCATTGCCGCCGTTGGCACATTTATTATCCTCAAAGTACTGGGGCTAGTGATGGAGCTGCGCGTCAAGCCTGAAGTCGAAGATGAAGGTCTGGATATCTACGAACATGGTGAAGGCGCATACGGCGAAGAGATTACCGGTGAAATTGCTTTTGCCAAACAAGGTGAATAGATCGATAAAAAGCTGAAATTGCCACTACAATCTGACTCAAATCATCCTGAGCTTGAGCCAGTGTCTAGGCGTTTCATATACCTTCCCGGTTGGGCTATCCTTTCATTGGGCATTAGTGGACTATTCGTTGTGTCCGCCCTACTCTTGCATCGGGATAGCCTGACCGCTTCATCGCAAGTCAGTGCTTCAACGGTTCAATCAGGTTCTCAGACTGACTATGAGCCGGGGCAACGTCGGCAGTTGACCTACGAACAGTGGGTCGCTTTATTGGGGCAGGAGGCAAAAGTAGCGGCTGAAGCGCACCCTAAACGGCTGACCATCCTGGCGGGCGATTCCCTGAGTCTGTGGTTTCCGGCGGAATTGCTGCCTGGTGACGAAACCTGGCTCAATCAAGGCATTTCGGGCGAGACGTCGTTTGGCCTGCTGAAACGCTTGAAGCTGTTTGACCAGACGCATCCCGACGCCATATTTGTGATGATTGGCATTAATGATTTGATTCGAGGGGTTAGCGCCGAAACGCTCCTGGCGAATCACCGCGAAATCATTCGCCATCTTAAAGCCGTGCATCCCAAGGCGCAGATTGTGGTGGAGTCGATCTTGCCACACGCGGGTAGGCAACTGCTGACCCAACCGTCAGCGCTCCCAACAAATGAATCGTCTCGACAAGGGAATGCGCCATCGCCGTGGGTGCCCCGTCTGAAACAGGTCTCGAATGACTATATCCGCGAGTTAAACCAGTCGATCGCAAGCATGGCGGTAGAAGAAGGGGTTGAGTACCTTGATCTACATTCTTACTTCACTGATCGAAATGGCGACTTGGCGGCTGACTTGAGTACGGATGGGTTGCACTTAAGCCTAAAAGGATATCAGGTCTGGCGATCGCGGTTGCAGGTATTTGCGCAACAGCCGCCCCAGCGAGTGCGTCGATCGCCGTAATTCCACCCTGGGCTGTGGCGCTTTTGGCTGTGAGAGTGTCAAGATTGGAGCGAAGCCGAATTCTTCCGCAACGCTTTATGTCGGAACTGCCTGTGTCGATTGCGCAACACTATCACGAGCGGACAAAATACGATCCCGAAACCATCAAAGCAAAAAATCAGCCGCTCGACTGGAACAAGCAACCGCTTCCTTTTAAGGAATATAAAATTGGTTCCTCGATTGATCTAAAGCCCTATCTTACGGATGAGCCAGCCTTATCCAGCCTTGATTCCAGCGATCGCTGGTGGCAGCGACTCTCCCATCTGCTGTTGTGTAGCTATGGGATCACCGGGAAAATTCTCACGCCGGGCGAACCGCACTATCTCAGAGCCGCTCCGTCAGCCGGCGGGCTGTATCCCGCTGAGATCTACTTAATTTCCCGCGGTACCCCCCTATTACCGGCTGGACTCTATAACTATCAGGCGTATACACACTCGCTGATACATTTCTGGGAAAGCGATGTGTGGACGAAACTGCAGACAGCTTGCTTTTGGCATCCTGTCCTGGAAAACACACAGTTGGCGATTGTCATCACGGCTGTGTTTTTCCGTTCAGCCTGGCGGTATCACGATCGCGCCTACCGTCGCATTTTTCTCGATACGGGGCATTTGCTGGGCAACATTGAGCTAGCCTGCGCGCTCAACGATTATCGGCCCCATTTGATTGGGGGCTTCATGGATGAAGCCATGCAGCAGTTGCTCTATCTGGATGCGGAGCAAGAGGGCGCGATCGCGATTCTGCCGCTTGCCGACCTGCTGGAAGTCAAGCAAAATCTTCCCCTGGCGCGTACGGCGCTGCCTGCGAGCACCCATCAGGACTATCCCCAGATCCCCGATGGGCAGATCCTCAGCTACCTGCACCAGGCCACCCGGCTGCCGCTCGACACAACCAGCAAGGTAAACTGGAAACCTGCTGCAACGCAGGGACAACGGGTTGACAAATACAATTTCCCGTTCTGCCTGAAGGTGCCCACAGCCACACAGCCAATTGATTGGGGCGATCGACTGGAGCAGCTCGAAACGACCATCCTCAGCCGGCGATCGACCCGCGAGTACAGCGGCGCAGCGCTCACGCTGGCAGAACTCATCGCTTTACTGGATTTTACCTACCAACCGCAACACTATACAGAGCAAGGGTTCGATCGCTCACCCGACTATTTTGACCTGAGCCTTGTCGAGACTTTTATTGTGGTGTCAGCCGTGGACGGATTGGAAGACGGCTGCTACTATTACGCGCCCAAAACCCAGGAACTCCGTCAGATTCGCTTCAAGAACTTCCGTCAAGAGCTACACTTTTTGTGCCTTGGGCAAGACCTGGGCCGGGATGCGGGCGCTGTCCTGTTTCACACGGCAGACCTCAAGGCCGCGATCGCAGCCTATGGCGATCGCGTGTATCGCTATCTTCACATGGATGCAGGCCATCTGGGCCAGCGGCTAAACCTCGCGGCAATCCAGCTTGGTTTGGGCGTCAGCGGGATCGCGGGATTCTTTGACGATCAGGTGAATGAAGTCCTGGGCATTCCCACCGACGAAGCTGTCCTCTACATTACAACCCTGGGACGACCGGCATAGCTAGAGACATTGCTCGATCGCGGCGATCGCCCCAGCTAAACGATGGACAGCAGAGATTCGTCAAAAAGCTGTCCCGATGGTGTGTGGTCGCCGCTTACAGCGTCCTCGGTGTTTCCAGGCTATCGTTCGCCTCATCCAATCAAGGCACTCATCCGTATGTTCTTCAAGAGAGCTGAACAATGGCTCCTGTACTGAACGATACGGAAGGTAGAACAACCATGATGAATTGGAAAGCACTCACGCTGATCGGTAGCCTCATCATCCTGTCTGGCCTGGGAGCATGTAGCAGTCCCGGCAATGATCAAGCTACCTCAGCTTCACCCAGTACGGCTCCGGCTGCCAGCGCAGATAAAAGTGGCGACGCGATGAAGTCAGGCGATGCGATGAAGTCAGGCGATGCGATGAAGTCAGGCGACGCAATGAAGTCAGGTGATGCGATGAAGTCGGATGCAATGAAGTCAGGCGACGCGATGAAAAAAGATGGTAGCGCCATGAAGTCAGACGCCATGAAGTCAGGTGACGCGATGAAAAAAGATGGTAGCGCCATGAAGTCAGGTGACGCGATGAAAAAAGATGGCGACACCATGAAGAAGCCGTAGTTTGGCAAGTATAGCGATCGCCATCCACCATGTGGCAGAGGTGAATCAGCAAGCCGACCCAGACCGTATATTGTTGCCGCTTGCGGGTTCTCAGCTTGCTCACCAGCGCTATCCTGCTGGAGCTTTTAAGCTTGTTGCGGGACTACTTCGGCAAGCAATTTGTCTAATTTTTTATTGAGAGAAGACGTATGGATCACTTACTCCAGCGCCGTCGTTTATTGACATACGCGGGCTTGGGAACGGTGGGGATCGGCATCGCTGCGATCGCGGGGCAACTTCGCGATCGCGCAACGGCTGACCCGCCAATCACCGCGTCCGGTTCAACCCCCATATCCCGCCCAGCCAGCGTTGAGCCTGTGTCTACCGCATCAGGAAATGTGCAGAGGCTACCAGCATTTCAAGGGATTGCTCAATGGCTGAACTCAGCACCGCTGACAACCACTGACCTGAAAGGCAGCGTAGTCCTGATCCAATTCTGGACGTTTGCCTGCATCAACTGTCAACGAACTCTACCGTATATCACTCGCTGGCACGGACAGTACGCCGCCCAGGGACTGAAAGTGATTGGCATTCACACACCAGAGTTTGCCTTTGAGCGCGATGTGAACAATATCAAGCGAGCGTTGCAGCAGCATGGCATTACATACCCTGTCCCGCTCGACAACGAGTTCAAAACCTGGAATGCCTACGCCAACCAATATTGGCCCCATCTGTTTCTGGCCGATCGAGAAGGCATTATCCGCTACGACCACATTGGTGAAGGAGCCTACGATACGACTGAGCAGGCAATCCGTCGGCTCTTAGGGTAGGAGGCGAAGGGAAATGGTAGCCAATTTGTCTATTGGGCTGGCGCTGCTGGGTGGCTTCCTAACGGTGCTGTCGCCCTGCATCCTACCGATTTTGCCGCTGCTGATCGGGCGATCGCTCCAGTCTCACCGCTACGGGCCTGTCGCACTCGTGGTTGGTCTGATTGCAGGGTTTGCGGTAACGGGCAGTGTGCTCGGTGTGACCAGTCAATGGCTGACGGGATTTTCCAGCATGGTGCGGGCGATCGCCATTACGCTATTGCTGCTGCTGGGCCTGGGATCTGCTTTCCCAAAATGGCGTTATCGTCTATTCAGCGGCATCCGTCTTGGCCGGTTCAAACCACCTGTCACCGCTGGCCTGACCGGCGAATTCTGGTTGGGCACACAGTTGGGACTCTTGTGGACTCCCTGTGCTGGGCCTGTTTTAGCCAGTATTCTCGTCCTGGCAGCCGTCAACCACCACGTGTTGGGCGCATTTGTGCTGCTGGGTGCGTATGGCTTAGGGGCAGGATTACCGCTGCTGGCGATCGCCTATGCCGGTCGCTGGTTCAGCCAATTGCTCATGCAGTGGCGGGGATATAGCGAAGCGATCCAGAAAGCCGGTGGCCTTCTGATCGCAGCAACGGCGATCGCCATTCTGCTCGGTTGGGACGTGCAGATCCAGCTTTGGCTTGCCCCATTATTTCCATCGTTGCCGCTTTAACTGTTGCCGCTTTAACCGATATGACATCTTCTCCATCCGCCAAACCTCATAAGCCACCGATACCCAGACAGGCAGGAATTGTAAAAGTCTTTCATGCCATCAACATCATCAGCTTATTGTTGATGATCAGCAGTGGTCTTCAAATTTACAACGCTAATCCTGTGTTTGGCGGGCGTGGAGGCTGGACGTTTCCGCGGGTGCTGCTGCTTGGTGGCTGGTTAGCGGGTGGACGAGACTGGCACTTCGCCATCATGTGGGTATTCTCGCTCAATCTATTGCTGTATGGCCTATACATCGGTTTGACGCGGCGCTGGCACCGTCGATTTGTGTCAAGCAGCGATCTCCAGGCATTACAGACTGGCCGCAACCCAAAACGCAAAACCTATGCCTGGCATCGGCTAGTGTACACGGCCATTGTGCCGCTATTGCTGCTGGCGATCGCGTCGGGGCTGGCCATGTATAAGCCCGCTCAGTTACCCTGGCTGGCGGCACTTTTTGGTAACTGGCAAACGCTGCGAACTGTGCATTTCATCACCGTCCCAATTGTGCTCCTATTCGCGATCGTCCATTCGCTGCTGGCATTGAAGGCAGGTGGTATACGGTTGATTCAGTCCATGTTTCAGTTGAGGTAAGTATGGCATCGTCACCGCAGCGTCCGTTTACACGGCGGCAACTGTTACAACGTTCTGGACTGGTAGGGATGGGGTGGCTCACGAGTGGCTGTTCGTCCACCTGGTTGGCAAATCAGGTTGGCCAACGAACTGAACCGCTAAACCAGACCGTTGAAGCACTACTGCTCAAGCCGCAAACGCCGGTACCAGAATTTCCAACGAGCGCGATCGAACCGTTAGATGCTCTCCTCATCAACACCTTTGACACCACGCCCGAAATCGACCTGCAGACCTATCGTTTGACTATCGACGGCGAAGTCACCAATCCACTGCAGTTAAGTCTGGTAGACATTCAGAAACGACCGCGCCAGTCGATGGTCATTCGCCATGTGTGTGTTGAGGGGTGGGCCGCGATCGTGCAATGGAACGGCGCTCCGCTCCGTGAACTAATTGCGCTGGCAAAGCCAAAATCCACCGCTCGCTTTGTCTACTTTGAGTCAGCCGACGGCTACTACGAGAGTTGGGATCTGGCTTCTGCGCTGCATCCCCAAACGCTGTTGGCGTATCAGCGCAACGGTCAGCCGCTTTCGATCGAAAATGGCGCACCAATTCGCTTAGCCGCACCCATCAAGCTGGGCTACAAGCAGTCCAAGTGGGTCACGCGCGTCCAGTTGGTAAGCCAGCTATTGCCACAAACAGGCTACTGGGAAGACCAGGGCTACGAGTGGTTCGGCGGACTATAAATTAAGCCCAGAACGATCCGACCACTGCGAGTCCCATTATCATCATAAGAAAGCCACACTGCGAGGAAAAGGCGATGAAATGGGGCGACATGCGTCGTAGCGACAACGTCGAAGACGTTCGAGGCGAAGGATCGGGCATTCCAGGAAGGGCCGGCGGCGTTGGCATTGGCGGCATCTTGATTGCAATCGTCGCCAGCCTCGTGTTTGGCGTGAACCCCTTAGAGGTGTTGAACCTGATTCAGGGTGGCGGAGTTGCGCCAGCACCACAGCGCCCCTCGCAACCAATCAACGATCGCGATTCAGACTTTGTCAAAGCTGTCTTGGGCGACACCGAGGACACGTGGAATCAAATCTTTAAGCAGCAGCTTAATGCCCGATACCAGGCACCGCATTTAGTCCTTTTTAGCAGTGCGGTGAACTCAGCGTGTGGCTTTGCTCGGTCAGCGTCCGGCCCCTTCTATTGTCCAGCCGATGATAAAGTCTACCTGGATATGAGCTTTTTCCGTCAAATCAATGCGACGGCTGGCACCAATGCCGATTTTGCTCGTGCTTACGCCATTTCTCACGAGGTTGGTCATCATGTGCAAAACCTGCTTGGTATTTCCAACAAAGTGAGACAACTGCAAACACGCGGCAGCAAGACGGCTGCTAACAGCCTATCTGTTCGTCTGGAGCTGCAAGCCGACTGCTTTGCTGGTATTTGGGGCCATTACACGGCTGAACGTAGCCTGGTCAACCAGAGCGATATTGAAGGCGCGATCAACACAGCCGCTCAAATCGGTGATGACTATCTGCAAAAGCAAGCCCAAGGGCATGTGGTACCCGAAGCCTTCACTCATGGCTCATCGCAGCAGCGCGTGTCCTGGTTCACACGCGGCTTGAAGACTGGTAAGCTCAACCAGTGTGATACCTTTGCGGCTCAGTAGGTTATCGCTGAATCAGCGATGAGTCGCTTGCGTCATCAAGACTGGGCCAGCGGAAGTGACGGCACCATTCAGTCTGGGTCGGTTTTCTGCTCGCTTCCACGACACGTTAGAGGGCGGCGATGCTCGTAGTGCCCCGTATTGACTCACGATCGATTACACCCGTAACTAAAAGGCCGCGATCGCGTCTCTGGTCGTCTACCATTTCTAAGCCATCCACCATTGAAGGAGCTGTAGCTTACTGGATCGCCTTCATTAAAAATTCGGCAATTTCAATGAGCTGCGACTTGTTGAAGGCGTCTAGTAGCGCTTTGGCAGCCGCTCTCGGTTCTGCCGGGATGGTAATTTGATGCGGTTTTGATGACGTTTCCCACCCGCTTGCTGTTGTCGCGGCGGGTACGACAGCCGGTAGCGGCACCGATGGAACGACCGAAACTGATTTTGTCGCCAGGACGAGCTGCTGTAGCTGATGGCTGGGCGTGATCTCACTGGCGCGCCCTGCAACCAGCAAGTCGCTCGCCAGCTTGAGTTCTTTGATCACAAGGGGGGCCACAGTTGGATAAGGATTTTTAGTGTCTGCGATCGCGCCGTGTACGGCTTGCAGGAGTTTGCGCCACTCGGTAGCGGTATGCAGCGCAACCATGCGGTTACACAAGGTGGTCAACTGTTGACGGCTTGTGGGTGAATCGCCCTGTTTGAAAAGCTGCAGCATAATTTTGAGCGCACCGTTCAGCCGATTGTTTAGATCTGCTTGCCCCTGCGATGCCTGACTCGTCGCGGCGGTCACTTGACTCGTTGCGGTGGTCACTTGACTCGCCGCCGTACTGCCAGCCTGCAATAGCCGATTCAAATATTGCTGTAGCTCGATAAATGTGGGCTCGGCTGCCTGTACCGTTTGGGCCGCATCCTCCTCACGCAGCCCATAGGGAGATTGCAGTTCCTCAACCAGTTCTTTGAGAATATCGAACCCCTGGAGAAACAAGTTTTCGAGATGCTGGTCAATTGGCACAGGATGGTCAGTCAACAGCTTGAAGCAATCTTCCAGATGGTGCCCGACCCGGTGAATGCTGCTGAAGCCGAGCATTGCCGCTCCCCCTTTGACAGAATGTGCGGCGCGAAATAGCTCATTCAACCGCTCTGTGTCCGCCATCGTTCTGCGTAAATCGACCAACCCCTGCTCGATCGTGTCGAGGTGCTCTCGAGCTTCTTCAATGAAATAACCCAAAATTTGCTGCTGTTTCGTCGCCTGCACGAGCCTATTCCTCAAAGTGCTAACTTTGTACGCGCTGGAGTGGTGCGATATGCTACACACCTCCCCTAAGAGTTCCCATCCTGGTTGAACTTTTATCTTGGTTCCAGGTGTTTTCCAGAAATGGACACTGAGTCAACAACGCCACTTCAACGGATTCAGCCTGTTCTTAACCTTAGCTCCAGATTTGCGTCCACGGACATTCACCTACAGGCACTAGCATAGAGGTGTTGCTCTATAGCGCTCCTAAATCATTCGTGAGTGGAGGGCTTTGTGAATAGAGAGTTCGAGAAAATCTCTGTTCACAATTTAGACAGGATCACGATCGGTGAAGGCCTCTAGACAAGACGAAACCGCTGGATAGCAAGGAACTCAGGAGTCACCAGTCGGACGGTGTTAAATGACTGAATTCTGAATTCTGGCTCCTCCCTCAGGGAAAGGTCCCGATTGATAGCGGTAGCGGGTCTGGTCATAGAGCGTTGCGTTCTGTTCGAGGCGCTCTGAGCAAAGCTATAGTTCAGTAAAAATTCAACCCGTAACACAGTTCCGTAGTGCACTATATGAAAAACGTCCCTGCCCACAATCTACCTGCGGCAGGAGCATTGTTCACTTCCAAGACGGTACAAGAGCAATAGAACTTTAAATTCCAATCGCGAGCACACTGTGCCGTAGTCTTAAACATGGCATCCGAACAACAGGTTAAAGAGTATCTGGCTTATTGGTTCCAATTGGGCAAGCGCATCGTTATTCACGGGGGTGAACGCACGTTACAGCCCCATCCCGTGATCCAGGGCGATCGCTACAGTTCGGAGTTTGAGCAGTGCTGGGAACTGGTGCGTTCCTTCAAAGCCGGTGATTGCTACCTGGAAGGCACAACTGAAACGATCGCCGAGTTGCTGAGTCCTGCCTGGGACGTTAGCCCGTGCTCTCGCTGCGCGATGCCCGTACCGATCAAAAATCAGGGTGTCGCGACCCTGGACTGTCCGTGCGTTGATTTGCCCGGCTGGCCTAACATGGAATTGCCGCAACCGCGTGCCCCAATTAACACCCACGTAGTCCTGTCTCATGTCCGCGATCGACTTTCCGCCGCAATCGGGCGTGACCACCGTGAGGACGGCAGTGGCGAAGAGCAGCGGTAGGCGGTGCCAGGCAGCCCAGGCAGTACTCATGTCGAACGCAAGGCGTCACGTCCTGAATCTTCACTCCCCTCAACCCATCTACAGCAATGGAATCGGCTGACTTTTTAACGCCTGAAGAATGCGCTGACGTTGATCGAGCGCTCATGACCGCACGGGAGAAGTTT
>JAJPKC010000338.1 GCA_021323955.1 Oscillatoriales cyanobacterium Centralia_MAG_596 | reverse complement strand
CGTTGCTTACACCAGATGAATCAGCGCTTCAACTAGCAGTTGATTTTGTTCATCTGTGCCAACCGTAATTCGCAGCTTGTCATCCAGGCCGGGCTGCTTAAAGTAGCGCACCAAAATACCGCGTTCTTTCAGCGCCAGATATATGGGTTCGGCATTGTTACGCGGTGGTTGCGCCAGCAGAAAATTTGCTTGCGAGTCCCACAACTGGAAGCCCAGTTGTTTTAAGTCGATCGCGAGTTTGGCACGGGATGCTTTTACCTTCGCAGCACAGGCATTTTTGTAGTCCTGGTCGCGCATGGCCGCAGCACCAACCAGCGTGGCGATCGCGTCAATGTTATAGCTGTCTTTGACCTTAAACAAGCCACTCAGTAGCGCTGGGTTCGCAATACCAAAGCCCAACCGCAGCCCTGCCAGCGAGTATCCCTTGGAGAGCGTCCGGGTAATGATGACATTCTCAAACTCGCGCACCAGCGGCAGCGCAGTTTCGTCTGCAAAATCAACGTATGCTTCGTCAATCACTAAAACGCCTGACAGTTTTGCGGCCAGTTGGCGCAAATCGTTGATTGCCACCCCATGCCCGGACGGACTGTTCGGTGACGCAATGAACGTTACAGCACCATTGGCAGCAACCAGTTCATCAATCGGCAAGCGGTAATCAGCGCCATAGGGAATCTCGATCGTGTCTGCTGGCTGCATTGCCGCCAATGTGCGATACAGCACATAGGTCGGTACAGGATAGACAACCTTACGGCCACCTTCAGCACAGGCCCGTATGATCACATTCAGCACATCATCGCTACCGTTACCGACCATGATCCAGTCTGTCGGCACACCCAACACATCACTTGTTGCCTGTCGAAACTCATTGGCGTAAGGATCAGGATAACGGCGCAGCCATTCTCCCTGTAGCTGCTGCAGTACCGCGATCGCGGCAGGCGAAGGTGGATAAGGATTTTCGTTCGTGTTGAGCTTGATGATAGTTGTGTTTGGCTTGGGCTGCTCACCAGGAACATAACCAGCCATCGCATCGATCGTGGGGCGAAAATAGGTAGTCACAGTGCTGTACGTAATCAGGTAATGGCGTGCGATTGCAAATAAATCAATCCGTTCATCAAACAATCCGTTCATCAAACCAATTGGCACGGACACAGCATGGCGAGGCTCTGACGTCACCCGCTTAACCGTGTTTAAGCCGGAGCCGTTACTGCGAGAAAAACCCGGTAAACAGAAGCGGCAGAAGGATCAGCGCCGACACAATTAGCACCAGAGTACCTGCATCAATCTTAAGGACGTTCGGCTTTGGGTCGCGCATCGGATACCTTCATCGCTTCATCACGTTATCCCTAGCCTAAAGGATTTTGTGGCCTTTCTCAAAGGGAAGCTACACAGGCGTGCTCTGAGAACCAGGGCTGCGAGCAGATGCAAGCGCACTGTGGCAGCAGAACGATCGGCGTCCGGCAAGCCAGAAATTTGACAGCAAAAAGCCCCTGGGCGTCTGTCCTTGTTTCGACTCCAGGGGCTTTTCGGTTCGATCTCGTACTCCTCACATTCCCATACTCTTACAGTGACGCGGATTTGCCTACCCCCCTTGTGACAGATCTTCGTTAGCGGTGGACAGTTGTGCGAGACCAGCCAGTCAAGCCGTTGTTGAACTGCTTTCCCACCAAAGCGCTATTGTTAAGAGCATTGGACTCTAGCCGCCACTCATGGATAAACCGTTAGATGTAGAGCAGTCGATCGACCTGGCAACCCGCATTTCTAGCAAAGCCAAAGCACCCTTCAACAATGCTTACCGTGCGGCCCTGGCCACCGCCGAAGCAACCTATGTGCAGGGGTTTCTGGCCGTTGCAGGACAGCCCTACAAGCCCCTCGAACACGCCTGGATTGAGCTGAGCGATCGCCGACTTGACCCCAACTTTCCGTACCTCAACCGTGCCGCCGACGCGCTGTATTACTTTCCGGCGCAGCGGCTTACAGTCAAGCAGTTAAAAGCTGCGATCGAAGAAGCCAAAGAGGACTATCCCGAAGATGACCCACTGCCGATCTATGGTACGGCTCCCTACGAATACTATGGCGACCTGATGCTGGGCGGCAAAGACTATCTAGAGGCCTACAATGCGGCTACAGCCAAATGTCAGGCGTTAAACCAGCCCATTAAACCGAACGCGAACGGTCAGGTCGGGTAAGCGGCTCATTGCCGCAGTCATTCGAGCGATGGTTTCGATCTAACGCCAGATATTCTCCAGAACCAGATATCCTCCAGAACCAGATATCCTCCAGAACTAGATATTAAAGATGCTGTGAACTGCCGCGTCGTCCTAAGTGTAATTTAAATCACATGCTAGGATAACTCAGTAGATTTGCTGATTAAATTTGTAAATTTGTCCTGGTTTTTGCGGGTTGGGCTGTAAAGAGGGATGAGGTCGTCTATTGGCCTCGGCCTGGTTGCCTGACGGTGGCAAAAGCGCACTGGTAGGGGTCTGGGTGCGACTCCTGCAAAGTTCCAGTGCGTTGCAAAAATGGTAAAGGCCCACCTGTCCCAACCAGGTTCAGAGATCCGCTGGGAGTTATTTCTGTGAAGACTGGTCTAAAAGTTTACCTGCTGCGAAGGATTCTGCGGCAGGCTGAGGGGTTTACGCTCCTTGAGCTGACGATCGTACTGGTGATTAGTGGTATTCTGGCCGCGATCGCGCTGCCATCTTTTCTTAACCAGGCCAGCAAGGCGAAACAGGTCGAAGCCAAGATGTATCTGGGCACCCTCAATCATGCGCAGCAGGGGTACATGCTTGAACATTCCCAGTTCGCAAACGATATGAACCGGCTGGGAATTGCGCTGTACAACAGTCCAAACTACCGTTACTCCATCCAGCTAGACGGGACTGCCACCCAGTACGCCGTGCACCATGCGGAGTCGCTCAGCAGTAGCTTACGTCCCTATGTGGGGATGGTTGCTGTTCTCAACGACAGCAGTAGCGGCGCAACTGTTGACACCGTCTTATGTGAAGCACAAACAGCCCAGACTGGCAAAGCAGCCCAACCTGTGATGGGAAAGGACGCTGTAGACTGCGCTCCTGGCAGCAATGCCGTCGGACAATAGCCAACATCATTGACCACCCATCCGGAGCAAACCCACTACTTGTGCAACCCACTCCCAGCCCCCAACCGCTACCGCACCGGCGATCGCGGCGGTAATTACTGACGATAGCGCGGTGAGAAACAGCCACCATGCAGCCGTGGCTACGGCTTTACGGGTTTCGTTGGCCTGTCGTTGTGCCTGCTGTCTCAGATCTTCAAGGCGATGTTGCGCTTCGTGTTGCAGCGTATCAATCTGCGCGATCGCGCCCAACCGGAGCGCATCGATGCGGTCAGTCAACTGCCGGGCCAGACCGTCCGAAATATCAGTCCGTGTATTGATCAGCCGTTCCAGCGCCTGCCGATTTAACGCGCTTAACTGATCACGCAAGGCGGTGCCAACGGAATCACTCAGCGTTTCGATGCCAGCGCGCGGATCAACCAGCAATTGCTGCAGGTCGTGCTTCACGCGATCGTAGTCCAGCTCAGGCAACGGTAAAGACGCAATATAGTGCTGGAGATTGTCCAGAGCTGTGGCAACAGTCGCCTGCGCCTGCTGTTTTAGGGCATGGGCCTGCTCACCCACCTGCCGAACAGCCTGCTCTAGACGCTCTACAGTCTGGTTGACTTCAGCCTCAGTCAGGTCGCCACGCTCCAAAAGTAGCGCGATCGCGCGATCGCGCTGCGTTGGCAGGTCGTGTTGCAAGGTTTCCAGCCAGTGTTCGGGTTCTGTCAGCCCGGTCTGTACACGCATCCAGAGTTGCTGCAGAAATACCGCCACGCGATCGCCCTGGAGGTCGTCACGTTCAGCGTAGCGCAGATAATCGCTCACCATGTCCTGCCAGCTTTGCGTCTGTCGCTGGGCGCGGAGTGCTAGACGGCGGGGCAGTTTGCCGATTGTATAGAGCGCCTTCTGAAACTGGTGGAGCACCTGTTGCTGCTGCGCCGTAGTCAAGTCCTGACGCTGCTGCACCTGCTGGATTAACGGCTCCCAGTCAAGCGATGTCAGTTGCGCCAGGCTGTCCCCCTCGATCGCGTGCTGGTGGAGGCAGTGCAGCAGGTCTTTGGATACATCAACCGCGTTCATCGTGGCGATATCGATTGTTTGTAGATAGTCTGCGAATACTGCCACAGTGTGATGAGACCCAGCGTTGGTGACGTTGATGGCGGCTTGAGCCAGTTGGAGAAGGCTATCCCATGCTTTTTCCAGCTGCTTCAGAATGCGCTGAATTTGCTTTTCGCTCAAGTCCTGACGATCAACGAGCCACTGCGTTGCAACGGCCAGATCAAACGGTGGTAGATGGTGGCGCAGGCTGGCTAGCTCGTTTTTGGTTGCTTTCGCCAGCGCTTTGACCTGCCGCTGAACGGTGCGTGCCGTTAGCTTCTGGTTGCGATCGCGCACGAATTCACCAAACTGTTGCCACAGCGTCGTGGCCTCGGATGCCAGTGCAGCTTGAGCCGTTTGGGCTTCATCCAGCAGGCGATCGCGCACGGATTCAAGTTGCGTGGTCAGGTGCTCTATCGCGGCTTCATCCAGATCAGAACGGTCAGCAAGAGCAGCGGCAATGCGATCGCGACCAAGAGCATGCAAGTGGTCGTCCCAGGCATCGACATCAACCGTCGTCGCTTGTAACAGTGCTTTGATCTGCTTTTGCATGCTGGTCGGCTTCAGCGTCGCCTTTTTAGCCGAACGGAGGTAGTCCGCGACGCGATCGCTAAAGGTATCGACAGAGGCGTTTGCAATCGCAGCATCCAGCGTCTTCAATACTACCTGACGGACTTCCACGAGGCGATCGGCAATGGTGTTGATCCTGGCAGGCGAGAGGTCGTCCCGCTGCTGCAACAGAGCAACAAACACGGTGCGATCAATGGGCAAGAGCTGACGGCGCACGGCGACCGGAGTGGCGTCGGGATCGTAGATCACATCCTCAAACTCTGCTTTGACCGTTTTGTGGGTCAGGTGCCAGGGGTCGGCAGTGAGCAGATACGTCTCCACATCCGCCTGGATGGTGCCGGTAAAGGGGTTGGTGAACACGTCAGGAGACTCCGATGCCTCCGGCGACAGCAATGACTGAACGTGCTGCAATACCGTACCGACATCGATATCAGACAAATCAACGCGATCGCGCACCACTCGTACCAGACGCTTGATCAGTTGCGCTGGCTCTAACGATGCGCCAGACGTCTGGGGAGCACTCGATTCGCGGGTCGAGGTTGGTGATGCGATATGGCTCCGGAGTTGATGGAGACGAGCATTGATCGCGTCTGGTGTAAGCGCCTCTGGACTGGCAGATTGCAGGAACGCAGTCACGTCTGCGATCGGGTCGGGAGCACCCATGACCTCCTGCCAGACACCCTCCAGTTGTTCCACCACCTGGGCAACATCCTGCTGGGAGAAGTCTGTGCGACGACTGACTAAATCTACAAGTGCCTGTCGATCAAGGCGGCTCAGTGACGTTTCGTGCGCAACCGACGGCAATCCACTACTTGCAAGCACACGCGCAACGTCCTGGCGAATGGCCGACAGGTCAAGCTGCGGTGCTGGCAGCGTTTGCAGATAGTCCTGAAGCGTCGCTTCAAGCGTGCGCTGATTGGCCGCCATTTGCGTCTGCATCGTTGCCAAATGCGATTCTGTAGCAGCCAAACGCTGATCCAGCGCGGGCGACAGGCGATCAGCGTCCTTGTCCGGTTTTAATGCGTTGCCCACGGTAGCGATCAACCCCTGGACGCCAGCGCTCATAGCCCCTGCGAGTACCCCCATGATCGATCCGGCGGCTTTGGTGCTAAACCAAAACAGTATGAGAACGTAGCCCGACCAGATCACCACGCCTAGAATCGCTCCCAGCATGATGCGGTCAACCAGGCTTAACTTTACGGCCAGCCAGCAGGCAACCAACAGCACCGTATTGACCGTCAGTAGCGTTCCGGCACCAACCGCAAATCCAATCTTGTTGGCAGTTCCCACACCACGGGCCATGGATGGTTCAGAGTCAGACGCCAGTTTAGGGTCGGACGGCAGTGGTGCCGCGGGGTCTGATTTCCTCCCCGGTAAATAACCGAGAGCCGTAATACCGGCAGCAATGCCAAACGTGGTAAGCAGCAACTGCACGGCAAACGCAATCAACAGCCCTGTAAATAGTGTGACCAGGACTGGGATACCAGTAGCCAGAAGCGGAGAGGCGGAGTTCATAGGCGCGTGCCCAATGGCCATGCCAGATCACGTAGCCCAGACAGATGTGCGATCGCCCTGCCCAGACTCGTGCCGACGTAGCCCCACCATAACAGCCAGATACGCCTCCTCGCGCCCTTCCTAAGTGAGACATCACGGTTAATCGAACACGGGGTGATGGCCAACTGGCACAGGCCAAGCCCCCTGGTAAGCCCTGCTACCGCAACTCACGCACCTTACCCATCAACGCCAGCATTTCCGGGTCTTCGTCGTAGCTAATCAGGCTCAAGTGCTGTGGATTTTCCAAAAACTCGCGGGCCAGCAGATAGCCAGAGATTGTCCATGTCTGGTATTTCCGTGAGGCTTTGCCAACCAGCCGACCATTTCTCCCATCGTAGTATTCTGGCCATTCGTCTTCGGTCAGCCGTCGCTCCGCAATTTCGACCGCCCGCCAGCCCAGTTCTGGTCGGCCCGTTTTTTGAGCCACAGCAGCCAGACTCCAGAGCAACACTGGCCAGTTGCCGCCGTTGTGATAAGACCAGGGCACGTTTTTGGGATCGCATCCCGTCAGGATCTTCCATTCCAGGTCTTCCACGGCAGGGAAACAGATCTTCATCGGCATGTAGCCGACTAAATCCT
Source organism: Oscillatoriales cyanobacterium Centralia_MAG_596 (assembly GCA_021323955.1). Classification (GTDB taxonomy): domain Bacteria; phylum Cyanobacteriota; class Cyanobacteriia; order Leptolyngbyales; family Leptolyngbyaceae; genus Stenomitos. Next base: position 10,437 of record JAJPKC010000338.1, on the reverse strand, counting down.
GCCAGCGCTGCTCGATCAAGTCCATAATCGCCTGTGATTCGTGTTCACTGGCGAGAGAGGAGACGATCGCCATCAGGTTGCCGAGCGTAAAAAAGCGAAAATCCATTTGGGCCGGGCCGAGATTACCGGCCAGATACCCCCCTTTTTCGGGCATCCATTCCGTTAACCAGTAGGGAATGGAATCGGGATAGATATTGAACTTGTTGACGGCGGCTTCACCAAACTCCTCTCCCCGAAAGCGGTAGATGGCGTTGAGCCGGCCTAAATCCAGCCAGTAGTATTCCCGGATATGAAAATTCAGAATACTGAGCCGCTGGTTCACCACCTGACTGTAAACATCACCGCGTCGTCCCGGAGCCAGCAGTTCCTGAGCAGCGCGCAGGGCCGCATAAAACAACGCCTGGATTTCGAGCGGGTGGCCGTACACGCCCATCCGACGATCGATCATAAATGCACCGTCGGGTACGAGCATCGTCGGATACATATCAAAGCGATCGGCGAGGCACAGCTTCAGGATCAGAATAATGCCCTGCTGAAATTCTGGCTCGTGGGCCAGGGTCATATCGCCCGTTGCTTTGACATACGCCCGCAGCAAGATGAGCCACCACAGGCAGGAGTCAACGGGCGTTACGCGACCGATCGCGTGCTCACCAAAATCAGCCGTCAAATATTGATGGCCATCCCACGCTTCCACCTTAAAGCTGGCTGGCATCAACCCCTGACCGGCATTAAAGCAGTCCATCTGTTTGTCGCTGCTTTGCAGAGCCAGCGTCTCAACCAAAAAATTGCGCACAATGTCCGATCGCCCCTGAATGAGAAAGAGCAGTGCCGCCGATACAAAATCGCGCATAAAGCACTGATCGTAGTTCAGAGACTCCACGTAGGGGTCACGCGCGGCAACCGTACCCACCGGACGTCCACGGAAGTAGACGATCGCGTCCTCTAACAATTCCCAGGCTTCTTTGACAAGATTGCTTTGTCCTTGCATTGCTTGTCCGACGCTCCTCGCGGCATTAATAGTGTGTTTAGTCATGCGGTCATCACAATGAGTTAGGACGTACGTCGTTAGATCGCTACCCCCGTTTGCAGGGCGCTTTCGACCTTGCCCCCAGAAAACGGGAGGCAAAGGGGATCGCGCTCAGCCTATGCTTCGCAAACGAAGTTTCTGGCTTCACGTGCGTAAGTCCTATGAGTGAAACTCAGTCAATCCAAGGCCCACATCAAGGACTGAGTTTCTGGAGAGTTGATGCTGAAACAGCGTAAGGCGTTTGCCCGCTACTCAGGTTGTTCTAGAAATCTGCTGCACCCAATTCAAACCAACCCGTGAAACGAGTAGCCAACAGTTGCAAACCCTTCCTGAGCACCGCGTAGATACAGAAAGGGTCTGTTGCTAAAGCATCTGTTGGTAAAGACAGATCACCATCGATTGGGAAAATCCTAACGTGATGGCAACCTGTCATACAAAACTTATACGTCTAGCTTAGTCGCCACCAGGAGGGAATTTCGGTAAATTCTTGGTGAGGCGACGGGCCAGACCGCGCTAAAACGATAAAGATTTCATTTGTTCGCGCCATCTGCCCATGCCAGCACTCACGGTTCCCCCAAAAATTTGTACGGCATACCCGGCCTTCGATCCAGGAAAGCGTCTGATCAGCGCGTGGACGGTGTATCTTGGTGATGGCGATCGCAGGAGTTTTGGCAGTCAACCAGAGTGAAATACTGTAAGATCACTAGTACAAATGTTTTATCTTTACCGTTATGGTTCAATACACCCTTGTGCAAAGCCCTGAGGTCATTCTGACCGTTCCCGGCAAAGATTCGGCCAAAGCCCGCGAAAAGGCAATGGACCAGTTGATTGAGCTGATGGACTCTGGCGAACTCCCAACTGAACTTTCTGACGGCTTTGCTCCCCAACAGTTTATTGAAGTGAAAGAACCCACTGTCAACCCCAGTCCCGAAGAAGACGCTGTGACCCACGCCGTGCAGGTACTCAGCAATCTGGCCACACTCAAGCTAAAACTACAGGAATCACGGACAGAAGCACTCCAGGTGCGTGCCAAGATCGATATTCTCTTTAGCGATGAGCCAGTGAGCGAGGAAGAAATTGCCAGTTTGAAGGATGGCTTCAAAACGCTCAAGACCTACGCGCAAGCAAACCTGCGTTATAAGGAAGCCCGCAGTCAGGCAGAAGACGCGCGGGGCGTCCTCGATCGCGCGCTCAATGCTGCCGAACCCGCACCTAAAGTCAGCAAAAAGGGCGAGAACTAACCCAGGTTGAGCAACGTGTCTTGTTCCCATGACACGCCCGGAGCCATCGTTGCCGTCGATTTGACAAGTCTGCCAGCGTTGCGCTGCGATGGCTGAGTCGCTAGCTGGCACCGCTACCCAACCGTCTACCCGTCACAATTACATATATGTTCAAGTTCTCCGGTACCCGTCCTGCGACCCTGGGTGTTCGCGATGGTCGTCTATCCCCCTGTCCTGGTACACCCAACTGCGTATGCAGCTATGATGCGGATGCGGCCCACGCGATCGCGCCGTTGGAGTTTAACACAGACGCCACCGCAGCCTGGGCAACACTGAAAGCGATTGTCCAGGCTGAAGAACGGACAACCATTGTGAGCGAGTCTGACCATTACCTGCACGCTGAGTTTGCCAGCAAGCTCATGGGGTTCGTCGATGATGTGGAATTCTACCTGGACGCGCCTAACCGGGCAATTCAGGTGCGGTCTGCTTCGCGTCTGGGCAAATCTGACCTGGGCGTTAACCGCAAGCGCATTGAATCGATTCGGGCAAAGCTACAGGCCACTGGCGGCACGGCAGGTTAACGGATCATCGAGATCACTCGGTCTAGGCACGCCGTCCGATCGACGCTTTGAATGCGGGTCGTTCGGTTAACCGCTTGGCATAAGCCATCACGTTTGGATAGGCTGTGAAGTTCATCTGATAGCGCATCTGGAAAAAGCCGATCACCGCGCCAACCGCCACATCAGCCACTGTTAGCTGGTCACCCGTAAGAAAAGGTTGGTGAACCAGGATCTGGTCAAGCGGCTTCAGTAACCGTGACATTTCGCGATCGCGGGTCGCTTCATTTAAGAGTTCTGGCCCCAGCGTCGCGTTGGCAAACAGCACCCACTGGGCCATCTCCGCCCGCTGTTCTGCGGTGGCCGCCTGACCGTACTTATCAGCCAGATACAGCAAGATCGCGCCCGATTCCCACAGCTTTAAGTCACCGTCAACAATGGCAGGAACTTTGCCGATCGGATTGATCGCGGTAAAGTCAGACTCCAGATGCTCTCCTGCCTGCATATCGAGCTGAACGAACTCGTAGGGAATCGCCAGTTCTTCCAGATACCACTGGACGATCGACGACCGACTGAACGCTCCACCATAAAGCTTAAGCATAAACAATCCCCCTTACCTTGCAGCGGTCATTGCCGCATCAACCACTCACCGCCATTGACGAACCAGGTTTAAAGCACCTTGTGCGTATACTCATGTTGCTTCACGTTGTCCTCGGGACGGATGATGCGCTGCGAGTTCAACACCCGCTTCCGTTCTGTCGAATATTGGAAATCGCTCCGGCTGGTGCCTAACGGAATGTGCGACTGGGCTACCGGACGTACTTTGTAGGTGCGAGCCGCCGCGATCGCCCGATAGGCAAACTCATCGCAAAACTGAGCATCAGCCGGAAATTCAGCCGGTAGCCGGGGCGTCTCATCAGGCAGAACGGCACCCACGGTTGTGGCCGTCGCCATCCGATACGAGGTGGGAATTCCTTTGACGATCGCCTCTAAAGCCGCCGATGGAATCGGTTCAACCACGCTGACCTCATGCACCTCTCCATCTTCTTTAATAAAGCAGGTTGCCAGTCCCACCACAATGTAATCCTCGGCGGACAGATCGGGCGCACTGGAGTTAAATGTCGCAGTCGTCATAGGAAGTTCCAGGAGACAAGTCAAGTGAGCATTAGTCCATCACTGTATCGCATTCTACAACTTCGAGCGGCGCTTCTCCTGTTTCAACTGTGAGTAGCGTGCCTTACCCTGCCTCATCCACCCGCTCTACCGACCCAGACTTGGTGATTGCCGCAGGGTCTCTGTCGCCTGCGTTCTGCGACGTCATAAAAGCGGGAGCCACAAGGATGAGGTGTCACTGTGTATCAAAAATGGACTCGTGATCGGTGTAGCCCTGTCAAAGATTAGCCGCAACAGCCGTGACACGAATCACTCATGGTCTGTGCGACAAGGTCTAACTTAAGACACATAAGCAAGTGACACATAGATAGAGCAACTCCAAAAGGAAAATTCTTAATCTGATTGCAAACAGACGTTAAAAAGTTATGAACTCCCGCATGTTTCAAGGTCAGCCGCACAAAATCAAATCGTCTTCCCGCTCGACATCCCTTGCTGCAAAAGTTAGCCTTCACGGCTCCCGGCAACGGTCCAGTGGCAAGCAGCTTGTGCTTGATCGATCGGGTGCCATCGACTTTTCCATTCCCCTGAATCTGCCTGAACAGCCAGCTATGATCCGCCAACAGGCCTTTAGCGAAATTCAGCAGGGCAACCATGAGGCCGCGATCGATCTATTGAGCTTGCTCATCGAGCGCAACCCCACCAGCGTGAGCGACTATAACAACCGGGGTCTGCTGTATTTCCAAAACGGTCAATTTACCCGTGCCCTGGCAGATTACAACAAGGCTCTAGAGCTGAACCCACGACTGGCAAAGGTCTACAACAATCGGGCTAATTGCCACGCCTCAATGGGGCAACTGGTCGAAGCACTCTTTGATTATGAAACTGCGCTTGACCTCAATCCAGCCAACATTCGAGCCAGGATTAACCAGGGCATCACCTTTCGCGAACTCGAAATGTACGAGCAAGCGATCGAAAACTTTGATCTCGCGCTGCAGTTTAGCCACATGATCAGTGGTGCCGACTTAACCGAGTCAACGACAACGATGAGAGGGCACATCTATGCCCACCGGGGACGGACATCCCACCTCTCAGGCGACTGGAACTACGCCATTGCAGACTACCATCGCGCGCTTACCGCCCTGCCATCCACACCCGCTTCGAGCCTGGATGCATCCCAGCGCCTGCAGACGCAAATTAAAACCTGGCTGAATGACCTGCTTCACCCGTCATTTGAAGCCTAAAAGCCCCTGGGTGCACTACCAGGGAACTGGAAAAGCTAATGATTGATCCAGACAATTGTTTGATCAAGAACGCAAACCTGCAGCAACATCGAGGACACCCCTCGCAGCGGTTTGCCTCCTAATGCATACCACGGTCTTGCAGCACCACACGACGCTGCTGTGCGCCGATCCGGTTGCTCTGAGCCTCCATATTGGACTCTGTTTGGTAGGGGTCAAAATACTGGCTAAAATGCGCTTGAGCACGATCGACCCGATCGTTCATTGATTGAACCGCCGTCTGGAGTTCCTGTAGCTTTGCCAACTGCGACGAACGGTAGGGCAATAGCTGCACCAGAGCGCCAATTGCAGCGACCGACAGCACTGCGTTAACCGATAGCTTAACAGTCGTCTCAATGACAATGGCACGATGCGGACGCGGACGTGGCTGCGGTTTGTGGCGAGGAACCGTCCGGGTGCGTCGAGTGGGCTGTGGCGGTAGGTAGGACGGTTTCAGTGCGTGCATGGTGTTCAGTCCGGTCTAAGCAAGCAAAACGTAGAGCAATCCCTGAAGTTGCAGTCCTGGATCAATGGCGATCGCGCATTCATCAAGACGGAAGCAACGGCTAACGAACAAAGTCTGATCCATTAAAGTCAACAATGCCTTAATTGGCAACTATCTCAGTGCTGAGCCGCGAGAGGAGCCAGACGCCACGAACCATCAGCTTTTATGATGTGGCCTTTCAGGCACTCAAACGAATGCAAACGGCAGATCACCGCCTGAGCATCATCGGATCACCACTGGAAGATTAAATACAGACAAAAGAGAAAGCCTGCTTTGTTGATCGTGCTCCTGGATACAATACCGTGGTTTAACCCGAAGGAATTACCGGGAAATTGTAGAGCCAAATCACAAAACAGGCTACCAATTAATTTGTTACAAAAGGTATCTATTTGTAAAGCTCTGTGGCCAAACGGAAGGCAAGAACGCCGGGGATCAGTGCTACAACGAGAGCAACAAAAATTTGCGTGTCTGATAGAGGCGTCAAAGCCATAAAGAGTTGCGTGTCCAATACCATTGTCTAAAACTCCTCCTGTGGGGTTTATAGTTCCCCAATTTCCTCCAAAACGCGCCTTTCGGGAATACATTGTTACAAGATGCAACAGAAATGCCGCTGCCAGCACGCTCGGTAGGGAGATGGGGACACGCCTTGCAACGGCCCGTCGTCACCACGACACGCATCGAGCTAACAGATTTTTTCGCTTTGGCGTTAGGCTTAGTAAGTACTAAGCGCATTGATCGCGATCGCGATCCCGGTGGGGAGCTTTGCCCCTCTAGCCCCAAACCATCCTGCGTTTGGCCGGGTAAACGCCGCCGCGAAACAAGTGTGCTTGCTCACGACTGTACGCCCCATCATTGTCTATTTGCCACGTTGGATTTAATAAATCACTGAATGTTAGATCAACTGCTTGATTCGCCTAATTTTGGGTTAGACACTCTACTGCTGCTGCCAGTCCTAGTTGCGCTAGAAGCTGTGCTGTCGGCTGATAATGCGATCGCCCTTGCCGCCCTGACGCAGGGTTTACATGATCTTTCCTTACAGCGACGGGCGCTCAACATTGGCCTGGTGCTGGCCTACGGGCTGCGGATGACCTTAATTTTGACCGCTACGTGGGTGGTTAAGTTCTGGCAGTTTGAGCTGGCAGGCGCGCTCTATCTGCTGTGGCTGGTGATCCAGTACTTCACATCAAAATCAGACGATAACGGCCAACATCCCCACCACGGTCCCCGCTTTTCATCACTGTGGCAGGCGATCCCCATGATTGCCGTTACCGATTTAGCATTTTCCTTAGACAGCGTGACCACCGCGATCGCAGTCTCTCAAGAAACCTGGCTGATTCTCGTTGGTGCCACGATCGGCATCATTGCCCTGCGGTTTATGGCGGGCCTGTTCATGCAGTGGCTCCAGGAGTTTCGCTATCTAGAAGATGCCGGTTATATCACCGTCGCACTGGTGGGTCTGCGCCTACTGGCCCGAGTGATTAATCCCGCCTTTGTCCCGTCCGAGTGGGTCATGGTCAGCGCGATCGCGCTCATCTTCCTGTGGGGCTTTTCCCAGCGCAACGAGCCGGTTACCGCCTCAATCTTTGAGGACACCACCGAGGCAAAAGCACCCGAAAAGGAACCCGCCGAACGGTGAAAAGAGCAAAGCGAAACCCGGCCTGTTGGCTCACCGGAAAACCGTGTGCATCAGCAGGCCGGGTTTTTAACCGGCTGAAATCGAACCGGCTGAAGGTTATTCGTGTATCCAGGTCATTAGTGTTGGCTGCCAGGTCACCAGTTCCTCATCCTTAAACCAGAGGCTAATCTCTTGCTGAGCGGTTTCGGGCGCATCCGACCCGTGAATCAAATTGCGACCGACATTCACCCCGAAGTCACCCCGAATCGTTCCCGGTTCAGCATTCAACGGGTTCGTTGCACCAATGATCTTACGGGCAGAAGCAATCACCCCATCGCCTTCCCACACCATTGCGACAACTGGCCCGGATGTAATGAAGTCTACTAGACCCGCAAAGAAGGGGCGCTCCCGGTGGACGCCGTAGTGGGTTTCGGCCAGTTCCCGGCTGACGTTAACCAGCTTTAAGCCAACCAGCGTGAAGCCTTTTGTTTCAAACCGACGAATGATTTCGCCGACCAGTTTGCGCTGTACGCCATCAGGTTTGATTGCCAAAAATGTCCGTTCCAAGACTGACTCCTAGAGGTTGATCAATTGTTACAGCATTAGATTAGCTCATGATGGGGAGGGATGAGGGATGAAGGATGAGGGATGAGGGAGGAAGGATGAGGGATGAGGGATGAGGGATGAAGGAGGAAGGATGAGGGATGAGGAATGAAGGGTAAAGGCTAAAGGCTAAAGGCTAAAGGAGGAAGGATGAGGGATGAGGGATGAAATTAAGTCGGTTCGATAGTTGTTAGGGGCGGTTTTTGGGGTCAAATCTATTGCAGGATGCCGATTGGTCTGCTAAACCCGCCCGTACAGTGATCCTTCGTTTAAGAGCAGCCGAGGGATTCGCGGGTGTCTACGCCGGTGATGGGGTTGACGCCGCTGGCGGTTTTACAGAGCTGGAGTGTCTGGGTGCGATCGAGTACGGCAAAGCTAAAGTCGGCTCCTGTAACGTTGGCATCGCGAAAGTTGGACTTGAGCAGCATGGCCGAGGTCAAAATGGCATCGGTCAGGTCAACGCCTGCCAGGTTGCTGAGGTATGCGATCCCGTTGCTGAAGTTCACCCCATGCAGGTTAGCGTTGACCAGTTCGGAGCCGTTGAACACAGCGCCCTGGAGGTCAGCACCACTAAAGTTGGCACCTTTGAGATTGACGCTGCCAAATTCAGCCTTGATTAGGGTCTGTCCTGAATAGTTTTTGGTGGTTGCTTCGGCGTCATCGTAGGCTCGGATGGCTGCTGAGCTGGCAGCAAGAGCAGGAAGCGGCACGATCGCAATCAGAATGAATAGCACCATGAGAACCGTGAAAAATCGCTGCAGTGTACGCATAGTAAGTGAAATGGTTAAACCGCTTGCCACCGTCAAACTTAGCATCTTTGGCCCAGCGCGATCGCGCTTGAACTCGCTGTCCTATCGTTTCGCCTAAGAACGATCGTCCGTAAAACCGGAAGAGTACGGTTTGACCCTGGAACGATCGCCCTTTGAAGGTCAACAATTCAGTTTGGAACCGGAACGATTGTGTTCTGAACTCCAATCATCGTGTTCCAAGCTCCAATCATCGTGTTCCAAGCTCAAATCATCGTGTTCCAAGCTCCAATCATCGTGTTCCAAACTCAAATGGTCGTGTTCTGAACTCCAATCATCGTGTTCTGAACTCCAATCATCGTGTTCCAAGCTCCAATCATCGTGTTCCAAGCTCAAATGGTCGTGCTCCAAACTCAAATGGTCGTGTTCTGAACTCCAATCATCGTGTTCCAAGCTCAAATGGTCGTGTTCCAAGCTCAAATGGTCGTGTTCCAAACTCCAATGGTCGTGCTCTGAAAAGGAACGATCGCAGCCTTGCTGTGAGAGGGGAATGTGTCTGAAACCAAAGAGAATCTGGCGTAGAAAAGAGATACCCTTTGCAGAGAGAGTTTGCTATGGAACCTGTGACTGTTCTCACGGCTGGCGCGATCGCCAAAATCGCTTTTGAAGAATTCGCCAAAGCAGGCGGCGGCGAACTGGCAAAAAAATCGGTGGGCGGCGCGATCGCTATCCTCCATCGTGCTATTACCTACATGAGTATTTGATGAAGCCCGGATTGATCGTGTTGTTGGTAGTAAAAATGGAAATGAGCTTCAGTGAGTAGGCTTCAGGGTTGCATAGTAAACGATCGCGGTTAGAAGCCTGCCCGCAGTGGGCAAGCTTTAGACAGTTAGCTTCGCTCAGCCAGCCTTTACATACTTTTGCCCATGCCACCCATTAGCTTGCAAGCGGCTCTGCAAAGTCTGCCAGCAGATGCTCAAGAAGCAGTTGTCGATCATCAATTTATTCAGCCCGCTTTTCTAGCGGCGTTAGGCTTTAAAACAGGGGAAGTTTACCCAGAATATGACACAGGGAAAGGGGCTGTTGACTACGCTGCTCGTAAAGATTGTGAAGGTGATGTCTTCGTTAATACCAAATCCAATCCTCATCTCCTAATCGAACTTAAAGGGCAAGACATTAATTTATGTGAGGGTTCAGCCGGTTACAGGAGAACAGTTGAGCAGTTAAAGGGATATTTACTAGCCCGTAATTGCCACAGCGTACAATGGGGCATCATTACGAACTCTGTTCATATTCAGCTTTTCCGCAAACACGGTAAGGTTGTTCATCCTGCCACAGCGTGTCTTGAAATCACTCCAGAGAATGCGGACAAACTCATCGCATCACTGCGACGGCAGATTGAGCAGCCTGTTAAAGCTTTAACGGTTGCGGTCTATAACAATAAGGGTGGTGTTGGCAAAACAACCACGACGGTTAATCTTGCTGCTATTCTCACCCTATTGGGAAAGAAGGTTTTAGTTGTGGACTGCGATCCAAATCAGCAGGATCTCACCAGTTCTTTAGGGCTAGCAGCAAATAAAGGTGATGTTTCTGAGGCGTTAATGACTCGCAACGGCAATCTTAAACCAGCAATCAAGCCATTTGTCGTGACTTATAAAGCACAAGCTAAAGAATTCAAATTTGATGTCATTCCCGCCGATGAAAAGTTTGTTGGTGAGATTGATGAGGTGCAGCTTCGCCAAAAGCTAAAACCCGATAGCCTACGGCGTAGCTT
>JAJPKC010000692.1 GCA_021323955.1 Oscillatoriales cyanobacterium Centralia_MAG_596 | reverse complement strand
TCTACCATACCTGGAAGGTCACGATCGTCATCAGCACCAGTTTCGACTGCAGGCAGACTGGTAAGGGTTGGCAGGGATTCTACACTCGATCGATCCGTAGACGGCATCGGGTCAGCGGCAACCGCTGCCATTTCTAATTGAGGCGTTAACGTTAACTGCGCCGGGGCAACCGTTTCTGCCTGTCCCGGCAGCACAACCGAAATAATCGCTGATTTCGGGTTTTTCACTTCCTGACTAGTGAGGACTAGCGGTGAAATCCCCATCCAGGCGTAGACTTCCTGCTCTTCAGGCGTCATTTCAACGGCGACCACTTCCGGCGGCTCTTGCGGCGATCGCGCCGAGTCTCGTCTTGAACGTCCCCGACGCTCCTCTGGATACGCAGCCTCTGGTACCCCTTCTCGTGGCGGCGTGAACGGTGCCTCCGGCGCAACGACCGGATCAACGGCAGATGCTGTGTCGCGAACCACTAACTCTGGAGCAGCGACATCGCGGCCACCGCGACCCCGACCGCCCCGGCCACGGCCTGGCCGTTCTGAGCGATCATTACGATTGCTAAACGGCACACCCACCGTTGCGCCCTCACCATCACCACTGGAGTCAGACTTAAGCGTGGGTGCGGCTGGTACGGATGAGCGGCTCGGCAACGCATCGTCACCCGGACGGCGGCGGCGGCGACGGCGATTATTACCGCCAATTTCTTGATAGCTTGGGTGGTTCAGCCCCAGATCCTGCAGGTCACTCCCGTCATCCAACTCTTCGCCGCGATCGTCCCAATTTGGTTCAGGTACGCCAGCAACATCTGGCAGCACCAGATCGCGCCCGCGTCCACCACGCCCAACGGGGCCTCGATCAGATGTCCGTGCTTCACGCAGAGCTGTTGTTACTGGACGATCAAGGCTCTCACCATCCGCATCGTCCGTATCACCAGGCAGATGCACCAGATGCCCCAAGCCACCGCACGTGGGGCAGGGACGACCAAAGATCTCGTAAATATTTTTACCCTGACGCTTGCGCGTTAATTCAACCAGTCCAAGCTCGGAAAGCTGAGCAATCTGCGGACGCGACTTATCGGCTCTTAATGCTTTGTTAAAATGCTCTAACACCTGTAGCTGGTCGCGGCGCTGATCCATGTCAATAAAGTCAATGACAATCACACCAGCAATATTGCGTAAGCGAAGCTGCCGCGCAATCTCCGTGGCCGCTTCGCAGTTAGTCCAGAGGACTGTTTCACGTGCAGTAGCAGAGCGGGTAAACGAACCTGAGTTAACATCGACAACCGTTAACGCTTCGGTTCGCTCAATGATGATGTAACCACCCGACGGTAAATCAACTCTTGGCTTCAGGGCTTCTCGAATCGCCGCATTGATCCGGAAATATTCCATAATGGGGATGCGATCGCGATGATGATCGATCAGCACTCCGCGCGGCAGATCGCCACCGCCCCAGTTCGCGAGCTGCTGTTTCACCCGTTTCAATCCGGTATGTGAATCGACAACGATGCGATTGACATCCGAACTGTACACATCTCGCAGTACTCGTTGGATAAAGTCATCGTCACGGTTTAAGAGAGCAGGTGCACGGGTCGTGGTCGCCTCTTGCAACACCAACTCCCACTGCTTCTGCAAGGCTTCCAGGTCTTCGATGATGGCATCTTCAGGCATATTTTCGGCCTCAGTCCGCACAACGATGCCCATACCCGCAGGTTTCACTAAAATTGCCAGCGCACGCAATCGATTGCGCTCATTTTCATTCCGGATGCGACGCGACAGATTTACACCCTTGCCGTAGGGCATGAGCACCAGATAGCGCCCCGGTAGCGAGATGTTACCAGTGAGCCGCGGCCCCTTGTTGCCGGTTGGTTCCTTCATAATTTGAACCAACACTTTCTGTTGCGGTGACAGCAATTCGGTAATTGAGCCAGCCGTTCGGCGTAATTTTAGGGGGCCTAAATCAGTCACATGAATGAATCCATTCCGCTCGCTGTCACCGATGTTGACAAAGGCAGCATCAATACCAGGCAAGACATTTTCAACGATGCCAAGATAGACATCACTGACTTGATGGCTTCCCGTAGCAACAATAAGTTCTTGAATCTGATCTTCTGAAAAAACGGCAGCGATTCGATGCTGCTCAGCGATAACAATTTGCTTTGACATTCAATTTCCTCAAAATTTGGCGGCAGCAGAAAGGTCTGAAATCAACCTCTCTCGCTCGTGCAGACGCGCCGTTGCATAACGTGTAAACCTCGAGATTACGCAGAAGCGTGAGTCCATGTCCATCCTGAGGCGATCCAGTCTCTAACAGCCTCAGATTGGTTGATTAGGGCGATAGACCACTGAGTCAACAATCAGGTCAATGAGATACCCACTCACAAAAGCAGGTATCAGATTCCGTAAAGAATGAACAAGAAGTCTGACGAAGTAAGCTGCATCCAGCATCAAATACTGGTTCACTTAGCGGTACCCCCAAGAGTCTCCAATCCGCAACAGCTTCTATTGAGATGCATTATAGCGTGTACAGATTTCTCTGCCACTAAAATTCAAGAATCGCTAACCAGATGTGAGGAATCAGAGGGCACCAATGGTGGCAGCGTGAAGGGTTGCAACGCCCCACTCACGCTTCACGCCTTTCGGTACTGCCGCTGTCTAACGCCGCCAGGATGAGGCGATCGCGGTGTACGTGCAATAGCTGTAGCTCATGCTGTGAAACCTGCTCCAGCATCAAAACAACGTGATCCGGACGCAGCAGTGTGCCGTCATTACGACAGCTCCCAATATAGCGAATTGTAACAGATGTGGATTGGTCACGATTGTCCTGCGATTCGTCCCCAATTCGTTCGACGCGTAAATCAATGAGGCGATCGCGTAGATTCACGCGTTGGGCTGTGCCCGACTTCGTCGTCTGTTCAACCCAGATCGCTTCAGTCGCTTTGATTGCCTCGATCCACTGTTGCCATGCCTGCAAGGTAGGAGCCTGTCGCACCTCTAGCTGATCGGTCTCAACCATGCCAAGGGTGATCCTGTACTCCGCCTGCTCTAAAAGCTGCGTTGCAGACGGTGCATTCACCGCCACTGTTTCGACACGGTATACCGGAATGCCGGCTGGCAGGTGTGCCACCAGTTTGGCTCGAAACTGGTCGACAGCCATAACTTCGGTGAGCTCAAAGTCAACAATTTCTCCCGAGCTAGTAACGCCCAACGGCAAGGCATTGGCAGGCACGATGCGGGGGCCAGGATGAAACCCACCCGTAAAGGCGATCGGTAAGCTTGCCCGCCGCACCACGCGATCGAGCAGACGCACTAAATCAAGATGGCTGACCAGCGCCATCTCACCCTGCTTGCCTAACCACACTCGCAAGCGCTGCGCCCGCTGTTGATTGGGCACAAAGTGCCCTGTAAATGCGGGAATGGCTAGCGGTGGTACAACAACATTATGGCCAAAATCGGTGCTGCAAACCCCGCAGTGCGAGCAGCCTTCAAACGAGCAGTCTGGCACAACGGCTGCGGCCAGTGCACGCTGCAGGTCATCCTTGAGCCATTGCTTATCAATGCCTGTATCAAGGTGGTCCCAGGGAAGAGGCGCATCAATCGCAGGATTAGTCAGACGGTGACCATCAGCGCCCATGTTTTCAGCGTCATCGCCAGTAAACACGTTCCACTCGCCACGCTCGACCTGACGATACTTCCAGCTTAAACCAGATTCTGTGATCGCCTGTGTCCAGGCAGCAAACGCACGATCCAGGCTTTCCCACCACGAGTCCATCCCTGCACCCAATTCCCAGGCGCGGCGAATGACAGCCGACAAGCGACGATCTCCCCTCCCCACAAAGTCTTCCATTGCCGAAATTCGAACATCGGTAAAGTTGACCTTTAGACCTCGAATGCGGCGGAATTCTTCTCGCAGTAGCTGTTGTTTGCGTTCAAATTCTGATGTTGAAACAGAGTGCCATTGAAACGGGGTATGCGGTTTGGGGGTGAAGTTAGAAATGGTGAGGTTAAAGTTTAAACGCTTTCTGCCTTTGGCGCTGCACTCCTGCTGCAACCATCTCACCGTTTCAGCAATTCCAATCACATCAACGTCTGTCTCACCGGGTAGACCGATCATGAAATAGAGCTTGACCTTGTCCCAACCCTGTTCCCATGCGGTCTTAACACCCCGCAGCAGTTCTTCGTTTGTCAATCCTTTATTGATGATGTCCCGCAAGCGTTGAGTACCGGCTTCCGGCGCAAAGGTAAGCCCTGCCTGACGCGTGCCACCCAGGATATGTGCAATGTTTTCATCAAAGCGATCGACCCGTTGGCTGGGCAACGAAAGCGAAATGTTTTCGGCCTTGAGCCGGTTCTTGATCTCCATGCCAACCGCAGGCAGAGCAAGATAGTCCGAGCAACTGAGCGACAGCAGCGAGAACTCATTATAGCCAGTGAAGCGCATCCCTTGCTCGATCGCATTCACGACGGCCTCCGGTTCTACATCGCGCGCCGGACGGGTCAGCATGCCCGGTTGACAGAACCGGCAACCGCGCGTACAGCCGCGCCGAATTTCAACCGTCAATCGATCATGCACCGTCTGGACGTAAGGCACAAGACCGACTGAATACGCAGGCATGGGATTCGCCACGCGCCGTAGAATCCGATCCGGAACATCCGCCCGGTTGGGATGCACCGTCCCGTCCTGTGCAACATCATAAAACTGTGGCACATAGACCCCTGGAACCTGCGCTAGATCCAATAGAAGCGCTTCTCGACTATATCCAGCCGCCTTGCCCTCTTCCAGCACCAGCCCAATCTCTGGCAACAGTTCCTCGCCATCACCCAGCACAATAAAATCAAAAAAGTCAGCGTAGGGTTCTGGATTGGAAGTTGCCGTCTGCCCACCAGCAAAAATCAGCGGATAGATGCGTGATGTCGTTGCCCCATCGTCAGGAGAGCCTACTGGCCCTGATACAACAGATTTGAAGCGTTCCTGACCTGACAACCCTTCGACCTGACGCCGCTCCCGCCATGTTAAGGGAATGCCCGCCAGATCCAACATTTCCAGAATATTCGTTGCTCCCAGTTCGTAACTGAGGCTAAAGCCCAGGATGTCAAAATCGGTCAGCGAGCGCCGCGATTCAACCGCAAAGAGAGGTGTTTGGGTTGAGCGCAATTTAGCTGCCAAATCGGGCGCAGGCAGGTAAGCGCGATCGCACAACTGGCGCGGTTGAGCATTCAAAATGTTGTAAAGGATGACATGCCCCAAGTTGGAGGCTCCAACCTCATACACTTCTGGATAGGTCAACACCCAGCGTACAACAGCATCATTCCAGGGCTTATGAGCGGCACCCAATTCATTACCAAGGTACCGAGCAGGCTTCAAAATTTCTGGGGTCAGCAATGCTTCAACAGCAACTGCCACGTTGATCTTCCTCCATTGCGTAGAAACTTAAACTAAGTCAGCGGCATGGCTCAGTATAGCAAGGTTATCCAACGGCGCGGGGTGCGTACCATCATTCCCCAATCGCCCTTGCGTGCATTCGGCATAAACCATCAGCACCCGCGAGAGGTGCAGTCGTTCGTAGCCCAAAGGAATGCGCGAGTTTAAACAACAAAACCAGCAGGAGCACCCAGATTTGCTCATTCCTGCTGGCTGTTAAGAGGTAGAGACAACAGAGAACTAATTAGGCAACTGCTTCATCCAATGCGTATCGTCCGTCTAAAATCTCAAATACGCGATCGAGCTGAGTCAGCTCAAGGATAATGCGAACAGAATGAGATACGGAACAGAGGCTAAATCGCTTATTCAGCCGTTGAGCAGTGCTCAGTGCCGAGACCAGTGCCATCAGGCCAGCACTATCAATCGATTCCACCTTGCCCATGTCAACTAGTAGACTAGAGTGCTGTTCCGATTGCACAGCCGTATCTAGCTGATGTTGAAACACAGTCACGTTCCCAGCATTCAGGGAACCGAGAGGTTGAATAACCGCAGCTTGAGGACGAGCGAGTACATTCTGCATATGTAAACCTTAACTGGGAGTAGTAACCGAAAGAGTTCAGTGTGTTGGACTGTATGCTCCCAACCATAACCGTGGAGCCTTAATGCTGCACACCCGATCTCACTCGTTTCGCGGAAACTTTACGCGCTACTCCAAATTCTTTAAAGTTTTAGGTAAGTAGTTTTACGCAGAAGGTATACGGACACACCAAATATGGGGAGACTGTTACACGGCTAACAACCTGATCTATGCTTCAACCGGCGCTATTTCAACGTATCGTCCAGCGTTTCTTTCAGTACTGTCCGAGCCGCTAAATGATTTCGTGTCGAAGTCAAAATCTCAGCCTCTCGCTCCAGTCGCGCCGCTGTGTCTTGCGTCTCTAAAAGCGCTTGCTGCTCTTCAGCAACACCATAAAGATTACTGGCAATCCAGTAGGACAACTCAATCGGCAGATCTGGCATCGTTTCGGGTAGCTCAATCTCCTGTCCGGTCAGCTTCGCTGAAAGACGAACAACGTCCTGAAGCAGTTGCGCAACTCCGTTTGCCAAAGGTCGCAAGTCTTCCTTTGGCGGCACATCCTCAATCCATTCAACCAACCCAACCCGGTAAGGCTTTTCACGAACATATTCCAACACTCGAAAACGCTGCTGACCGAGCGTTAACACTTTCATTCGATCATCGGGAAGGCGCTGAAACTTAATAATCTCAGCGCAACAGCCCACCGTAGCAGGCTTCCCTTGAGCTTGATCCCAAGTTAATACTCCGAAACGTCGATCCCCTTCCAGGATCGTGTTCATCATGATTCGGTAACGAAATTCAAAGATGTGGAGTGGCAGTGGTCTACCTGGAAATAAAACCACCTCCGGTAGAGGAAAGAGGGGAAGTTCTCGAACCGCAATTGATGAAGAAGATGCCATTAGTGCTTCAGTAAAAGACAGTGCTTCTTTCCCTACTGTACCGTATCTCAACTGAAGAGCGGCATAAAATGAGGATTTCTAGCGATTCATTCAAGGTATAAACTGCATCAGTACCAGCGATCCCCAGAATCAAGCTACGAAACGCTAAAGCAGCATAGCCTTACTCACTGACCCACCACTGGCTATCGTATTATTTAGAGCTTGACTTCGATATCCACACCCGCTGGGAGGTCTAGCTTCATCAAAGCATCAATTGTCTTGGAAGATGGCTGATAAATATCAATAATGCGTTGATGGGTGCGCGTTTCAAAATGCTCACGCGAGTCTTTATCAACGTGCGGTGAACGCAAAACACAATAAATCCGCCGTCTTGTCGGCAATGGGATAGGACCAATCGCGGTTGCGTTCGTGCGATTAGCGGTATCAACGATCTTCTCGCAAGATGTATCGAGAAGGCCACGATCAAAGGCTTTGAGCCGAATACGAATTTTTTGCTGCTGAATAGTTGCCATTGGATACATTTCTAGGTTGTCAAGGTTCTACTTAAGAAAAATGTAGTCCGTCGATAACGAACATGCCTAAGCATGTTAACGTCCTTAACCGCCATCGGCACGAACTAAAACTTAAAGGGTATCAAATCCGAAGGACTATCAGCGGAAGACTAAGTCTAACCGCTGATAGCCAGAAGCAGCTTACAGCCTACTTCAAGATCTTTGCTACAACTCCAGCACCAACCGTCCGGCCACCCTCACGAATGGCAAAGCGCATCCCTTGCTCAATTGCGATCGGATTAATCAGTTCCACGGTCATCTTGATGCGATCGCCCGGCATGACCATTTCAGCTTCGCCACCTTCATCTGTGGTGAAGTCGCTGATCGTTCCGGTCACATCTGTTGTCCGCACATAGAACTGAGGACGATAGCCAGGGAAAAACGGCGTGTGGCGACCACCTTCCTCTTTCTTCAGGATATATACTTCCGATTCAAACTTTGTATGTGGCGTAATGGAGCTTGGCTTAGCAATAACCATTCCACGTTCGATATCGGCCTTCTGAATACCCCGAAGCAGCACGCCAGCATTATCACCAGCCATACCCTTTTCAAGGCTCTTCTTGAACATTTCAATCCCAGTCACCGTAGTGCTACGGGTATTGCGGATGCCGACCAACTCGACCGTATCACCAACTTTCACCTCACCCCGCTCGATCCGGCCGGTAGCGACAGTACCCCGACCAGTAATCGAGAATACGTCTTCCACAGCCATCAAGAAGGGCTTATCCACATCGCGTTCTGGGGTCGGAATGTAGGAATCGACATTATCCATCAGCTCATAGATCTTATCAACCCACTCATTTTCACCACGCTTAGTCTTCGGATTAGCGGTCATAGCTTCCAACGCTTGGAGCGCGGAGCCAGCAACGATCGGAATCTCGTCTCCGGGGAAGTCATAGGAGCTTAGCAGCTCACGAACCTCCAACTCCACCAATTCCAGGAGCTCATCGTCATCCACCATGTCTTTCTTGTTGAGGAAAACGACCAGCCTGGGTACACCGACCTGACGGGCAAGCAGAATATGCTCACGAGTCTGAGGCATAGGACCATCAGCAGCCGACACAACTAGAATGCCGCCGTCCATTTGCGCAGCACCCGTGATCATGTTCTTCACGTAGTCAGCATGTCCGGGACAATCAACGTGGGCATAGTGCCGCTCAGCGGTTTCATACTCCACGTGGGCGGTATTGATGGTAATGCCTCGGGCTTTTTCTTCCGGCGCAGCATCGATTTCATCATATTTTTTAGCGGCTGCCTGTCCCAGAGCCGACAATGTCATTGTGATTGCCGCCGTAAGCGTGGTCTTTCCGTGGTCAACGTGACCGATGGTGCCGATGTTGACGTGGGGTTTATTCCGTTCAAACTTTGCACGTGCCATGAGTTACTTATTCCTCTTCCTCGATTATGCGTTCCCTTTACTTTTAGCGATGATCGTTTCAGCCACACTGCGAGGCACCTCTTCGTAATGGCTAAACTCCATCGTGAATATGCCCCGACCCTGAGTCATTGATCGTATATCTGTAGCATATCCAAACATCTCTGCCAGTGGAACCTTTGTGGTTACTTTGGCAATTCCCTGCTCCACTCCCTGAGCTTCAATCTGACCTCGACGTGAAATCAAGTTACCCATCACAGGACCCAGAAAGTCCTCAGGCACCTCTACTTCAACCTTCATCATAGGCTCTAGAAGCACAGGTGAAGCCTGCATCACAGCATTCTTGATCGCCATTGAACCAGCGATCTTAAATGCCATTTCCGACGAATCGACATCATGGTATGAACCGTCGACGAGAGTCGCTTTGAGATCAATAACTGGATATCCAGCTAAGATGCCCGACTCGCAAGCTTCTTTCATGCCTTGTTCGGCTGGCCCAATATACTCTTTCGGTACAGAGCCGCCAACAATCTTGGAGACGAACTCGAAACCACTCCCAGGCTCAGTCGGCTCCAACTCGATGACAACATGACCATATTGCCCTTTACCGCCACTTTGACGCACGAACTTACCTTCAGCACGAACCGACTTGCGTACGGTTTCTCTGTACGCCACCTGGGGAGCACCGACATTGGCCTCAACCTTAAACTCCCGCAGCATGCGATCGACCAGAATCTCCAGATGCAGTTCACCCATCCCAGAAATCACCGTCTGATTCGTTTCGGGATCAACGTTGACTCTAAAAGTGGGATCTTCTTCAGAAAGAGATTGGAGCGCTTTCGACAACTTCTCCATGTCTTGCTTGGTCTTAGGCTCTACGGCAACCGAAATAACAGGTTCTGGGATAAAGAGCGACTCAAGGATGACAGGTGCGGCATCGTCGCAAATCGTGTCACCGGTGAAGGTATCTTTCAGCCCCAGCACCGCGCCTAAATCACCGGCTCGCATTTCGTCAACCTCAATGCGATCATCGGCCTTGAGGATAATCAACCGAGACACACGCTCCTTCTTACCCTTGGTAGAGTTCAAGACATAGCTGCCTTTCTTCAAAACGCCCGAATATACCCGGATAAAGGTCAATCGACCATAGGGATCAGACATGATCTTAAACGCCAGGGCGGACATCGGTTCGGCATCGTCCGCATGCCGTTCAACCGTCGTACCATCCGACAGCAATCCCTGGATGGGTGGAACATCAATGGGCGCAGGCAGGTAATCCACCACTGCATCTAACAGTAGCTGCACGCCTTTATTTTTAAAGGCGGAACCACAGAGCATCGGTACAATCGAACCATCAATCGTGCCCTTCCGAAGAGCCGCTTTGATCTCAGCCTCCGTCAGTTCCTCACCTTCAAGATACTTCTCGGTCAGAGCATCGTCCGTTTCAGCAACCGATTCGATTAACTTGACACGGTATTCAGCCGCTAATTCCTGGACATCTTCAGGAATAGCCGTTTCTTCGATATCAGTCCCCAGATCGTTTGTATATATAAAGGCGCGCATCCTCACAAGGTCAACAATGCCCTTGAGTGTGTCCTCACTGCCAATCGGGAGTTGAACAGGCACCGCATTGGCACGCAATCGATCGCGAATCTGACCATAGACTTTATAAAAGTTTGCGCCCGTTCGATCCATTTTATTGACGAACACGATCCGAGGCACTTTGTAGCGATCAGCCTGCCGCCAGACGGTTTCCGACTGTGGCTGCACACCACCAACGGAGCAAAAAACAGCAATCACACCATCCAGAACTCGCATCGATCGCTCAACCTCGATCGTAAAATCGACGTGACCCGGCGTATCAATGATATTGATTTGATGATCCTTCCAGCTCGTACTGATGGCTGCCGCAGTGATGGTAATGCCACGTTCCCGCTCCTGTG
>JAJPKC010000189.1 GCA_021323955.1 Oscillatoriales cyanobacterium Centralia_MAG_596 | reverse complement strand
CATATCCACTTTCCCCCCGATGGGGCCGCACTGGACACGGCGCGTCGTCGTCTGGTGTTTGACGAATTCTTTTATTTGCAACTGGGCTTACTCAAACGGCGGCAAGCGCAACGGCAGATCCAGGCCAGCGCCGTGATGGCTCCCACTGGACACCTGATCGATCAGTTCTACGACATCCTCCCGTTTGCGATGACGAGTGCTCAACAGCGAGTCATCAACGACATCCTTAACGATTTGCAGAAACCAAGCCCAATGAACCGTCTCGTACAGGGTGATGTCGGTTCTGGGAAGACGGTTGTTGCCGTGGTTGCCCTCCTCGCCGCGATCCAATCAGGCTACCAAACCGCGATGATGGCACCCACAGAAGTCTTGGCCGAACAACACTACCGCAAGCTCGTCGGCTGGTTTAACCTGCTGCATCTACCTGTTGAACTGCTCACGGGTTCTACAAAGACTGCTAAACGACGCGCGATCCACGCCCAGCTTGAAACCGGTGAACTGCCGCTGTTGGTCGGCACGCATGCGCTGATCCAGGACACGGTGAATTTTCAACGGTTGGGACTGGTGGCGATCGACGAGCAGCACCGCTTTGGCGTCCAGCAACGGGCGCGACTCCAGCAAAAGGGCGAACATCCCCATGTGCTGACCATGACCGCAACCCCCATTCCCCGGACGCTGGCGCTGACCCTACATGGCGATCTGGATGTGAGCCAGATTGACGAACTGCCACCGGGACGCAAGGCGATTCAGACCACTGTGCTAACCGGACGAGAACGCATGCAGGCCTATGACCTGATCCGCCGCGAAATCGCCCAGGGACGGCAGGTGTACGTGGTGCTGCCGCTGGTGGAAGAGTCCGAAAAGCTGGATCTCAAGTCGGCGATCGACGAACATCGTGAACTGCAAGAAAACGTCTTCCCCGAATTCACGGTAGGCCTGCTGCATGGACGCATGACTGCGGCTGAAAAAGACGAGGCTATCACCCGGTTTCGCGACAACGAAACGCAAATTCTCGTCTCAACCACAGTGGTGGAAGTGGGCGTGGATGTCCCCAACGCCACGGTAATGCTGATCGAGCATGCCGATCGCTTTGGACTGTCCCAACTCCATCAGCTACGCGGACGCGTGGGGCGGGGTGGTTCGCAATCGTTCTGTTTGCTTATGAGCAGTTCCAAAACGGAAACCGCCCGTCAACGGTTGAAGGTGCTGGAACAGTCCCAGGATGGCTTTTTTATCTCGGAAATGGATATGCGCTTTCGGGGGCCTGGTGAGGTGCTGGGCACCCGTCAATCGGGCTTACCTGACTTTGCGCTGGCGAGCTTGGTGGAAGACCAGGATGTGCTGGAACTGGCCCGACAAGCCGCAGAAAAGGTGATGGCAAAAGACGAAACGCTGAGCCGTTGGACACTGTTGCAGCAAGAGTTGGATTATCGCTATCGTCGCTTGATGGGCGGCGCTATCTTGACGTGACACCCGCCCTTTAGGACTGTGTGCAGCGCATGGATGAATGTCAGATGATCCGATGACGGAGGGGGTGTTGAGGGAGTTGCGAGGGGAAGGATAAAGGATAAATGGGGGCGATCGGCTCTGCACTGGAGATAGACTGAAGCTGGATAGCGTAGAAAAGTCGTGTGCTCGGAGAGTATCTAGTGGAAGCGGAGCAACTCAAACAACTGGTCAAAGATAGCCTGCGGGAAGTGCTGCGAGAAGAACGCTTGAAACTGTGTCAGGTGCTTATTCCCTATGTCAGTGACAAAGAGATGCAGGAAATTCAAGCCAAGTTGGGTTCACCTGCTGATTACGAAGAGACAGAATTTGTCAACATGACGGACTGGGTCAAAAATGGAACTCGTCCTCAGTAAAGCATCTGTTAAATTTCTAGAGAAACTGTCCCCTAAAGAGATCGAGAAAATCCGGGAAAAACTTGCCGTCCTCCTCCAATCGCTTGAGACTGAGGGCATTATTCCCTTTAACGAATTAGACATCAAAAGCCTGAAAGGAGAATGGAAAGGGTTCTTCAGAATGCGTGTGGGGAAAGTTAGAGTCGTTTTCACGATCGACCCAGAAGCGGATGCCTTACAGGTCTACGACATCGACTTCAGAGGCAACATCTATAAAGCGCTGTCCTTTGGTTCAATAGCGATTACGCTGCCAATGACTTAAAGAATCGCTCCGCCAAAACGCCATCCCGGAGCAGCGCACGGATGAACTGTCGGATGATCCAATGAGGCGGAGGATGTTGGAGGAGTCGGGGGAGGGGAGTAGGGAGTAGGGAGTAGGGAGTGGGCAGGTCGATCGACTGAAATGTGTTGGCGCTCGATCGATGGTACAAAACTGGGAATTCTAAGGCCGTGACGATTTAGGACTGTGCCGCCAGGAAATCCTTGAGTATGAACCATCAGGCTAACGCTGTACCGGCGGCAATTCGCGCCAAGCTGCAAACGATCTGGGGCTATAGTGACTTTCGATCGCCTCAAGGCGAAATCGTCCAATGCCTGCTAGAGCGGCGAGATGCACTCATCATCATGCCAACGGGCGGAGGCAAATCCCTTTGCTTTCAGCTCCCCGCGTTGATGCAAACCGGATTGACGATCGTCGTTTCGCCCCTCGTTGCACTGATGGAAAATCAGGTGCAAGAGCTTCGCCAGCGCCGATTGCCAGCCGCCTTGCTGCATAGTGAACTACCAAAGCAGCAGCGGAAACAAACGCTATGGGCATTGGAAAATCAGAGTTTGCGGTTGCTCTATCTTTCGCCCGAAACTCTGTTGAGTCAGCCGGTGTGGGAGCGATTGTGTCAGCCAGATCTCACAATTAATACGATCGTTCTCGATGAAGCGCATTGCCTGGTGCAGTGGGGCGACACCTTCCGTCCGGCGTACTATCGGTTGGGAACCGTGCGGTCGGCATTGTTGCAGCAAAAGCCAGCCGGAACGAAGATTGCGATCGCGGCCTTCACCGCAACCGCCAACCCCGACGCCCAGCAGACGATTCAGCGCGTGCTGCGCCTGCAGCAACCGGAGTCCTTCCGGCTCAATCCCTACCGCGCTAATTTGCACCTGAATGTACAGGTAGTCTGGACACCGAGACAGCGACGGCAGCGACTACTGCAATTCATTCACGCCAAACCGGGACAAGCGGGACTGGTGTATGTTCGCACGCGCCGAGACAGCGAATCATTGGCGGAATGGCTGGCGCAGCAAGGGTTTCAGTCAGCAGCGTATCATGCCGGATTGGGGCCTGGCGATCGACGGCAAATTGAGCAGTCCTGGTTAACCGGCCAAACCCAATTCGTCGTGTGTACGTGCGCCTTTGGCATGGGAATTAACCATCCGTCTGTGCGCTGGATTGTGCATTTTCACTCGCCGCTGTTGCTCTCAGAGTACGTGCAGGAAATCGGACGGGCAGGACGGGACGGCAACCCCGCTACAGCGCTCACGTTGATTAGTGAAACGACGGGCTGGCTCGATCCACAGGACAAGCAGCGCCGACGGTTCTTTGTGGAGCAGGCAGAAAAGCAGCAGCGATCGGCGCAGGCACTCGTTCACAAGCTACCCGCCCAGGGCAACATTGCTGGCGTCAGTCGGCAGTTTAAAGAGGGCGCGATCGCGCTGTCATTGCTGCACAGTACGGGACAACTGGAGTGGACAGACCCGTTCCATTACGTGATGCAGACTGGCAATCCACGCCCTTCGACACAGACCAACATCAAGGCAGCGAAACAGATGACCGACTACCTGAAAACGCAGACATGCCGTTGGCGCTACTTGCTGGATGCCTTTGGGTTTGGTACAGAGGCGACCAATTTTCGCTGTAGGCATTGCGACAACTGCTCTCGCTAATCCCCTTCCGGCGCAAAGGCTTCTTCCAGGTCAGGTTCTACGGCTTGCTTCGGCTGCTTACCGTCAAGCAAGCAGCTTACAGTCATGTCGCCCATCACGTTAATAACCGTGCGACTGCGATCGAGAAACCAATCAACTGTAATTAACAGCGCGATATATTGCGTCGGCAAACCCACAGCGGTAAACACCAGCGTCATCGTGACCAGCCCTGCTTCGGGAATCCCAGCCGCGCCCACAGACGCAAAGATGGAGGTCAGAACCACAACAAACTGCTGCTCCAGGTTAAGATTCAGCCCGATCACCTGCGCGATGAAGAGGGCTGACATGGCCTCGTAAAGGGCGGTGCCATCGTTGTTGAAGTTACTACCGACCAGCGCCCCCAGCGATGCTGACGATTCGCGCAGGCCGACTTTTTCCAGCAGCCCCCGGAAGGTGACGGGCATCGTGGCGACCGAGGAATCGGTTGAGAAGGCCGTGAGAAACGCGTCTACGCCACCCACCAAAAACCGTCTGGGGCTAACCCAGGAACCCAAACGCACACGGATCAGGTAGTAGCAGGTTTGCAGCAAGAGCGCCAGCAACACCGCAATGACAAACGCCGCCAGGGCTTTGAAGGGGGAAAATCCTTTAAGGGCAACTGTGCTGCCGACGATGCCAAAGACCGCGATCGGCACCAGTCGGATCACCCAGGACAAAATGCGAACCACCGCTTCAAACAAAATAGTTACGATGTGCTCCATCGATTGATAGCCCGTCTTGCCCTCTGCAATTTGCTGCGCTTTGATCGCCCGCAGTACAATGCCAAACGACAGCGCAATCACAATCAGTTGGATCACGTTGTTATCAACCAGTGGCTTCAGCACTGCATCCGGCACGCCACTATCCACAAGCCCCCAGGGATCAAACTGCTTATTGAGCGCTTCGCCCGTGTTCGTGAGGGCAATCTTTTCCCACGTGCCGGGACGCAACACGTTAGCAACAAGCAGCCCAATCAGGATCGCAGCGGTCGTATTGGTCACCAGCAGCACGGCAATGCGGCGGCCTGCCCGACCCGGAATATCCGCGGTCAAAAAGGAATGCAGCACTGCCAGCAGGATCAACGGGGTCGCCAGTGCCCGTAGCGCTTTCAGCACCAGCGTACAGGGCAGGGACAGGTCTTTCGCAATTTCGGCATTTTGGGGCGTGGGGTTGCCAGCACCTAAAAACACTCCCAACAGAACGGCCAGCACCAGCGCAACCAAAATCTGGACGTAGAGTGGAACGGTTTTTCCAAACAGGCGTAGTCCTTGCTCATGTTCACTCATGCGGCTAGCTCCAGATGACTCCCTTGCACAACAATCAATCGTGGTTTGATCGCGTCAAGCAATTATGTCATCAATCATGGCACCTACTTGCGACAACTGCGTGCAAGAAGATTCCCGCTATCCTGCATTACGGCGCTTCACGCGGCATTGCCTTCAATCAGCCAGCGATCGCCTGACGGTTGAGGGACAACTCAGACCGCGCCTCAAGCCGTGGTGAGTACAGTAGCAGGAGCAAAGTAGCTGTTTTGTTCGGCTCGCAATTTGTCACACAGGCGATCGGGGGGCAGTTCCACGTCGTCGTAGGTCAACGCAGCATCTTTCGGAAGATCGCGCTTCAGACGGCAGCCTTCGGCCAGTCCCATTGGCAACAGCCGTTGGGCACGCACCACATCCGCATTTTCGCACTGGCCGTAGGTCATGTAGTAGCCAATGCCATCCAGCGTTTCACCGGCCTTGAGGTCAGTTTTGGCAACGGTGATGACATCCACCACAGGCCCCGCGATCGGCGTGAGGACGGCATCCTGAAACAGCACGACCCGCGCCACGGATAATGGCACCTCAAAATGGCACAGGTGGTAGGGCGTATAAAAACTGTAGAGCGGGCCTTCGCCCAATTTATAAAGGTTGAGATAGTGTCGCTGTTTGGGATCATCGTGGGTGCCAAACACAAATACACCTGGCCCAGGCTTGGCACCCACCACGTAGTCCACAATGCCACCCAGCGCTTTGAGTGCGTCCACATCGTACATCGTCGTCATTTCATCGACGTGCCCGGTAAAGTCGTAGCCCAACATCCCGCGTCTGGCGACTTTCATCCCAGTCGCGTTAGCCACGATCGCCTGCTCAAAGGAGATTTTGCTGCCATCGGCAAAGCTCGTGACCATGTGCGCTTTTTGACCCCACTTTTTCGCAAAGCCTTCCTGGGTCGTGGGATTGCGGTAGGGGTCTTGCAGCCCTTTGATATTGCCGCACAGCAGCGGCGTCAGCCCAATGCTTTTGACAAAGCGGTACAGGTTTAGCTCTACACCCGGTTGGTCGCCATCGCAAGCAGACAGAATGACTCCCGCACGATCGGCATAGACTTTTAGAATCGGGCCGATCGTGCCATCCAGTTCCGCATTCATCAAAATAACGTGCTTTTTATGGGCGATCGCTTCCAGCACAACAGCCGCACCAAACTCGATCGTCCCTGTCACCTCAATGAGGGCATCAATCCCCGCGGCCTGACAGATCAGCATCGCATCGTCGGTAATGGCGTATTGGCCCTGCGCGATCGCATCCTCCAGTGCCGCCACCGTTTTAACCTCACGCACCGCCTCGATTCCGGCTTCGTTGTAAGCGCGTTGAGCACCTTCCACCGTGCGGTTGAAGATAGCGACCAGTTCCATCCCGGGGACAGAATTGGCAATTTGGTTAGCAATACCGCGCCCCATAAACCCAGCACCAATCATGCCGACTTTGATGGGATTCTTGGCTTCGGCACGGGCTTTTAATGCGCGATCGACAATGATCATTGGGAACTCCTGCAATAGTAGATAGAACGTCTCGCTCGTGTGAACTGGAAATCCAGGCGTCAGAAGTCAGAAATCAGAAATCAGAATCAATACTCCGGCTAACGCTTGAATTCTGCTGCCTGTAATGCTTGCCATACCGCTGCTGTCGGAAAGTGTCAAGTTGCAAACTTCAAGAGCTGACCAACTGCTTGATTTCTTTGGTAATTCTGCGCCCCAACCGTCGCCAAATAGTGTTGCGCCAGCCTTTCCAGGCCGTGCGATCGAGATAGTGATAGAACAGGTCTTGATTCGGATGCGTGCAGCCCTTCATCCAGGGTTTGGGCAGTGTGGTGAAGTGGATAATGTCTGGTTGTTTCAAAGCGGTATCGTAGTCTGCCTGACGGTAAGGACTTTCGGCCCAGCTTGAAAAATCGTAGATGCCGTGCATCTGATTCCACCGGGGTGGCAATTCACCCCAGCGCTGTGCCAGCACAATATTCAAAGCATCCTGATCGGGAAAAAGCAATGTCTCCTTGTGCTGGGCAATTAAAGCCAGCGTTTTGTCGGTGATATTGTCCTCACGCCACTGTTTCAAATTCATGACCAGTACGCCAGCATTAAAATATTTGCAGTCTTCGGAAACGCCAAACTTCCGATGATCCAAATGCTTTGTGGTGGCGATATGCGGTTGGCAAACATCCTGAACCGCCAGGGCGTAGTTGTGCCCCATGTCGATTTGCCATAGCGGCGTCAAATCTCCCTGGATCACGAGATCGGTGTCGAGATACATCACCTTCGCGATGTGCGGTGGCAGGATGTGGGGCAGCAGTAGCCGGTAGTAGTTGGCGATCGGCCATTTTTCCGAAAGAATCACGTTGTCGGACAGCAGGTTGGCCAATACGCTGGATGGAGTGATCCAGATGATTTCGATATTGTGGTGCAGCGTGGACTGCACCACGCGGTCTTTTTGCGATCGCTGAATCCCACCATCCAGCACGTACAGAACGACCCGCTGCCCCGACTGAAGGTTGCGCAGCAGTGAACAAACGGTCACCACAAGCGGCATGGCGTAATTCTGGTCCGCGGCACAGGCAATGATGATGGGTTCAGGTTCTAACGTCATAACTACTGTTACAGGCTACTTTTGAGCGCGACCGCAGCGATGGGGGCGGTTGAGTGGGGCGATGGTTGTCGTAAAGGAGCCGGTAATGGCCGGAGCAACCCTCGCATCGTGCCCACGTCATAGCCCAGTTGCCAGTACCAGGCACCAAACTTGCCACGGCTCTGAGGCACCCGCCGCTGCATCTGCCAGAACAGCCATGCCCCTTGGGGCAGACCTTGCACAATTGTCCAGAGCCTTCTCGCTGGATCAAGCCGCCCCATTGGACAATCAAAATATTTTCGTACCTGCACAAAACCGATTCCCCAGTTCTCCCCCTGGCGATACATCGCCGCAAAGTTGTGTCGCAGCCGATAGTGCATCACGGCCTCTGGCACGAAGTGAATGGTAATGCCTGCCCGCTGCGCTCGCCAGCAGTATTCCACATCATGGCTAATGGGAAAAGCAATATCCAGCGGGCCGATCGCGCTGTAGAGCGATCGCCGAAAGCCAAAGGTACAGCCGCTAGCAATGGGCATGTAGGGTGAATAGTTAATTTCCATCAACCCGTTTGACTGCAAACCCTCACCGAATCCATCGAGACGCCAGGGCTCATTGAGCTTGTGGTAATCCAGCCGACAGGCTACAAACTCATGCTGCATGAGGGCCACACCCATCGCCTGTAGCCAACCAGGTGCAACCTCGTCATCACCTTCACAAAACACGAATGCATCACCCGTTGCGGCCTTGATGCCTGTGTTGTAAGAGT
>JAJPKC010000321.1 GCA_021323955.1 Oscillatoriales cyanobacterium Centralia_MAG_596 | reverse complement strand
TCAAGCCGAGGAGAGCCGCGGTCAGCGGGAGCCAGCGAGTAATCGGCGATCGAGTGGATCCCCCAAGCCAGCAGAGCCATGGGATAGGAGTCGCGGCCAGTAGATAGCAATCCGGCATGCGAATTTCAATCACAATTCTCCTCCAGGGGTAAGCGCTTTAGCACAGCATTGGGTTGATATCGGTGGTCGTAGAAGCGACAAATCTGGAGAGTCACGATCGACAGACGTGCAACTGGGACTGGATCAGCACGAAGCGGCGATCGTGACTTCGACCATCGAGCCAGCCGCAGACTCCTTTTCCCAAACATCAGATTTTCGCACACCTGTTATAGAATCATGACGTTGCCACCGACTTCAAGATTAGCTGAGTGATACTGGAGTTAGTATCGTTTTCAGCCTGATGACCCTGCTCGCTGGGCAGACGCAGTCAGTTCTTTGCTAGGAGTTAGCATGCAGCAATTCTAATTTTGAATTGTGTTCGGCATCACGGCTAAAAGTAGCCCTTAGTAAGCCGTTAGAACGGGCCGAATGCTGAAGCTGACCGTTGGCGATCGACACCTTCGTACCGCATCGTTTTGGGATTTCTCACAGGTGATTTTTGCGACAAGCGATCGCCTGGTATTGCTTGTGCGCCTTCATGGATGAACGACATTTATCTCTCTGGTAGCCGTTGTCTCCTGGACATGTGCAACCATTCAGGGATTGTCAGGGCAAAGTATTTTTTATAATATCTTTATTCCATACTGTTCGGTCTTATGCAGTTGGATTGCGTGACAGCAAATGCCCCATTGCTGTTGTGTCGAGGAAGACAGGTTTTTTGCCATAAGTGTTTGATGCTTAAAGCAGAACCGCTTCATCTTTGACCGCATGACAGCCTGTAGTGATGATGATGGAGGGTTCCTCATTTGAGTTTGCCGTCCTGAGATGTGTGGCGCGACAGGTTAACTCTCTGAGGAAGGCGTCGCCCCCGGCCATTTAGATTCACTTATGTCGGCATCGGTCAGGCTAGCCAAACCTGCTGGAGCGACGACACTCGCAGCGCTCCCCTGAAACTGGTCTTTGGATTAGCAGCTCTGCAGTTGTAGCCTCGGCGCTTGCAGTACGGTTTCTACCTCTTCCCAGGCGTCCTAGAAAGTTGGCACGATCGCCCCCCAACATAGCTTTCACTAACGGCTACTGCACCGTCAACTGTGAACCAGCGCTGCTTAACGAGAATTAAATTTCAACGGATCAACTTTAAAAAACGAACTGAGCCATCTCATGGGTAGAGCAACTGTGAATCAAGATCAACACCAGAATCCAAGCTCAACGGTTGGGTACGCGGGACCACGTTGGCTAGTAGAAGAGCGCGATGCCTGTGGTGTCGGGTTCATTGCCGACCAGCAAGGCCGGAGTAGTCATGACTTAATCGAGAAAGCCCTCGACGCGCTCACCTGCCTGGAGCATCGGGGTGGGTGTAGCGCGGATCAGGATTCAGGGGATGGCGCTGGCCTGATGACCGCAGTTCCGTGGGAATTGTTGCACCAATGGTTAGCCAATGAAGGGATTCAAGTCTCGACCCCAGCCCAAATTGGCGTGGGCATGGTGTTCTTGCCCGCGAATCAGGAAGCAGCGATCGTGGCTCGTCGTGTGTTTGAGCGAATTGCTACAGAAGAAGGGCTAACGGTTTTGGGGTGGCGAGTCGTGCCAACGCGCCCTCACCGCCTCGGTCGGCAAGCCCGCGAAAATTTGCCTCAAATCGAGCAAGTGCTGGTGCAATCGTCGCAGCAGGGAGAAGCACTGGAACGGCAGCTCTACATTACTCGTAAACGGTCCCATGCAGCGGCACCTGCCGAAGTTCAAGGCTCAGCACTGCAAAATGAAGTGGCTGACTTCTATATCTGCTCGTTTTCCAACCGCACGATCGTCTATAAGGGGATGGTGCGATCAGCCGTTTTGGGCGACTTCTACATCGACCTAAAGCAGCCGGAGTATAAGAGTGCGTTTGCGGTCTACCATCGCCGCTTTAGTACAAACACGATGCCCCGCTGGCCGCTAGCCCAGCCCATGCGTCTCCTGGGTCATAACGGCGAGATCAACACGCTCCTGGGTAACGTCAACTGGATGATGGCCCGGGAAGCCGATCTGGAGCACTCCAGTTGGGGCGATCGACTGGTAGAGCTAAAGCCTACGGTCAACCTTGAAAACAGCGACTCCGCCAACCTTGACAATGTGTTTGAGTTGCTAGTGCGTTCCGGTCGCAGTCCGCAAGAGGCATTGATGATCATGGTGCCCGAAGCGTACCAGAACCAACCGGACTTGGCCGACTACCCCGAGATTACCGACTTCTACGAATACTACAGCGGTATCCAGGAACCCTGGGACGGCCCAGCCCTGCTGGTGTTTAGCGACGGTAAAGTAGTCGGTGCCACGCTCGATCGCAATGGCCTGCGTCCCGCCCGTTACAGCATTACGCGGGATGGCTACATTGTCGTGGCCTCAGAAGCGGGCGTGATCAACCTGCCCGAAGCTGAGATTGTCGAGAAAGGGCGACTGGGGCCTGGCCAAATGATTGCCGTGGATCTAGAGCACGGCGAAGTGCAAAAGAACTGGCAGATCAAGCAGCGCATTGCTAGCGCGAAGCCTTATGGTCAATGGCTCCAGCAAAACCGCTACGAACTCAAGCACGAGCCATTTGCAGAAACGACACCCTCGATCGCGCCGGAGAACTTGCTGCGCTACCAAATGGCCTTTGGCTATACTGCCGAGGACGTGGAAATGATCATCCAGGAGATGGGCGCACAGGGCAAAGAACCGACCTTCTGCATGGGTGATGATGTGCCGCTGGCGATCCTGTCAACCAAGCCACGACTACTGTACGACTACTTTAAGCAGCGGTTTGCTCAGGTAACCAACCCTCCCATCGACCCGTTGCGCGAAAAGCTCGTCATGTCGCTGACGATCCAGCTTGGCGAACGGGGCAATCTGCTAGAGGTCAGTCCCCAGTACGCTCATTTACTGAAGCTAGAATCGCCAGTTCTGAACGATGCCGAACTCAAGCAGATTCGTCAGTCTGGGTTTGAGACCGCCGACCTTTCTACCCTGTTCGAGCTGTCACACGGCCCAACAGGGCTACAACGAGCCGTCACTGACCTGTGCCAAAAAGCAGCGGCTGCCGTTCGCGCTGGGAAGAAGATTTTGATCTTGAGCGATCGCGTGGGCATCAGCACCTCTAGCATCGGGACAGACTACACCTACATCCCACCGCTGTTGGCGATCGGTGCCGTGCATCACCACCTGATTCGGCAGGGACTGCGCATGAAAACGTCCTTGATTACGGATACCGCTCAGTGCTGGAGCACCCATCACTTCGCCTGCCTGATCGGGTATGGGGCCAGTGCCGTCTGCCCTTATCTGGCATTAGAAACGGTGCGGCAATGGTGGACTGACCCCAAAACGCAGAGCTTTATGGAGCGGGGCAAGCTCAAAGCCATCACGCTAGCCACCGCACAGAGCAACTATCGCAAAGCGATCGAAGAGGGACTGCTCAAAATCCTCTCGAAGATGGGCATCTCCCTGTTAGCGAGCTACCATGGCGCTCAGATTTTTGAAGCCATCGGCATTGGCGCTGATTTACTCCACCTCGGTTTTGCGGGCACCGCTTCACGGTTGGGCGGACTTAGCGTTGCGGATCTGGCGCAGGAAGTTGTGTCATTCCATCAACGGGCGTTTCCTGAACTAACCGCCAAGAAGCTCGAAAACTACGGCTTTGTGAACTATCGCCCGGGTGGCGAGTATCACATGAATAGCCCAGAAATGGCGAAGCACCTGCATCGAGCCGTGGCCGACAAGGCATACAACCATTACGAGCTATATCAAAAGTACCTGGAAGAACGCCCACTCACAGCCCTGCGTGACTTGCTCGATATCTGGAGCGATCGCCCTTCCATTCCACTGGAGGAGGTTGAACCAGCCAGCGAGATTGTCCAACGCTTTTGTACGGGCGGTATGTCCCTCGGCGCTTTGTCCCGCGAGGCGCACGAGACGTTGGCGATCGCCATGAACCGCATCGGCGGCAAATCCAACTCGGGCGAAGGGGGGGAAGATCCGACCCGCTACCGTGTTTTGGACGATGTGGACAATCAAGGGCTCTCATCGTTGTTTCCGCACTTAAAAGGGCTGCGCAATGGGGATACAGCCAACTCTGCTATTAAGCAAGTTGCATCGGGTCGTTTTGGAGTGACGCCAGAGTATTTGATCAGCGCCAAGCAGCTTGAAATCAAGATGGCGCAGGGTGCAAAGCCCGGTGAAGGTGGGCAGTTGCCAGGGCCAAAAGTCAGTTCGTACATTGCGATGCTGCGGCGATCGAAGCCCGGTGTGACGCTGATTTCGCCACCACCGCACCACGACATCTACTCGATCGAAGACTTAGCGCAACTCATCTTCGACCTGCACCAGATCAACCCAGAGGCGCAGGTGTCAGTCAAGCTCGTTGCCGAAGTGGGTATCGGCACAATCGCAGCGGGAGTAGCGAAAGCCAACGCCGACATCATTCAGATTTCCGGCCATGATGGCGGTACAGGCGCATCGCCACTCAGCTCGATCAAACACGCCGGTAGCCCCTGGGAATTGGGCCTGACTGAGGTTCATCGGGTGTTGATCGAGAACCAACTGCGCGATCGCGTCCTGCTGCGGGTGGATGGCGGCATCAAAACGGGTTGGGATGTGGTGATGGCGGCGCTCATGGGCGGCGAAGAGTTTGGCTTTGGGTCGATCGCGATGATTGCCGAGGGCTGCATCATGGCGCGCATCTGCCATACCAACAATTGCCCGGTTGGCGTCGCCAGCCAGCGTGAAGATCTGCGCAAGCGCTTTCCTGGTCTGCCAGAACATGTGGTCAACTTCTTCCTCTTCATTGCGGAGGAAGCGCGATCGCTGCTGGCAAAACTGGGCTACCGCTCCCTGAACGACATTATTGGTCGCGCAGACCTCCTGAAAGTCCGCGAAGGGGTCACGATCGCCAAAACCCAAAGCCTGAACCTGGAATGCTTGACCCAGTTGCCGAATACACAAGACGATCGCACCTGGCTGATACATGAGCCAGTCCACAGCAACGGCTACGTTTTGGACGACCAGATTTTAAGTGATCCAGAGATCCAGGCAGCGATCGAGCATCAAACCACAGCCGACAAAACGATCGCGGTGATCAATACCGATCGCACGATTGGGACGCGGTTAGCCGGCGCGATTGCCCGTAAATACGGCAACAGTGGCTTCGGTGGGCACATTACGCTCAACTTTAAGGGCAGCGTCGGTCAAAGCTTCGGTGCCTTCAACCTCCCCGGCATCACGCTTAACCTGGAAGGCGAAGCCAACGATTACGTCGGTAAAGGGCTACACGGTGGCGAAATTGTCATTGTGCCCCCCTCCAGTGCAACCTACAATCCCTCCAACAATGTGATCATTGGCAATACCTGCCTTTATGGCGCAACGGGAGGCACGCTCTTTGCCTATGGTCAGGCAGGCGAACGCTTTGCTGTTCGTAACTCTAAAGCACAAGCTGTCGTTGAAGGAACCGGCGACCACTGCTGCGAGTACATGACCGGCGGCATTATTGTGGTGCTGGGTCACGCTGGACGCAACGTTGGCGCTGGCATGACGGGAGGTTTGGCTTACTTCCTGGATGAGGACGGCAGCTTCCCCACCAAGGTCAACCCAGAGATTGTCAAAGTCCAGCGGGTCATTGCCCCAGCCGGAGAACAACAATTGAAGGACTTGATCGAAGCCCACGCCGATCGCACAGGTAGCCAAAAAGCCCAGACAATTCTGGCCAACTGGTCTGACTACCTGCCCCAGTTCTGGCAACTCGTCCCTCCATCCGAGAAAGACTCTCCCGAAGCCAACCCCGAAGCCACGACTGAAAAAGTGCTGACCCCAGCGCAGTAGGTAAGTAGCTGTATTTAAGTTCCTGAGCCATCGAACAGAGGTGGCTCAGGAATTTTCCTATAATGCAAGCTGCGTGTTGAAGCGATCCAGCCAAAACACAATGACATAGTAGCGATCTAGGTATTGGATTTAGTAACATGGGCAGTTATAGTAACGGAGTTTTCGCATGACTATAGAACCTGAAGACAGTCGCCAGCAAGAGGAATCTTCAGAAGAAACACTAGATGAAGATTTAGAATAACAAGAAGATTCCGACAGTCAGCAGGATTCTAGCGAAAGAAGAAAGAGAAAAAGAACGAAAGGCAATCGCCCTTTTCCTATTAACACTTTGGAAGACTCCATTAAAATTGCTCAGGTCATTAGAGAGTTTAATGGTGGAAATCCGTGGCATCCGGACGATGTAGCTAAAGCTTGAGAGTTAAGCAGCAAAGGTAATACCTTCTACTATTTGACGGCATCCTCTCGTGATTACGGCTTTACGGAGGGTTACTCAAAAGCCGAAAAAATTGCACTCGCCTTAACAGGTCAAAATATAGTGTTCGCCAGATCAAAAGAGGAAGAGGAAAATGGCTACAGACAAGGATTATTCAATATTCTTCTCTTTAAGAGAGTGCACGACTACTACAGTGGCGGACTCCTACCAGAAATTAAATACCTTAAGAATACTCTCGTAACAGATTTCGGTCTCAACGAAGATTTCCATAATGATTTTTATCAAGTATATCAATCTAATCTCAAGTTCATTTCTAAATTTAGCAAGACTGAATTAGATACAGTTGATGTAGCAGCAAATCCCGTTTCTATTGAAAAACAAAAACCACAATTCCTACCCAGCCAAAAGCTTCCGATAATGCTGTTATTCTTGGAGAGCCAGAGGAAAAAACGACCTTAGTTGCATTTGTTGCTCTTCCTTTTTCCGAGAAAACTGGAGAATACCCAATAGATTTTTTTCGGGAAGTACTAACTCAATTAATTGTTCCTGCCGCAGTAAAAGCTGGCTTTAAAGCCGAGACAGCTAGAAAATCAGGCAGCGATATTATTCAACGCACAATAATCAGTGATTTAAGCAAAGCTGACTTGATGATAGTAGACCTGACGGAACATAATCCCAACGTCCTATTTGAATTGGGATGGAGAATAGCTTTAGAAAAACCAGTCGCTTTGATTAGAGCTTTAGGAACAAAACCAATATTTGATGTAGATAGTATGCTTAGAGTTTATGATTACAATCCAAGACTTTGGAAATCGACTCTAGAGGAAGATCTTCCAGCTCTTGTAGAGCATATCAAACCAACTTGGCGTAATAAAGATAGCGATAAATCTTACGCAAAAATATTGAGTGAGAATTAGTCGAAAACAGTCTGCTATTTGTGAGAAAGAAAAGACATTATCTGAGTTGTGCCACCGCTCTCAACCACAAAAATATCATTTGTGAATTGAATCGCTTTCTTATTCTTCATCTACGTTTCTTTGTAGCATGTGAAATTAAGTTGCTACAAGTCTTTCATAGATTTATTATTTAAGTGAAGTAGCCGTATTAATAAAAAAGTGTATGAATCTAACAATTGAGTTGGAACAAGAAGACGATGGACGCTGGATTGCTGAAGTTGTAGATTTACCAGGCGTCCTTGCTTATGGGCAGAGTCGTGAAGACGCTATGGCGCGGGTCAAAGCATTAGCACTTCGTGTTCTGGCTGATCGTCTTGAACAGGGTGAGAACGCAACAGAACTTGATCACGTTGCGTTTTTGGCAGCATGAGTCAGTGGAGATCGACCAAGGCAAAGCAAGTGTTAGCGGCTTTGTTACGGATTGGTTGGAGCGTTGAACGGAAAGCAGGCGGCTCGCACAAAATCCTGTCGCGCTCTGGTTGGGAAAATGTGGTTTTTGCCTTTCATGATGGACAGGAAATTGGTCCCAAAATGCTGGCGCGCATTGCTAAGCGAACAGGACTGAAGCCAGAGGATTTGTAGTTTAGTACTTCTGCGGGCGCGATCGCGGTTCATGTCCGCGATCGTCACTTGCCAATCAACCCTGAATTAGCTGGCCGTTGGTTGCTAGAACCGCACAGCGATCGTGGTAAAGCTGCATCACGCGGTCGACCACTTCAGCAATACTGAGCGCGTCCGTTTGGATTTCAATCGCGTCTTCTGCCTGACGGAGGGGAGCCAGGGCACGGGTGCTATCTTTGCGATCGCGCTCATAAATCGCTTGCTCTAACGCATCCAAACTGATGGTTTCCTTGCCTTGATGCTTCAGATCTTGCTGGCGACGACGAGCACGCTCCTGTACCGAAGCCGTGAGAAATATTTTGAGTTCGGCATCGGGAAAAACATAGGTGCCAATATCACGACCATCGATCACAATGCCACCATTCCTGCCGTAGCGTCGCTGCTGTCGCACAAGCTCATTCCGCACCGTTGGCTGTGCCGCGATCGCAGACACGTTCGAGGTCACTTCCAGACTGCGAATCGCTTGCGTCACGTCCTGACCATCAATGCAAACGCTAATGGCGGTTGGTTCGCCGCTAATCGCAATTTCACACTGGCTCACAAGTTCTGCAATGCTGGGCTCATCATCAATGGCGATACCAGACTGCAAGACCAACCACGTCAGAGCGCGGTACATTGCCCCTGTATCGAGATACAGCAGATCGAGTACCTGTGCGACTTGACGCGCAACGGTTGATTTTCCAGCGCCAGCGGGGCCGTCAATTGCCACAATTGGCTTGCGGCTGTGCAACAGCAAATTATCGATCAGGCGTGTCGAACCCACCCGAGCAGCAACGGCCAACAATCCTGCATCCTCAATCATTTCCAACGGCTCCAACGTCAATGGATGAACTAACTCAACATATTCGCGGACAATCACTGGTTCACGCTCTAATTCGGCTGAGACGGCCCCACACAATACCCCAGCTACCCGTTCCCCGTTCCAAAACATTCGTTCTGCCTGACTTAGCCCTCGGTAAAGGGCAATCGCCTGTTCTTTTTGCGCTGCGGTCAAGTACTGATTGCGAGAGCTAAACGCCAGCCCACTGGACTCACGAACCGTCGGACAACCAATAATCGTCACGGGCAAATTCAGGTCTTGCACCAAACGGCGGATAATCGCCAACTGCTGCGCATCCTTTTGCCCAAAATAGGCACGATGGGGCTGCACAATGTTAAGCAACTTCGTCACAATCGTCGCAACCCCTTGAAAGTGTCCGAGGCGCGATCGCCCACACAGCACAGACATCATTGCTGCCGGTGGAATGACTTGAGTTGGTGATTGGGAACCGTCTGTGGTCTGGTCCCCTACACTCAATTGCCCACGCGCAACGCCCATCTCTACAGCACTCGGCGCAAAAATTGCATCGACCCCTGCGGCTTCACACAATGCGCGATCGTGCTCCAGTGTCCGGGGATACTGCTGAAAATCTTCGGTAGGACCAAACTGGAGTGGGTTCACGAAGATACTAACGACGACGAGTTTATTCTCACGTCGCGCCCTTTGAATCAAGCTGAGGTGCCCTATATGAAGCGCTCCCATCGTCGGCACCAGACCAATTTCAGAGGCAGTACTGACAGGAACGATGTCATCTGAACGATCAAGAAGAGGTTG
The DNA here is from genome assembly GCA_021323955.1 of Oscillatoriales cyanobacterium Centralia_MAG_596. GTDB lineage: Bacteria > Cyanobacteriota > Cyanobacteriia > Leptolyngbyales > Leptolyngbyaceae > Stenomitos. The sequence goes on along the minus strand of JAJPKC010000321.1, from coordinate 27,730 downwards.
ACCGGAGCGGTATCGGTTGAGATAACAGCGTAATCCGGCAACGGTTTTAAACAAATGCACCGCAACCCCCAAAAGTAACTGGTGTTTCGTTACCTGAAATTTCCCCTGTTAAGCCTACCAACAAGACTGCTGCTGCTGCCACTCAAAACGGAATTGCGTTCACCATCTATTCTGACAAAGAACGTTAGGATGTCGTCTAGAAGTCCGTTCTCTCACCGTTATGAACTTTCTCACACAAGTGTTACATCTGGCCGGCTCGGGGGCGGCAGCCTATATCACCGCCCGCAACATGCGCGATCCGCTGACTCGCCCCAACACCCTGGCAAGCCTGCAATTGGCAGAGTCTGGCTCCGTTCCCTACCTGGAGGCACTGGGCGATCGCGCAGCCTCAGAAGGCGATACCTGGCTGGCTGAAAGGCTGACCCGACACGCGAACGATGAGCGCCGTCACGGTCAAGTGTTTGCCCATGGACTCAAGCAATTAAACAAACAGGTCATTGATTTCAAATCGTCTCCCCGACCAACCCAACCGGCAGCAAACACTGAAGCACGTAAACGCAACCCGTTTTTTGAAGCGTACTTTGAAGGCTACACTCAAGCCGACCTCAAGCCCGAGGCGATCGACTGGGTAGTGTTTTTGGCCAGCACCTACATTCTGGAACTGGATGCCAGCAAGGACTTTGTGCGAATGGCAAATGCATTACCGGACGATCCCATCAGTATCAATCTCAAAAAGGGCATTCTGAGCGTTGCCAACGACGAAACCAGACACGCGGCTTATTTACGAGAAGCGCTGGAACGGCGATTGTCTCTCGTTGAGGTGAATGCCGTCATCGACAGTTGGCGTACCCGTAAAGTCAACGCCATTTTTGCAATGGTCAACAACTTTATCCAGAAGAACGGCAAGATGCCTTCCCTTGTGCAGGATGGGATCGCGGATGAGATGGCCGCAGAAGAACAGGAAGTGGGCGCGTTAAAATACCAGAGGTGATTTGGCTCCTCATAACTATGCAAGCGCCTTCGATTTCGCTGCCAAAACCAGGTCAATATTGGCAATGGCAACAGCAACCGATTTATTACGTCAAAGCCGGGACACGGCAAGCGCAACGTCCACCCCTACTCCTAATTCATGGGTTCGGCGCATCTACAGACCACTGGCGCAAAACGATCGCCGGGTTAAGTGATGACTTTGAAGTCTGGGCGATCGACTTGCTGGGCTTTGGGCGATCGGCAAAACCAGGCTGGCAGTACAGCGGCAATCTCTGGCGCGATCAGCTCCACGAGTTCATTACACAGGTCATCGGGCAGCCAGTTGTGCTCGTCGGCAACTCATTGGGCGGATACACAGCTCTTTGCGTCGCCTCGCAACGTCCCGAATCAGCCGCGGGACTGGTACTCATCAACAGTGCAGGGCCGTTCACTGATATTCAAGGGACAACGAAGCCCGACCCAGTCCGCGAAGTCATGGGCAAAGTAGTTCAGACTTTATTTCGTCAAGATTGGGCAAGTTTCCTGCTGTTTCAGTACGTACGCCAAAAATCGGTTATTCGCAAAACGCTGGAAAAGGTGTATCTCGATCAGCAGGCGGTCACGGATCAGCTTATAGACGAAATTTATCAGCCGTCCTGCGATCCCGGCGCACCTGGGGTGTTTGCCTCTGTGTTTCGTACCCCCCAGGGCGAAAAGGTAGACGTTTTGCTGGGGCAATTACCCCGTCCATTACTCACGCTTTGGGGCGAAGCCGATCCCTGGATTAATGCCAGAGAACGGGGAGCAAAGTTTCGCCATTACCATCCCCAGCTCACGGAATACTATTTGCGGGCCGGACACTGTCCCCACGACGAGATCCCCGATCAAGTGAATGAACTGCTGCGATCGTGGGTGACAACCAAGCTCCAGTCTAGTTCTTGATGCCTGTAGTGGCGATCCCACGAATAAATTGACGTTGACCGAGCAAAAAGAGCAACACGACTGGAATGGTTGCAATTACAACGGCTGCCATTAACAAAGACCAGTTGTTGGTAAATTGCTCTTGAAATTCCGCCAGGGCTAACTGAACCGTACGCAGTTCGGGGCGCGTGGTAAACACCAGGGGTTTAAACAAGTCGTTCCACTCGCCGATGAAAGTAAATAGAAACAGGGTCACTAACGCCGGACGTGCCAGTGGAAGCATAATGCGCCAGAGAATTTGCCATCGGTTTGCACCATCGATCGCGGCGGCTTCCTCCAGCTCAACTGGAATCGTTTGAAAATATTGTCTCAACAAAAAAATGCCGAAGCCGTTGGCGATCGTCGGCAAAATCAACGCGCCATACGTGTTAATCAAATGCCCCCACTTCAACACCAGAAAAATCGGAATCACCAGCATTTGAAATGGAATTACCAGCGTTGCCAGCACAATGAGCAAAATTGCCCGTCTGCCGCGAAAGTTTAGCCGCGCTAATGCATATCCCGCCAGCGCAGCCGTTGCCATCTGCCCGCCTGTCACCGCCAAGGCCACGAGAGTAGAATTGGCAAACGCCAACAAAAAATGTCCTTGAAGCCATGCCTGACGGTAGTTTTGCCAGGACCACGTAGACAAGACTGGATGGGCCAATGTACCAGCAGGCAACAACGACATCCCCACCACAATGCCCAATGGCAACAGCACCAAACCAGCACCGGCAACCAACAGCATCGCCCGCATTGACGCAATTAGTCTCCCGGTTTTTGAAGCAAAGGTGGTGTGATCTGACAAATCGGAATGCATTTTTAGCAGCAATTAACAACTATCGCGGTGCCAATCATAACGGCTAATACCGACGGGTTCTCCAGTTTAATTGGTGTCGATCGCTACCACCAGACTGAGGAAAGCAGGGTGACAAGGACTTTCGGTATATCGTTCTCCTGAATCAAAACTGAATCTTCATTGAATTGGTCGATCCCCCACAGGAAAGAGCTAAAGTGATACAAGCACGATTTTTTAACTTTCGTTGCGTTGTACCAAATTCTTTCTACATCGTCCCAACGCCGAGTGAGTATCGGCAGCATTCTTGAGGAGACAATAGACCTATGCCGCAGCTTGAGGCTAGTCCAGCAATCGATTTCTACAGTGAATCTTACAAAGATGCCTACAGTCGGATCAATGCGATCGTAATTGAAGGTGAGCAAGAAGCCAACGAAAACTATATTCATCTGGCTGAATTACTTCCCGATCACAAAGACCAATTGCTCAGCCTAGCAAAAATGGAGAATCGCCATAAGAAGGGCTTTGAGGCTTGTGGACGGAACCTCAAAGTAACTCCCGACATGGAGTTTGCGCGTCAGTTTTTCTCCAAGCTACACGAAAATTTTCAAGTCGCCGCTGCTGCGAACAACATCGTGGCCTGTTTATTAATTCAGGCACTCATTATTGAATGTTTTGCGATCGCCGCGTACAACATTTACATTCCTGTCGCGGATGACTTTGCTCGCAAAATTACTGAGGGTGTCGTTAAAGATGAATACAGCCACCTCAACTTTGGTGAGGAATGGTTGAAAGCCAATTTTGAGACATCCAAAGCCGAGTTAGAAACCGCTAATCGTCAAAATCTGCCGCTTGTTTGGCAAATGCTCAATCAGGTGGAAGCTGACGCGCAAGTGTTGGGGATGGAGAAAGAGTCCCTGGTTGAAGATTTCATGATTCAGTACGGCGAAGCCCTGGAGAACATTGGCTTTAGCACCCGCGAAATTATGCGGATGTCTGCCCTTGGGCTTTCAGCCGCCTAACACTCAGATTCAACTTGGCAACGTCAATTTCTGCAGCAATGCGCTCTTGAGCGCGCGATCAGTTTGGGAACCGTGCCGGACACTCATGGTCTGGCAAACCAGCATCGTGTCGCTCAACCAAAGTCCGGAGCATATGTTCTGTCTACCCCTGCAGCAACCCATACAATCGGTAACTAATCACACAATGAGTTCCATTAGTTCCGACTATCGTTCGCCGAGTTGAGTGTGTATTGGTAACTTTGGGCACTATCTCACAGTGCCCTTTGAAGTTTGCTCGTCTTAGCATCCGTTTTTCGTCAGCATTTCTAAATTTGCAGAGTCGTCCATGTTTGGTTTAATTGGTCATCTTACAAGCCTAGAACACGCCCAAGCCGTTGCTGAAGAGTTGGGTTATCCTGAATACGCCGATCAGGGGTTAGATTTTTGGTGTAGTGCGCCGCCTCAAATTGTCGATACCATTCGAGTCACAAGCGTTACGGGTCAAACGATCGAAGGCAGATATGTTGAATCATGCTTTCTTCCCGAAATGCTGGCAGCCCGTCGGATTAAAGCTGCAACTCGAAAAGTCATCAACGCGATGGCGCACGCACAAAAGCACGGCATCAACATTACAGCGCTCGGTGGTTTCTCGTCTATCATCTTTGAAAACTTCAACTTGCAACAAATCCGGCAGGTTCGCAACGTCATGCTGGAGTTTGAGCGATTTACAACTGGCAACACGCACACAGCTTACATCATTTGTCGCCAGGTTGAGCAAGCATCACAGGCGTTAGGCATCAATCTCTCAACGGCAACGGTTGCTGTCTGCGGTGCAACCGGTGACATTGGTAGCGCCGTCTGCCGCTGGCTTAACGCCCGCACCGATATTGCCGAACTGTTACTCATAGCGCGTAACCAGGAGCGTCTGCAAGCCCTGCAAGAGGAGCTTGGCCGCGGTAAGATTATGGACCTACCAGAAGCGTTGCCGCAAGCAGACATCATTGTTTGGGTCGCCAGCATGCCTAAGGGCGTTGAGATTGACTCGGCAACGTTGAAGCAGCCCTGCTTGCTGATTGATGGCGGTTATCCCAAAAATCTGGCCACGAAGATTCAGCAGCCAGGGGTTCACGTTCTCAACGGCGGCATTGTAGAGCACTCGCTCGATATTGACTGGCGCATCATGAAAATTGTCAATATGGACATCCCCGCCCGTCAGCTCTTTGCCTGCTTTGCGGAGTCAATGCTGCTGGAATTTGAAAAGTGGCATACGAACTTCTCCTGGGGCCGCAACCGCATCACCGTCGAGAAGATGGATCAGATCGGCGAAGTTTCGCTCAAGCACGGGTTCAAGCCCTTGCTGGTCTAGCCGAACGACAGCAAGCCACGGTCAATTGCTCGGATGTGGAAAAGCCAAACGCTTATAAAGGAGCAGCTTTCGAGGCTGGTTAAACAGGCAACACCACCAAAACGTGTCTGCTTGTCGCAACTCATAGCCAGCCTTGAAATAGAGCTGCATCGCAGCGTGATTATTTTCAAGGACATGGAGATAAAGCTCGTGAAACCCTCGCTCTGAAGCCATGCGCTCACAGGCGGTCAGCAATCGCTGGGCTACCCCTTGCCGACGCGCTTCTGTACGTACGGCCAAATTAGAGAGATAGGGGTAAGGGAGGCTACGGAGCTGAAACGGGCTGTTGGAACGAAGCGTGACTTCTACGGTTCCAACCAAGGTTGAGTGGTTGACGGTTTCTTCGGGAGCGGTCGCGATCGCTACGAGACAGATATATTCTGACAACTGAGAAGAGCGTAAGCGATAGCGCAAATCCTCATATACCCCCATCCGCAAAAGCGGCAGCAACAGGCGCATCGGCCCAACACGCGGATGAAAGCTGTTGGACAAAACATCGACGAGGTCCGCCACATCTCTCGGTTGGGCAACACGGACGGTAAAGCTCAATGGGTCAGATACACTCCGTAGACTGCTGCTGACAAGACATTTAAAGATAGTGACGCACAGGAGCCCTTAAATCACATGACTCGCGTCCGATTGGCCAAAGAAATTGCTCCACGAATACCGCCGCACTTCAATACAGGCAGTCGCATAATGTCAAGAACTGTAAACAAGGGTTCTCTCAAAATCAACGGCGATCGCTGGAGCAGGTCACGCATCTATCTCTAGACTGTGGTTAAACCCTTTGACACCTGGTAGAGCCGACCGTTTCGTGGTCTTCACACGCGGCAAAGACTCGATAACTCAACCAGATAATGTGCGCTCCAACTGTTCTAATGCCGCTTATTCATGAAGCAATTAATCACTAAAATCGCTTGCTGGTCGGCCTCGCTTGCGATCGCTGATTAATCAACCGGATTAATCAACCTACTTACCAATACGAGGCGGCTCACGGAAGGCGATCGCAAAAAAGAGCACACCAATAGCTAACGTGAGGATCAAGATGTAAGCAACGCTTTCCATAGCAAATTCCTGACTCTGTTTTCAATGTGAACGAATCTGGCAAAGCATAAGAGGGGCTACAAACCTCTTACCAATCACTAACGACGTTAACGACCAGGAAGAATATTGTCAGCCCCTCTCCAGCACTTCAGCAAAGGAGCTTAGACAGCTTCCTTACGACGAGTCGTTTTATCACCCACCTTCTGGAAGAAGCCCCATTCGACTTGCTCTTCAGACAGGTCTGGATCAACACCAGCAAACACATCCCTAAAGATGGTACGGGTACCGTGCCAAATGTGCCCAAAGAAGAACAGTAGTGCAAATACAGCGTGCCCGAAGGTAAACCAACCTCTCGGACTGGTACGGAACACACCATCAGAATTCAACGTTTCACGATCGAACTCAAACGGCTCTCCCAACTGTGCTGCCCGTGCATAGCGCTTCACCAATGCCGGATCTTTGAACGTCTTACCATTCAGTTCACCGCCATAGAAGCTGACCGTGACCCCATTCTGTTCAAAGCTGTACTTTGACTCAGCCTTACGGAATGGAATATCGGCTCGGACAATGCCATCCTTATCTGTTAGAACAACAGGGAAGTTTTCAAAAAAGTTGGGCAGACGACGAACTGAAAGTTCACGTCCTTCGCCATCCTTGAAAATTGGATGCCCTAACCAGGTCTGAGCAATCCCATCACCCTTGTTCATTTGCCCGGTACGGAACAAACCGCCCTTTGCGGGGCTGTTACCCACGTAGTCATAGAAGGCAAGCTTTTCAGGAATTGCTGAGTAGGCCTCAGAAAGACTAGCACCACCAGCGACATTCGCCTGGACACGACGCTCAATTTCCTGCTTAAAGTAACTGCCATCCCATTGATAACGGGTTGGACCAAACAACTCGATCGGCGTCGTCGCACTACCGAACCACATCGTCCCAGCGACAACAAAGGCCGCAAAGAATACCGCCGCGATGCTGCTAGACAAAACCGTCTCAATGTTCCCCATCCGCAAAGCCTTATACAGGCGTTCCGGTGGGCGCACACTCAGGTGGAAAAGACCAGCAATAATGCCAACAATTCCGGCTGCAATGTGATGCGCGACAACACCTCCTGGGTTGAAGGGGTTGAACCCGGCTGGCCCCCATTCAGGTGCCACAGGTTGAACGCTGCCAGTCAATCCATACGGATCAGACACCCAGAAACCAGGACCAAACAATCCTGTCAGATGGAACGCTCCAAATCCGAAGCAGAGCAGCCCGGATAAGAATAAGTGAATACCAAACATTTTGGGCAGATCCAGGGCTGGTTCGCCCGTGCGAGGATCTCTAAAAAGCTCCAGGTCCCAATAAACCCAGTGCCAGCAGGCCGCCAGGAACAACAATCCAGAGAGGATGATGTGAGCAGCCGCAACGCCCTCAAAAGACCAGAAGCCTGGATTAACACCAGTTTCACCGGTGATACTCCAACCGCTCCAGGATCCTGTCACGCCGAGGCGAGCCAAAAAGGGCAATACAAACATGCCTTGACGCCACATCGGATTTAGAACCGGATCACTTGGATCAAAGATCGCCAGCTCGTACAATGTCATTGAACCTGCCCACCCTGCTACCAGTGCAGTGTGCATCAGGTGTGTCGCAATTAACCGTCCAGGATCATTAATGAGGACAGTATGTACTCGGTACCAGGGTAGTCCCATTGACTACGCTCCTCCTTTGAATAGCTCTAGTTCAACGCTTTCCTAAGCATTTTATTAAAGTGCCGGACATTGATAAATGTACCAGGTCTCTGGCTACTTCAACCTTGCACTCCTCAATCTGGCTCCCATGTGAAGCTACTTGGTAAAGCCCAACTAGCTGCTTGAAAGTTATGTTCATCAAAATGAAAGTGTATAAAGAAGTGTAACCAGTGCAAGTACTGATTGCAAGCAAAATGACTATTACTCAAAGCATTAGAGCAATAAGACGAGTTTTGTAAACTTGTGCAACGTAATGTTTGGATATATAAACAATTGGAGCAGCCTCTTGCTCGCACTGATGCACGAATTCAACGAAACGCAAGTCAGTGCCTCAGTAAGAACCGCAGCGCTGCTGAGCAAAGCGACTTAACCTAAGACATAATCTGAAAATGACTACCATCAAATTTTTGAAGGAAAACCGGGAAGTCGTTGTCGCAGATGGCGCAAACCTGAGACTTAAAGCCCTCGAAAACCGGATCGATATCTATACGTTTGTCGGCAAAATGACCAACTGCAACGGTTACGGGCAATGTGGTACATGTATCGTCGAAATCGTGGAGGGAACAGAAAACCTCTCCCCCCGCACTGAAACCGAAAAGCGCAAATTAAAGCAAAAACCAGACACCTATCGGCTGGCGTGTCAGACGCTTGTACACGGTCCGGTTACAGTCAAGACAAAACCATCAGCTAAATAGGGCCGAACGATCGCCCATCTTGTCAGGAGCCTTGCTGCAAGCGGAATAATGCTAGAGATGGAATCTATAGGAACTCCTCTGATGATCATGGAAGGAAATATCGCACGGTGGTATTCTAAAGATCGTCGACGGTAGGTCATTTAGTAGGCAAAATTTATGCAAGTCAACGATCTGGGGTTTATCGCAAGTATCCTATTTGTGCTGGTTCCAGCAGTCTTTCTGCTGATCCTCTACATCCAGACCGCGAGCAGGCAGGCCAATAAAGACTCCTGAATGCTTCAGTTCAGTTTCATTTGCACAAAAGCGCCAGAGGATACGATTCTGGCGCTTTATTTATGAGATGCAGCAGTGAACGCCTAATCGATCGCATCGTCTACAGTGGGCGGCGTGAGATTGAACAGCCGAGCCGATCGATCAGTATCAGTAGTTGTGTCCTGAAAATTCACCAGTAACGATCGCAGCTTCATGCGATGGATGTAAGGCCAACCACCCGACGCTTCAATATCCTTCAATAAACTGTATAAAGCCCGCCGATTATCCGGCAAAGATGCCTGAAAGAGGTTATCGCGGATCTCTTGATGTAACCCTTCCAGCATCCTCAGGAGCGCTAGCAACGCCAGCGAATCATTCTCGGAACGGGAGGCAAGCGTTCGAACAGCGTCAGCAATGTATTGCAGGTTCGGTTCAAGCCGGTCTGTATCCGTACACTTGCTGTCGCTCATTAAACTTAATTCCTGTGAACTGTATCCATCTAGCCAAGAGTCTAGAGCTTAACGCAGACTGTCACAACCACAAGTTGTTTAAATGACAGGTCCCTGCACGTCATCGCTGGTGCTAAACCCGACCACAGCAATGCGTAACACTGTCAGTACACTTGAACACCAGGCCAGGTCAAAGCGTTCGATCGCGATCACCCATCTCAAGCTCACCAATACCCCAGCTCCCAAGCACTGCACGCCAATTTGTTGTATTGGGCAGGGGAAAGGCTACATTGACGTGTAAAATGCTCTATGAAACCTTTGTTAAATCATTCCGGGAACACAAGAATTTAGTCAAGTGTAGACGTGGTTCAACGTGTCTCTTCGAGGATTGAATCTACCCTGATGCTCAACGTCTAGGCAGATTTGCGGAGTATTTGCCGACTATCACACCTGCTGAAGCGGCAACTTCTAACTTCCGTCAATCCAACCAAGAACATCGCAGCCCGGCTCTGGATTGCACTGGCAAAAAATACTACATCGACTATTGAGGTTTTCATGAGGTACCGCGCTCTAATCGTTGCACTGCTGGCATCTTGCTTCAGTTTATTGACTGCTTTTTCCGCGACCCCAGCCTTTGCTAAAGAAGCTTTAACCTACGACCAAATCCGGGGTACAGGTCTGGCAAATAACTGTCCCCAACTAGAAGGAACGTCACGCGGATCGATTCCGATCGACTCGGGCAAATCCTACGTGCTGACGAATCTTTGCCTACAGCCAACCAGCTTTTTAATCAAGGAAGAATCTGCTAACAAGCGTCAGAAAGCCGAGTTTGTCCCTGCCAAGCTCATGACTCGCTATACATCCACGATCGAATCCGTTGAAGGGCAGCTAAAAGTCAATCCTGACGGTAGCCTAACGTTTGTTGAGCAAGATGGTATCGATTTCCAGCCGATTACTGTCCAGTTACCCGGTGGGGAGCGCGTTCCATTTCTGTTTACGGTTAAGAGCCTGGTTGCTCAAACCCAGCCTGGCCTGACCAGTATCAGCACATCGACAGACTTTGAAGGAACATTCAACGTACCCTCTTACCGGACTTCTAACTTTCTTGATCCCAAAGGGCGTGGTTTAACCGCTGGTTATGATAACGCGGTCGCGCTGCCAGCTCAGGCGGATAGCGAAGAGTTAGCCAAAGAAAACACCAAGCGTTTCCAATTCGATAAGGGCAGAATTTCGCTTCAGATTGCCAAGGTTGACAATGCGACGGGCGAAATTGCCGGAACGTTTGAAAGTGAGCAACCCTCCGAGACAGACATGGGTTCTAAGAAAGCTAGCGATGTAAAGATTCGTGGGCTTTTTTACGCTCGCGTCGAAGCTGCCGCTGCCTAAGCTGTGCACGTGTCTAACCTGTAGCTTTCACTACTAAGAACGCTGTCAGGAATAAGCGGTTTCCTGGAATCCTTGTCTATGAACTGTTAGACAAGCAGCACAATTTGCTAAAGGGGCGCAAGGCCCCTTTTTTGTTCTTGAGGGCAAGTCCTACAGCCCCACTACTTCTTAACCTTTGCTCAACAGTCCCCTTGTTGTATTGAGGGAGCCTAATAGTTTAGAATTTGAACTTCAAAATTAATCCGCTTTATGGCTCGCAGTCAGTGAGCCGATAGACACCCTTTACGAGATAAGCGCATCATGCACCGCTCGTCGAAACTCCAGGGTTAACGGCAATACTTTTTGGGTGTTGCCCGGGGCCAAGTTGAATCGTTCTACGTACATACAACATATACGACTGATCAGACGGCATCACTTTAGACTCGGTGACTTATATCTTATTGATTCAATCCCAAGGAGCAAAACCTAGTCAAACCCACGGATGAGAAACTTCATTTATCAATCACTTGTTAATTTCAAAAGATTTGGTTTCGGTAGAATCAACGATGACATCTTTGTGTCTTTAGAGGTCGCCAATATTAACGTCAAGAATTTGTCCTAGAGGATCTTCTACCATCATGGAAACTAGCGTCGTGCATGGAGTTAAAGCAGAAATCAAATCAGTAAAAATGTCGTTGTTATTGACCAGTCAGAACGAATAAGTTTGATTTGCAGCAGCAGAAAGCCCTGGCGCAATACTTGACTCAATCAAGGTGTCTGAGTTTAATGAAGCGGTTATCGGTTCTTGGCTCAGCCCACGGCGACAGTCTTTCTAGCCGGGTTGCCAGTCGCGAGAAGAATACGTTCTTCTAGTGTTTACGGTCTCTATCAGTGTGTCCTGTTGAGCATCGAACAAGACTGAATTTGAATTGCCCTGGTGTCACTTGCCTCTACCGACTGAAATTCGTCATGCTTACGACAGCTAACTGTGAATTGAAAAGCGAAAGTTTGCAGCTTCTGCGAACCTATCAGCAATCGCCCTGCCTTCACGTTCGGAATCAATTGGTTGAACTTAATTTTGGATTGGTCAGAAAGGAAGCACATCATTGGATCAACCAATGCACCGAAAGTTACGAGGATTTACTTCAGGTTGGATCGATTGGATTGATCCGGGCAATCGAACGGTTTGATATGACTAAGGGGCATGCCTTTAGTTCATTTGCAATTCCCTATATTCGTGGCGAAATTCAACATTACCTGCGCGACAAAAGCCCTTCTGTACGTATCCCCAGACGATGGCAGGCACTTCAACGACAGGCCGCGCTAGCCGTTCGTGATTTACAAGTAACGCTGAATCGTCAACCAACCGATTTGGAGATTGCGACCGCGATCGAGATTAGTCTGAGTGAGTGGCAGGAAATTAAGTTAGCGTGCCGTAATCGAGCACTGCTCAGCCTTGATGCACCGATTCGGGATGAAGAGGAAGGTTCGTCCTCACTAGGGGAATTGATGCCTGATACACGTTATCGGAGCTTTCAACTGGCGCAGGAGGACAGGATTCGGCTGCAGCAGTCACTCATCCAGCTAGAGAATCGCACGCGCGAAATTCTAGAATTTGTGTTTCTCCACGACCTGACCCAGAAAGAGACAGCTGATCGGCTGGGTATTAGTGCGGTGACAGTCTCACGTCGAGTGAAAAAGGGGCTGGAGTCTCTGCAAAAGCTCATGGCAGGCGGAGAAGACTAAGCGCTTTGCCGACCTGATCAACAGAACTCAAGCGAGACAAATTTGAGCCGCTGTCCTAACCCTGCCAGCGGATTCTGCCCGACAATTCTCTTATCTGGATGTAGTTTTAGCTGTCAAGCGCCAACATTCTTGAGCGATCGCCCAGTCTTCCTGCGTATGCACAATCACAATTCGCACGGCAGAGTCGGCGGTTGCAATGTCTTGATCCACAGGTGACCGTTGGTTCTTGGCTGAGTCTAACTGCCATCCAAGGAACTCGAACGCCTCACAAGCAGCCGCTCGAACTACCGCTGCATTTTCACCAACACCCGCCGTGAACACCAAGGCGTCCAACCCCCTCAAGCTAGCGAGCATGGCCCCAATGTAAGAGCGGAGGCGATGAATATAAATGTCCAGCGCTAACTTTGCGCGCTCATTGCCAGCCGCGATCGCGTCGAGAACCTGACGCACATCAGCCGATAAGCCCGAGATCCCTTTCAGTCCCGACTGCTGATTCAACAATTGATTCAGTTGGTCAGGGGTATAGCCCTCTTGCCGCATCAAGTAAATCAAAATTCCAGGGTCAACGGCACCGGAGCGGCTCCCCATCATCAGTCCATCCAATGGTGTAAAGCCCATCGTGGTATCAATACTCCTTCCTTGATCAACGGCTGACAGTGAGCATCCATTCCCTAAATGGCAGATGATCAGCTTTAGCTCAGTGGCATCCTTGCCCAAAATTTGGGCTGTGCGTTGAGTGCAGTACTGGTGGCTGATGCCGTGGAATCCGTAGCGCTGGATTCCGTTCTCGAACCATTCGTATGGGCCGGGATAAGTAGCGGCGGCGGCTGGCATATGAGCATGGAAGGCCGTGTCAAAAACAGCGATCTGAGGTTTAGAAGGCAGCATGTTCTCGATCGCTTCAATTCCTTCCAGGTTGGCAGGGTTATGCGTTGGTGCGAGGACGGCTAACCGCGCGATCGTGGCTTTGACATCGCTGGTAATGTGAGTGCTTGTAAGGTAATCTCTGCCACCATGCACAACCCGATGCCCAATCACATCGATCTCCGAAAGCTGCTCAATGACTTTCGTTTCCCCCTGCCATAGGGTTTCAAGTATGTGGCCGATGATGGTGCGGCGATCGTCCGTCTGAATCTCCTCCTTTAGCACCGCGCTGGAGGACGTTTCGACTTTAATCTCTGCGCATCCTTGACGGTGTGTCCAATCAACATGGGCTTCCCAGAGTGGGGGGGGCGGTTGTTGCGTCAGCACGTCGCCTGTGAGTTCATACAAGCAGCTCTTCTGACTGCTTGATCCCGCATTTAACACCAGGACTTTCATAGAAGGCTCCGCTAAGTGAGAGGAGGGTTGGAGTGGGTAGCAGCACGTTACAGTGCCCAGGCTGTTGACAATTCGGGTGCAGGCGATCGTTCAAGTGATCTTGAAGGGAGCAATTGGAGCGTAGCGGCCTATTTGCAACCGCGTTCATTTCATCGGGCTAGCGATTACCCGTACATACTCACGATGCCGCTGCGCTGAATTTAGTCCGAGACAGTCGTCATACTAGACGGTCAGGGCTTCATTGTCTTACTTAATTTGACGGCACCACTGCAACATCTGGCAATAGACCCGCTGGAAATGGATCAGTGCGCTGTTTAGAGTTGCTGGCGCTAGTGGGCCAGCGGCAGTGTAAACCAAAATGTAGCCCCTGCACCGGGGGTGCTGATGACGCCAATTTGTCCACCGTGTGCAGTGATAATTTGGCGACAAAGGAAGAGTCCAAGACCGATCCCTGTTGAGCGTCGTGTGCGTGTACCGCGAGCGTAGCGCTCGAATAGGGAATCGCACTCAGCCTGAGTCATACCAATCCCATCATCTTGAACGGTACAGCGAATTAGGTCATCGATGATCATGGCTTGGAGCGTCAGGTGCAATCCTGGCGGATTATGTTTGAGCGCATTGGTCAGCAGGTTTTCAAACACGCGTCGGATAAGGCCGGCATCCGCCATGACAGGTGGCAATTCGAGGGGGATTTGATTTGCTAAGGTAGCTCGGTCTTCAGCAATAAGGGGGTCTAAGTCCTCTGTGATCGTGTGTACCAGCTTCCCCAAATTCAACCGTTCACAGTGCAAGTTCACACCTCGCGCTTCGCTGGAGTGAGCTTCGAGTAGCGAATTAATCATGCTGAGCTGACGATCGCAGCTTTGCACCATACGTTCCAGAATAGAGCGTGAAATGACAACACGTTCACCTGATTTATTCTGCAAATTTTTCAGCACCATCATCATACCCATGACCGGCGTTCGGAGGTCGTGAGAGACGGCATTCAGAAAATCATCCTTGATTTGGCTCAATTCCTGGAGTGACTGCATGTTGTGTTGCAGTTGGGCAGTGCGTTCCTGCACTTGCTGTTCGAGACTGTTGGCCAGAGCCTGCACCTGTTGATAGAGTTCCGCCTGCTGGATCGCAATCGCAACCTGAACCGCCAGTTGTGCCAATAGCTGAACCTCAAATTTTGTCCAATGACGAGAACTAGAGCACTGGTTGGCGATCAGAACGCCAAAAAATTCGTCGCCCACCATGATTGGCACACCCAGACTGGCCTTGATGTGGCAACGCTGGTAGTAATCCGCCAGTAGGGGTGATACGGCTGCCGTACTGGTATCGTCGATCGCCTGACCCTGTCCTTGCGCGAACAGCGCTCGAATTTCACGCAGGTAGATGTCATCGGCAATCCAGGCAAGAATCGACCCCCAGTCAGGGGCGGCAGACTCAGCAACGACTTTGCCCTGCCAGTTAGAATCAATTTGCCCAATAAATACGCGATCGGCATTGAGAAACTGCCTCACTTCGGCCACTGTTGTCATCAGGATTTGATCAAGGTTCAATGATCGCCGAATGCGGAGAGCAATCAGCCCCAGCAGTCGATCGCGATCGGCATTGGCCTGGATCTGGGCTGCCGCGCGTTTATGCTGAGTGATATCGCGGACAATTGCCAGCACTTCATCTTTGCCACTCACAACAAGACGGGCTTCGTAGTCGCGTGGCTCACCCTGATTCAGCAACTGATACTCAAAAATCTGGATTTCTCCCGTCGCCAGCGTACGTTCAATGTATTCCATCCGCTGTTGAGCAACGTCGGGTGGCAGCACATCCGCAACTGTTTTGCCAATCATGCCATCGGACGGTATTACAAAATCACTCTCTTGCTCAGCCTTGCAATCGAGATAGGTACCATTGCGATGAATGCGAAACATCATGTCAGGGATGGCATTCAAAAACGCGAGATTGCGCGCTTCACTGACCTGTAAAGCGTCTTCAGTGCGCTTGCGATCGGTAATATCAAACGTAACGGTAAGCAAGCATGGTTCACCCTTGAGCTGGATAATCTCCGCCGAGAGTAGGGCAACGCCAATTTCCCCTGACTTACGCCGAAATCTCATCTCAAGATTTTGCACCGATCCCGATTCTTGCAGGATGCGCAGCATCTCAGTCCGCGTTGACAAGTCAGCCCATAGATTTAGATCAGCGGTTGTTAATCCAATGACGTCATTTCGCTCATAGCCGGTGATTTGCAAAAAGCTATCGTTGACATCGACGATGTAAGCTGGAGACGATGGCTGTAAGGTTGTAAGCGCCATTGCGGTTGGGCTGCAGTGGAATACAGTTGAAAATTTTTCTTCGGACTCGCGCAGCGCTTGTTCGGCCCGCTTGCGGTCCGCCATGTCGAGAATATAGCCTTCGTAGTGAGTAACATTGCCGTGGTCGTCACGCACAATGCCACAGAGGTCATAAATCCAGCGAACTTCGCCATCGGCGCGAATAATCCGATAGTCTTGCTCAATCGCCGGTAGACCGGCGTCAATGCAGGATTTCACTTCGGCAGCAACTCTGGCAAGGTCATCGGGGTGAACAATATCACCATAGTTAATCCTGCCACTCATAAAATCTTGTGGCTGGTAGCCAAACTGGCTGACGTTAGCAGAGACGTATTCTACCGGCCAGTTCTCAGCCGCCGTCCAGCGAAAGACCGTGACGGGGCCACTGGTGAATAGACGACGTTCGCGATCGCTGGCCTGTTCTGCCCGCTTGCGCTCTGTGATGTCTGTTAGTACCGCTAAGGAGCGAATAATGGAGCCGTCAGTGTCACGTTCGGCGATCGCGGAGAGCAAAACATCCCTGATTTCGCCATTTTTTCTGACGAATTGGTAGGGGACATCAGCACACACGCCGGTTTTGAAATAGTCTGGCAATACCACCGTTTCGGCGTAGTGGCGTGAAGCCGGAGTCATAAACTCTACCGATTTGCGACCCAGAACTTCGCTGCGGGTATACCCCAGGGAGGATAACCAGTAGTCACTGACGCTAATCAGACAACCGTGGCTGTCGATCGAGTGCAGCATGACCGGCGTGTTGTTGTAGAGCGATCGATAACGATACTCTCGCTCACGGAGGGCTTTTTCGATGCGCTTGCGTTCAGTAATGTCACGCTCGATCGCCAACACTTCGTCGTTGCCGCTGACAACCAGGCGCACTTCATAATCTCGGAGTTCGCCCGTCTCCGGTTCCCACACATTGGGCAGTTGGTACTCCAGGGTTTGTAGCACGCCTGAGTCCAACGTTCGCCCGATTGCATCCAAAACATCCTGGGCCAAATCCGGGGGAAGAAACTGACGCAAATTAGTGCCCACGATCGTTTCGCGGCTAAAGCCATGCTCAACGTCTTCTGGCGTGCCCTTAAAATCCAAACTATCACCGTTGCGGTTGTTGAGAAACACGCGATCGGGCAGCGCCTTCAAAATGGCTTCGTAGCGATCGCGTCGTTGCTCTAGGTTTGGTTGCCCGGTGACTTGCTGACGCGCAGCCAGGATGCTCTGAAGCCGCTCAAATGCCGCATCATCTCGGCAGCATTCTCGGATTGTCTGTAGGTCATCTGCGTCCAGAATCATCGCTTGCCCTCGCCACTGCGGGTATTGTCAACCGATCCTCAGTCTCAATATTCCGGCTAAAACCAGCGGTACGATCGTTTTTATAAGGAAGAATTTAAGCCATCGTACCGGAAACCTAACAACTGGAACGCAGCAGACCAAACGGAAAGCATTCTGAAGAGATATGCGTGCATTTCTGAATTGAACAGGTATCATCACGGTCAACCAGGTGCGAAATTTTCGCCTCGCGCTTGGGAGCAACTTAGCGCTCAAAACAGGCGTCGTCCAAATTACAAAATAGTGGAGAAGGAAAAAATCTGAAGCATACCTTTAAGAGCTGTGAAAATTAAGATAAAAATCAGTCTTTTGGCCCAAATTTTACTATTTGGAACCTTTAATCTCCTTCAAGGTCTATAAAACTAACGAATCGTCGATGTATCTCTGGAGATGTTTCCCATGTCTTATGTCAATGCGTGGAAATCTGGGACGGCCGTACTGGTTGCTCTCGGTATGACAACGGGAACCGTTGCACCCGTGGTGATGTCCGCACCCGTCCTTGCCCAGGCAACCTTTCCTGATGTGCCCTCTAGCTATTGGGCGAGCGGCTTTATTCAAGGACTTGTCAGTCGAGGGATTATTGCAGGCTTCCCCGATGGCTCTTTTCGGCCAGAAGAACCTGTCACACGGGCACAGTTCGCGGCCATTATTCGTAAAGCATTTAATAAAACGCCCATTCGCAATCCGGTTCAGTTCACAGACATTCCAGCCGGCTTCTGGGCAGCAGATGCCATTCAGGCGGCCTATACCACTGGTTTTCTGGCAGGCTACCCTGGCAATACTTTCAGACCGAGCGAAAACATTCCCCGTGCTCAAGTACTGGTATCGCTGGCCAACGGCTTAAGTTATACAGCTAACGGTTCAGTAGACAGCATCCTGGCTGTTTATAGCGATGCTGCCAACGTTCCCGACTACGCTCGCCCAAGCATTGCCGCTGCTACCCAAAAGCAGATTGTCGTCAATTACCCCGATGTCAAAGCACTCAACCCAAATCAAACAGCCACTCGGGCTGAAGTGGCGGCATTTGTTTACCAGGCGTTAGTTAGCGCTGGTCAAGCCCCAGCAATCAATTCGCCGTACGTTGTAGGGGCCGTACCGCAGGGAGTCAAAATTCCAGCCGGAACGACGATTCCTGTGCGCTATGAGCGAGCAGATAAAATTTTGCTGTCGAAAGAAGAACCAAATCCAACGCCGGTAACGCTGAAAGTGGCCCAGAACGTCGTCACAGCGCAGGGCGAAGTACTGATTCCAGCGGGAACTGATGTGGTTGGGCAACTGCAAATTGTGCAGAGTGGGGCTCAATTTGTAGCCAGCGAATTTGTGCTGCCCAACGGAACGCGGTTGCCAGTAAGCGCCAACTCAGAGGTAATTACCAAAACGGAAACTGTCACCAAAGGCGCGAACGTTGGCAGGATTATTGCTGGTACGGTGGTCGGTGCCGGAGCCGCTGCCGGAATTGCTGGTGTCACTGGCGATCGCACCATCAAAGCCGAGGAAGTTCTTCCTGGTGCCGCGATTGGTGCCCTTGCCGGATATTTCCTGGGTCGGGATAAGGTCGATTTAATTGCCATCAATCCCAATACAGACCTCACCTTAACGCTCGCTTCGGATCTAGAAATCCGCCGCTAACGGGCGTTTGAGGTTTGGGGCTACAGTGCTGGCACCCAAACCTCTCTAGCCCCAAACCTCTCTGGTCATTCTGTTGCTGCGATCGGGAGTCCAACGACCACTGTTGTACCGGGGCCTTGAGCGTTCCTGATCTGGTCTAAGGATCCATCCCGATTTTGCATCAGCGCTGGACTCAACACCTGGATTTTGCCCTGCATTTGCAGCACCAGATCATGCGCGATCGATAATCCTAAGCCACTTCCAGGAACACCCGTTTGGGTTTGCACACCTCGGTAACGCCGCTCAAACACATGCGGCAAGTCCTGCGGTGGAATCCCTGGGCCAGTATCAGTAACAGCGATGTTTAAGAACGATCGCTCCAGACGTGGCTCGTTGCGGGGCAGCATCGAATTCTGAGCCAATGTTTGCTCCTGACGTTCAAGCGCGGACGCCTGACGTTCTCCGAAATCCTCGTCTTTTGCCGCGCCTGCGGCATCAGGTGTCAACGTAGACCTACAGTTGCCGTTAATGGTGCCTGTCGCGTCCCTGGGAGAGAGCGTATGGTGAACTGGTGGTGCCTCACTACCAGAGCCTGCTCCCTGACCAATCGCATCCTCCAACTGTACCTGGATCAGGACGTGCCCACCTGCGGGTGTATATTTCAGCGCATTGTCGATCGCATTGCTCAACACCTCCCGCAAGACCTGACCGTTAGCCCAAATCGGCGGCAGATCGTCAGCAATATCGGTGTGTAACGTGAGCGACCGTTCGGCAGCGATCGCCCGCGCCGACGCCACCAATGGCTCCAAAACGGTGGTGATCGAGCAGGACTCCAGCGGTAAGGATGTGCCTGCGCTGCTACCAGCGGCTGGTAGCAGCGCAGGCACATGGGCGTTCTGCAAGACGCCACCTGGATCAATCTGACGCCACTCTAACGGCCCATCCCCGCTAGCAGGTGGCAGCGAGAGGGGCACCGTGTTAATGGCTGCCGCTCCTGCTACGGCTGTCTCCAATTGCTGTGCCAGGTCACGTAAACGGGCTGTTTCGCGCACCAGACTGGTAGCGACATCATGATTTGCATCGCCTGGGAGCAATCGCTTCAGAATCAGCTTGCCAAAGGTCTGGAGGGCCATCAAAGAATTCCGAAACTGATGCAGCAGGTTATCGAGTTGGTCGTGCCGCTGTGCCTGAAGTTGCTGCTGCTGCTGCTGCTCGCGCTCCAACCACTGATAGCGCTGATCTAGTACGCAGGCGATCGCCAGCGTATCCGCAATGTGATGGATCTGGGACTGCTCCCAATCTGTCCAGGGTCGATCATGGCGCTCTGTCACCAGCAAACCCAGCACCACGTCTTCGTGCATGAGCGGCAAGACAACACGACAGTCTGGCAGCAGGGATGCATGGCCAGCATTTGAATTTGAGCCAGCCTCCACATCAGAATGAGCACCGGCATCTGCGATTGGCTGCGCCATGTCCTCTGGAGAAAGTGCAGACGCATCAATAGCTGCATCACTGGAATTGATATTCGGTAACGCTTTTGCCGAAAGGCCTGGATCAACGGTCTGTAACGGCGGAGAAAGGACGGTATCAATACCAGCCACGAGCGATCGTAACCCTCCTTGCATCCGCCAATCGGCAGCCGTCTCTGGATACGCCATGATGGGCACTAACCGTGCTTCGACGCCTTCCGCTAACTCTTGCGTCAGATACACCACGCTGAGCGACGCACCAAGAGAATGGGTCAGCAGCCCAATTTGTCCGCGACAGAGTGCCACAAATTCTGAACTAATCGGCATCAACATGAAGCAGCTTTTGAGAACGCGGTGTAGTCAGTCATCCCCTGGCTCTGTTCAAAGCATAACTCGTTTACTTTTGGCTTAGATACTTCGATACAGGTATGATGAAGATACGAAGAAGCGATTGTCGGTCTAAGCAAGGGCCGTATTGGCTTAAGTTGCGTCAGTTCTATCTCATCGATCAGCAGTAGCGGCTGTCATGGAAGTGTTCGTCGCAATTTCGTCCTCTGGGGGGATTTAATCTTTGTATCAATGAATTAAAAAAAGTTGAAATCTTGGCCCCGAATCGATATACTTGCGTCGTCTTTGTAACTATCACTACACTTGATTGGTAATAAAGGGGGTAATGGGATTGGCAAGGAGACGCAAGCGGAAAAGCCGTCGTCGGCAGGAGGGTCGGAGAATCCTGGAGAACGTGCCTCAGTTCAGTATTGAGTGCGGCGAAGATAAGCCTGTTACAGCTGCACGCAAGTTTATCCATTCAGAGGGGATTGTGCCACCCGCGTTGCTTTTAGTTAAGCGGAATGAGCATACCACGGATCGGTACTTCTGGGCAGAGAAGGGGTTGTTTGGAGCGCAGTATGTTGAAGAAAACCATTTTCTATTTCCCAGTCTAAGACTGTCGGATGAAGAATCTGATGAGCTTCCAGTTGTTGCTCAAAGCCGTTGAGCTTTAGCTAGCACAGTTGAAAAGCGTGTCTGGCGTTCGATCGTTCTCTCGGCATTCAAAACGATATTTGAAGCATTGATCAAAAACATCGTTAAAACCCCGCTTGAAGTACTTCAAGCGGGGTTTTAACGATTGTCAGTTTCCTCGTGGCTGTTTTGAAGCTATAGGACGCTCTATAGACGTGTCAGCGGCAAGTTCCGCTGCAGTTCTGCCAGTTCATCCCGATGGGCTGTGACGGTCACAACACTCTGCCCCTCGGGAGCCAAACTAGCATCCTCCAGCTGAACTAAAACTTGCTCTGGGCGAGCCGCGTTACGCCAGTAGAAAGCACCGGCGATCGGTGCCAGGACGAGCACGCCTAACAGTTTGTCCCCGTAGTCTGGAAACAAAATTGACAGGATTAGGACGAAACAGAGCAAGCCGATCGCAGCTAACAACGTCAAGAAAAGAGCCAACCAAGCGCTTGGACGGACAAGTCCTTCAAAAGTCACCTGCCGCCGCACAGCATCTGCCGCTGCAATACGGTAAGCGCGCTGGGTAAAGTACACTTGCAACTGGTCTAGAAGTGAAACATCCGCTTGGGAAGAAGCCAGTCTCACTGCCTCAGTACGATCTTTAACTGAAGCGCGAATAAAGAACAGTAAACCAATAGACAGCAGCAGCGTCAGCAAAAATGTGGACTGTAGGATAGAAACACTCATGATTATGCTTGCTCAACAGCATCCACACTACAGTGTACGCTTTGCCTGGGAGCACTAGAAGATTCACGTCTAGCAACCAAAGCACTGCACTACCCTAACGCAGAACCAGCACTACGAAAGCGTCCGCCAATGCATCCAGATGCCCCTGAGGCTAGTTGCCAGTTGGAGCTAACCCGTTTGTGTGAGCCAGACTGCTATGGTTTCTGACATAGTCGTACCAAAGCCGCGTTAGGTCTTGTGCCTGTTGCGCTGACTCTGAGCGAATTTGGTACATCCGGCGAGGGCGACCACGGCCTTCTACCTTTTTCCAGTACCCCTCGATAATTTGCTCATCTTCCAGAAACTTCAAGGCGCTGTAGAGCACCGTGTCAGAAAGGCGATAGCTGGGATATTCAGTTTCGAGAAGCTGAATCAGCTCAGTGCCGTAGGAATCACCCCTCGATAAGATAGCAAGTACATAGCACACAGCCAGCTCTTTGTTGAGATAGAAAGGTGGTGGCGCTTGGAAAAACTGATAAATATCGTCAAACTTCATGTTTCCCATCCAGACAATCAAAAAATTAGGTCACTTTCACTGCACGCGAACATGGAACGAAGCCAAATCAACACAACTGAGTTGAGGAATCACCATTATCAACTTAACAATCACACCCTACACCCACACATCATCCAAAAGCATTAAATTAACCTTCAGAGTAAAAAGCATTTTGGCATCTACCTCAAGTATCGTGCAGTTCGGTACTTGAGTGTTTTTCAATGCATGGGCTCTAAGGGGCATGGTAGTGAGATATACCAGCTTTACGGCGGCAGCTCTAAAGGGCCAGCAACGAAACCGTAACGTCCTTAACTCTTGAAGGTGTTTTACTCAGCTTTACTTTCGACCGAACGGGGGCAACCGATCGCATGAACACACTCATTTCGATACACCCAGACTGCACGTTTTACTGGCCAAACTGCAGACGAGAACGAATAGACTATGCCCTGACCGCAGAAAAGTCGATATACGGTACGCTACGATTCTAGACGCTTCAGCAGAATATTGTCTGCCAAGGAGGTATTAAGTTGCGTTACAAAGATAGTGTACAGACAGAGGCAGTTCGGCCAGGTGGGTGACAGATGAGAAAGTGACCAATCGTTCACGATCCTTGTCAGACTCTACTTCACCAGTCCCGATCGCAGCGCAACAACGGCCGCTTGAACGCGATCATCTACAGCCAGCTTGTTCATAATGCCGCGAATATGGGTTTTGACTGTGTTAGGGCTAAGGTACAGCGCTGCCGCAATTTCCGGGTTGCTTTGTCCCTCCACCATGAGTTGCAGTACTTCTTGCTCCCGCTGTGACAATTGGCCAATGTTACCCGTGGGTGTTGGTGGCTTGAGGTGGTCAATTACACGACGCGCAATTTGTGGATCCAGATACGTTGCGCCTTCCTGCGCTGCGGCGATCGCGGCTAATAGCCGTTCAACGTTAGTGCCCTTAATGCAGTAAGCGTCAGCACCACTGGAAAGCGCAGCAATGACCTCAGTTTCCGAGGTGTGCGACGTTAACATCACCACACGAACGTCTGGCAGCGCGGCTTTAATCTGCTGCGTTGCGGCAATGCCGTCCAGCCGCGGCAAACCAATATCCATGACAATGACGTCGGGCTTGAGTTTGAGCGCCGCTTCGACCCCTAAATATCCGTCACTAGCCTGTCCAACCAGCGTCAGGTGGGGGTAGTCTTCCAAGCTTTGCTCCAGTCCCAACTGCATCATTGGATCATCTTCAATGATTAGAATCCGCAGCGGCGGCAGACCAGCAGCAAGTTGACGTGAATAAGTTTCGTCCAGCATGAGATTCACTTAGAACTCGATGACGGTAGATAGCAGAGCAATAAGGCTCGCAACAGAAATAAAAACTGAACGATTAAAAATAAAGTTATCTCACTTACTTATCTGTATGTTACGCGGAAACGTTGAATATCCAACTGAGAACCGTTAAAGATGAGGAAACCCTGGGATAGCGGGGCTTGACCATAGCCGCAGAACGAAACTAAAGCGATCGGGGTTCATCGCCACCGGAGCCACCCTATGTTTCACTGGTGAAGTCCTGGTCAATGGGCCATCACTGGCATTTAAAGAATGTCTAGCGCGTTACCCTCTAGATCTAGACAGCATTACCATGAGACACTGTTGGCACTATGCTTACATTTCTGCACCATGTTCGGTAGGTTCGGTTCTACATCACCAACTCTTAAGGAAATTGCAAAAACCTTTCGCCTGACCGGATGGATCAGCTTTTGGGTACAGTTAGTGCTGACGGTAGTTTCGAGCATTATTTTAATCTTTGCCGGTGCGCTCAGTCGCTCGCCTGGCGCAAATCAAAATAGCCCCACGACAGGTATTGGGGTATTGGTCACAATCTTTGGAATTGTGGTGCTGCTCTTCAACATGTACTGGGCCGTGTTTCGCTACATTCCGATCGGGCGCAAGCTGGATGGAGTGGCGGCCAACCGCCCACGGAAATCAGACACCGTTCAGGTTCTACGCACCGGGCTGATGGCCAGCCTCCTTGGCATTTTGCTGTCGCTGTTGGGTGCCGAAGCAACAGTGGGATTATTGGCGGCAAAAGCGTTTAACCAGGGAATTGGTGGGTTTGTCAACACTGACCCTTCAAAATTTATCCAACCGCTCGATATTCTGGTGGTTCAGGCCAGCATCAACGTGATTTTGGCGCAATTCTTTGGGATCGCCGCAGCGCTGTGGCTATTAAATCGGATGAGTCGGCAATAGGGCGTTTCTCGGTTTGACGCATGAGACTTGAGTTTTTGGAGCAACCTCAACACACAAAGCGCAGAGCTTTTTCAGCCTTCTAACCAGTCAAAGATTTGTTCCAACTGCTCCAGCGATACCAGACCATACTGCCAGAGGATCATCGGCAGGGGACCGGGATCTTGCTCACAGTGACGAAGCGCCATTGCGATCGCGGTGGTCGAGATCGCCAGTTCTTTTTGTAAAAAGTTAATGAGCTGGGTATTGCTGCGGTTCGATTCCACGGCTTGACTTTTAACCCCTGAAGAGATGAGTAGTTTGGCAATCGCGTAACGCATCGAGACGACATGAGCGCGAACGCTCGTGAGCCTGACAATCGAGCTACAACTTCGGCATCATGGGTTTTAGGCCGTAACGATGAGCCGTAGCCTGAAGTGACGTGGCGTTATGGTACCGAATGGCAACCAATTGTGCATCATCCCGATCGCTCACCCTGCTGGGTGATTTTCAGTGGTCACACGAGTAACCGCACGCATTTGCCATTTACTTAAACCACATTCTTTGCGATTTGAACTCAACATTTTGCGAACAGTGGGTGCTGAAGCCCGAATGCGGTCCAGCGATAGGGTGGTAACGAAAGGAAAATCAGGCCGGCCCCTATGGATGGTGTATTACACAATTATGAAGATTTATCAGCATTGGACGCGGTTGATTGACCGGCTTGGCGATCGCGTCCGCATCAAGCACCCACTAGCGCCAAGATCCTGCTAGTCTTTCGGCAATACCCATCTAAAAAGGGGGGAACACCGATCCAGGCGATCGCACTGGTTTCCCTACAATGACGATAGTAGAGTCACTTGAGATGTCACATCGAGGGGGAGTATGCAGCCAACAAGCCCCAATCAATTTACAGAGAAGGCCTGGGAGGCGATCGCGCAAACACAAGATATTGTGAAGCAAGCCCAGCAGCAGCAGATCGAATCCGAACACCTGATGAAAGCACTGCTGGAGCAAAATGGACTGGCTAGTAGCGTTTTTAACAAGCTCGGCATCAACGTATCGCAGGTGCAAGAGCGTACAGATGAGTTTATTCGTAAACAGCCAAAGGTATCTGGCAGTGGCGCATCCATGTATCTTGGACGCAGTCTGGATACCCTGCTCGATCGCGCCGACAACTATCGCAAGCAGTTTGGCGACGAGTTTATCTCCGTAGAACACTTACTGCTAGGCTACGCCAATGACGACCGTTTTGGTAAAGGGTTGCTGGCAGACTTTAGACTAGACGAAACCAGGCTCAGAACGGCTATTGAACAGATTCGAGGAAGCCAAAAAGTGACGGACCAAAACCCAGAAGGAAAGTACGAGTCACTAGAGAAGTATGGACGGGATTTGACGCAGTTTGCGCGGGATGGAAAGCTTGATCCGGTGATTGGACGCGATGACGAAATTCGCCGCACGATTCAAATCTTGTCGCGCCGCACCAAGAACAATCCAGTCTTGATCGGTGAACCTGGGGTAGGTAAAACCGCGATCGCCGAAGGACTGGCGCAACGAATCGTCAGTGGCGACGTGCCGCAATCGCTCAAAGACCGTAAGCTGATCGCGCTGGACATGGGCGCGTTGATTGCCGGTGCGAAGTATCGTGGTGAATTTGAAGAGCGCTTAAAGGCTGTGCTGAAGGAAGTCACCGATTCACGCGGACAGATCATTCTGTTCATCGACGAAATTCATACCGTTGTCGGTGCAGGCGCAACGCAGGGCGCGATGGATGCCGGGAATTTGCTTAAACCCATGCTGGCACGGGGTGAACTCCGCTGTATTGGCGCGACTACGCTGGATGAGTACCGTAAGTACATCGAGAAGGATGCGGCCCTGGAGCGCCGATTCCAGCAGGTTTACGTGGATCAACCCAGCGTTGAAGATACGATCTCGATCCTGCGCGGTCTGAAAGAGCGGTATGAGGTACACCACGGGGTCAAAATTTCAGACAGTGCCCTGGTTGCAGCAGCAACGCTCTCAACCCGATACATCAGCGATCGCTTCTTGCCAGACAAGGCGATCGACCTGGTAGACGAAGCCGCGGCCAAGCTAAAAATGGAGATTACCTCCAAGCCCGAAGAGCTGGATGAAGTCGATCGCAAGATTCTGCAGTTGGAGATGGAGAAACTCTCCTTGCAAAAGGAGACAGACCCGGCCTCGCGCGATCGATTGGAGCGCCTGGAGAAGGAACTGGCCGATCTGAAGGAAGAGCAGAGCAACTTCAACGCCCAGTGGCAGGCCGAAAAAGACATCATTGACCAGATTCAAAAAATTAAAGAGGAAATCGATCGCACCAACATCGAACTGCAGCAGGCAGAACGGGAGTATGACCAGAACCGAGCCGCCCCGCTGAAATATGGCAAACTGCCGGAATTACACAAACAGCTACAGGCTGCTGAAACCAAACTCGGCGACACACAGACTAGCGGCAAGTCTCTGCTGCGCGAAGAGGTAACCGAGGCTGATATTGCCGAAATTATCTCCAAATGGACTGGGATTCCAATCAGCAAGCTGGTGGAATCGGAGATGCAGAAACTCCTGCAGTTAGAGGACGAACTGCACAAGCGCGTGGTTGGCCAGCGAGAAGCCGTAACCGCAGTTGCCGATGCGATCCAGCGATCGCGTGCGGGTCTGGCCGATCCCAACCG
Organism: Oscillatoriales cyanobacterium Centralia_MAG_596; assembly: GCA_021323955.1. Taxonomy (GTDB): domain Bacteria; phylum Cyanobacteriota; class Cyanobacteriia; order Leptolyngbyales; family Leptolyngbyaceae; genus Stenomitos. The sequence goes on along the minus strand of JAJPKC010000321.1, from coordinate 138 downwards.
TCCGACTGCCAGCTTCATCTTCTTGGGACCGACGGGGGTGGGCAAAACGGAACTCGCTAAAGCACTCGCGGCTTACCTGTTCGACACCGAAGAAGCCCTTGTGCGGATCGATATGTCTGAGTACATGGAGAAGCACGC
>JAJPKC010000150.1 GCA_021323955.1 Oscillatoriales cyanobacterium Centralia_MAG_596 | reverse complement strand
CGTTGGGAGAATGCCAACAGAAAAGGCATCAACACAGGTTGATGCCTTGAGATTAGGTGTTTTCGATGATGCTAATATCGTCTTCGCTTCTCCGGTGGCAAAGCCAGAACTTCTTCACAGCGCTTGATATGAAACTGTAGGGTTGGACGACCTGATCCTGTTGGGGATACGTCGCGAACGTGGAACCCAACCTTGAATGTCCCTGCCCGGTAAAGCTTCCTCAAAACCTCTGCCGACTTTAAATCTAGGGCTATTGCCGCCTCATCGGTGTAAAGCCATTGTCTCTGATTCACGCTTCCACCTTCCTGATTTTGATAACGCGATCGCCAATAGCACCGTCACCCTGCACTTCAATCAATCGGCTCATTGCCTGGAGGATTTCCCAGGCCTGTTTTGTGGTCAGCTTCTCCCTTGAAAACCGCTTGCAAAGGCTCCGTACTGTGGCTTCTCTTTTAGAGGCTACATATTCATAGATTTTGGGTTGCAAATCGGGTTTCTTGTCCTGGCTAGATGCCCCGTAATAGGTTTGGAGTTTTATAAGTTGCCTGACATAGAAGTACATCAATTCCTTTGCCCTTTCAAGGGTTTCCACCTGAATTTCCTGAAAGTCCAAGTCTCCGGTTCCATCAAAAACCCATTCGATTAAATGGAGCCCCAATGCTAACCTTGCCAGGTGCTTTCCCCCCTTCCCACAGAGCGCAGCAACGGCACCATTGCCCTCTGTAAGATGACGGACCTGCGCTCGCTTAAGTTTTGAGTGCAGCACATCAAACCGCTTTTTAGCTGCGTTTGAAAAGACAGCCTGACATGATTCAATGTGATCCAGACAAGTGTACAGGTTTTCTAAAACCGGGTACAGGTTGACCGTCCCATGATACGGCTGGTCAAAGTTGTCAGGGATTTTCGGTAGCGCTATAAGCATCCGGGATAATAGACCATCTGCATCCTTCTCAAGATTGAACAGCTTTTCCATCAACCCCGGTTGAATGCCACCACCCAGGCTCAGAGTTTGATCATCGAAGAAAATGGAAGCCTCAGCATCTACCCGTTCAGAACCGTCCCTCACAACCCCGTTCCAGGCCGAAAGCAGCGTTTGACGAGAATTACCCAGCCCTTTCTTGTGCTGATCCAATCCAGTGAAAAAGCCAAAAAGTTCGTCAACTAAACAGCCTACCCCTGATTGAGGTTGCTGTTCACTGATGCGTCGAAAGAGTGCCTCGCTGGTAGGGTTGCTCACTAAATATTTTCGATGCGCCCCGATGACTTCTTCCTCGTAGACTTCAGGATTCTCTGCCGTCTCAGCCTTGGCTTTTTGCTCGTCAGGGCTTAAAGCATCCCATTGCCTTCTGACCTTCCGCAGCTCCTTCTTGGCAAGCTTAATGCGCTCATCCTCCTCTTTCTGCCAGCGTCGAATCGGCTTTGTTATCGCCTCCTCAGCAATGCTTTTCCCGGTCGAGGGAGGTGCGACATCCATCGTCCAGAAAATGGGATGCTCGATCCAATGATCATCTGATGTTTCTCCTCCCTGAATCAGAATGGAAGCCCGTGCACCTACTAAAAGCCCAACGCAAGGTAGTAAAAATTGAATCAGATGTACCGGATCAATTCGAGCGGCATCAGCCTTCATAGTCAGGGCTTTTGCCAATGGCTCAGGCAAAATCGTATTTAAATCCAACGGCTGATCATGCTGGATGACATCAAGTAGGTCGTCAGAATCACGCCTCAGTAACTCTTGCCGATCTCGTGCTTCCTGACGCTCCTGGAAAAGGCGATAGAGATGATGGAAGGGAATAGCAGTCTCGTCGGCTAATTTTTGGAGTTCAACGGCAACTGCTTCAGGTGAGGCATCACCATCAAGCAAGTCATCGATCCTCTGATCAATGGCAGGAGAATTCAATTCTTCGCTGCCTGGGTTAGGAGGCACCGCAACATCCCGCCGTTCTTCAACGGCAGCGAGGATTTGTTCCCGTGTCGCACCGTCCTGGATCCAGTCGGCAAGATCCAACCCTTTGTTCTTTGGTGGGTGATTCCACTCTAAGAGTCAGGTTCAGCATAAAGCCAACGGGCATCAGGAAAATCCCGAAAAACATCTTCCATGTGCTTTAGCCCAACCTGGTCTCGATCAGGGCAGAGCACAAGGGTTGCACCTTCAAGATCTTTTAAGTAACCTGGGTAGCCGTAAACTTGATACTTGCCTGAGCCACCAATGAATGTGATCGCCGGTAGGCCAAGCTCCATCAACAAATCAGCCTTACCCTCTCCTTCAACAACCCAGATTGGCTTTCCATCGGTAATTGCTTTCTGGCAATCATGCCAACGGTAAGGCAAAACACGGCTCTTAAGCTCTGCTTTCAACTGGTCAGAAAAGTTACTGACGAGCTTTCCATTATGCTTTGTGTACCGTTCCCATTCTTTGGTGTTAGGGTTGCGGTAAAGCTGGGAAAAATCTTTTTTCCCATTCCCGTTATCCGTGCGCGTCACACGGCAAATAATCTCACATGTGACACGATCACGGTAATCGTAATAGACCTTCCCTGCCGGACGAATCGGTTTCTCTACCCGCCTTGTTATCAGACGGTACTGCATCCACTTACCGTCATCGGTGAGACCAATTGTTCTGTATACCTGGTTGCCAGTCTCTACCTCATCAGGTGGTTCTGGAACTGTGGATGTCCCCTTTTGTGCCTTTGTCCAACACAGCACAAGTCCTAAATCATCTGTCCAACGGCAATCTTTGTCATGATTACGCTTACATGCTGGGCATGGGCCATCCACAGAAGAGTGTAGAAAAGTGGATCGAAGTGCTACAACCATTAGCGAGCACCCCCCAACACTGATTCAACTCGCAGTTGGACGACTCCAAGAAACTCTTCACGAAGTAATTCCAGCCGCTTCTCTAACAGTGCTTTCGCTTGTCGATGACGCTTCGGAGCATCCAGCAACGAATTTTTATACAGGTACTGATAAAGTTCAATACACCCACGATAATCAGCAATCTCTCGCTGGATTGCCTTAGTTAGTAACCCGTACTGACCTTCAGTCAAACGCTTGCGCTTCGGAAGAAAATTGTCGATAATGGAATCAACGTCTGACTCCTTCAAAAAGTCTTCGTTGATCTCTTGCATCTGCTCCTTTGGCATTGCCAAACCTCCTCTTTGTAAGACTTGAACCGTACCTGCCGATAATCGTTTTGTGGACTTTGTCATAGGGTTCGCCTCCCGTGGTTGAGTAGATAAACGAGTAGTTGGTTGACATGATGGGAATCTCCGGTTTTGGTTTTTGTTTGGTTTAGTTTAGATAAGGATTGGGGCAACCTCGAAGATTTACCTCCGAAGTCGTCTGATCGTTGAAAAAGGAAATTGAGCCAGCCCACTGCTAGACAGTGGGTTCTTTTTTGCCCGATCAGGCTGCAATCTGGTCGAGCTTCCCTTTGATGATCTCCCTGTAAAGTCCAGTTTTAACGGCGTGAGTTACTATCAGACGAGAAAAAGCTGTGGGCGTCATTTCAAGCCGTTCGCACACGTTTTTAATTTCTGTGTGCTCGTCTGTTTTCAGTCTGAATTTGATCTGTGGGGACTCGGCGCTGTATTTCATGCTGTTCTTCTCCTTGATAATTTGGGATCGAATTGGGTACCGTAGATTACATTAAGTACCGTACTGGGAATATTCACCAACCTTTGAAAACTTGCACCATCAAACTTCAAAAATTTTTCTGATGGTGCATCTTCTTAGCCAAGCAAGATTTCCGATCCGCGTCGAGCGATCGCTTCAATCTGCTCAAGGTCGTTGGGGTCAAAGCCGGGAGGAAATTCACATCCCATCTGCTTGAGATGTTCAACTTTCTGCTTCAAATACTCGATTAGCGATTCGCGGTCTTCGCGGAAATATTCTCGGAGTAGTGGATTTCGTTCTCGCACATCGTGATCCGTGAGTCCGCTTTTGAAGACGGCCTTGGACTCAGCCTTTTGATGACCGAACCCTGTGGGTTTATTGGAGCGATTAGTCTTTGCCATAATAAAGTTACCTCTGGTTTGATTGGATTTAAGCCCCGCGAGTCCTGCGAAGACTCCGGGGCTTTTCACGTTTTAGATAGAGATGAGTTCGTAGAGCTTTTGGGCTGCTAGTTGGCGCACAAACGTCGCTAATGGTTTTCCATTCTTGTCAGCCACTCGCTCAAACAAGGCGTGAAGTTCTTCATCAACGGTTAGTTTGATCTGGATGCCACGCTTAGGATCTGACATTATTTTTCTCTCCTTTAAGTAAGTGAGCCTTGTAAGGCCATTAAGTGTTACCACTTGAGATGGACTAAATCTAAAGTAGCACAGACCGTCCTAGAAGTAGGACTAAGATCGACATTTTTTAGAAATAATCTCAAGTCCCAAAAGATCTGCGTTGCAACCCTTTTACTATCCCGTAGTCTAATTTTATGTTTTTTATAGCCTGGATTCAGGTGTTAGGTGATTTGGTTACACCTGGGCTTCGCATCTTTGTTGTATCAATTTGAGACTCATAAGTCTTGTAGATAAACGTTTGCTCGAAGCTGGCTTCGATCCTCAAGAATGAGAGGAGAAAATCGACGATATTCGACGAGTTAAACCCATTTGTGGAGCAACCGGACGCTTTTAGGAGAGATGTATCCACTTGCGTTGAAAACGGCGGTATGAAGCCACGAGTTTTAGCGGCGATTGCTACGGCAATAGACAGCCAAGAGACGAGGCTTCGACAACAGTCAACACCATCAGCGTCCGAGACACGCGCTGACTATCTCATCCGATTTAAGCTTCCGAGAGATAAGCCTCTTGCTAAACAACTGATTTCAGTCTTTTTCAAAAGACCTTTATGAGTACGTACGCTCTATGCAAAACCGCACCGAGTGGCTGGGAGCCAAAAGGAAAGCAGCCATCTTACGAGACACCGAGTAGAAAACTTTGAAGCCTCCAGAAATCTCACGTGATGCTTCTGTGAAATCACTGTTAAATCCCGCATAAGTAGGGCACTTTAGAAAAGAAGTGAATGGCGGGGAAAGACGTGGCGCTGATTAATAGAATCGAGAAAGTGACGAGGCTATCTCGGCATGGGCATGGGAGCGCGGCATGAAAAGTTTAAATGCTTATAAAAAACTTGCCCAGCATTGGTCTGATCTACCACCAGACCACGACGAGCCAGAAGTAGAAGCAAACCTTGTGCAACCTCTTTTGCAAACTTTGGGTTTGAATTTTTCACAGGTAAAAACCGGGAAAAGCCTAGGAGCAGGATTTGGAACCCCTGATCGACTGATTTATCAAGATATCAGTAGACCTCCAGTGCTAGTCATGGAGAACAAAAAGCGTACTCCGGATCTAGCAACAATTCCAGAAGCTAATTTTGCAAACACCTGTCAAAATCACCCCCTTTATCGACAGGCCGTAGGCTATGACAACTGCGGTCCTAAAAACAATCGAGGTATAAGGCACTACTTAGATAACAAAATGCCAACCTCGCTCTTGGCTTCTTATGGCTTGGTTTTCAACGGGGATTTTTTCCAACTCTGGCGGCGGGTTGATGGCTTGGTTTTGCCGCTGACACCCATCCAGAAAGTCACTAAAACAAGTCTTCCTGGGTTGATGCAGCAACTTGAATACTGCTTGGAGCATCCACACACCGCCCTAGTGTCAGCCATTTGGAATCAGAAAGGTGGTGTGGCAAAGACAACCAATATTGTCAATATTGGGGCAACCTTAGCGCTAGAAGGCAAGCGAGTTCTACTTATTGACCTTGACCCGCAAAATGATTTAACACGCGGGGTTGGTGCTGATCCTAATTGGTTCCCAAACTACTTAGAGCAATGTGCCCCAAAACTTCAGCTTGAAGAGTGGGATGAAGCCAAGCAAATCTTAAACAAGGCAACCCAGATCCGCAAGTTTCCCACCACCGACAAGAGCAAGAAGGGCTTTCAGCTTTCGGTGCTTTCCGGTGATGAAAGGTCACTTAAGGCTTTTCGCGACGACCCTAATGGTGAACCCGCTGTCATTTTTAAGAAATTGGTCAGGCAGCTACACCTGGACTATGACTACATCTTTATTGATGTCTCCCCAACCCCTGACAAGCTTACTCAAAGCGTGCTTTTGGCTTGTGACACGGTGCTCATTCCGATCGATCTCGGTGGCAAATCCTTACATCATGCTGTACAACTCTACAGCACTACCATCCCAAAGTTTCGTGAGCTAAGGGCAGCAAGAAAAGAACGGTTACACATCGGCCCTTGGAACCTCGGTGTTGTCTTTAGCAACTGCCCTGGAGATTCAGGCACCGTTTTAGAGGATTGCATTAAGCAAGAATTGAGCAGAAGCAATTTCGTCGGCAAACAGTGTGGAACCCGTCTAAAAACTTACACGCAGACGAAAGTTGCTGAGTTTAAGCACGTTCCAGTCATTTGCTGGCAAAGCTCTCCAATTACCAAACTCTATGCCGATCTGGTCAAAGAACTCTTCTTAAGCCCAAACTTTATCGATCACTAACCATGACTACCGTACAAACTGAGGCATCACCACTTGATGTCACACTTGGTCAAATCCGCCGCCTTCCTTGTAAGTTCATCAAAGGTAAGTCTGACGCTCATCCGATCATCATTAGGGCGATCGCGCATGAACTAAAGGGCACGGGCAAAAACATCCTGCCAGTAATCGTCCGCTTATTGGGAGAGGACAGATATCAAGCAGTTCTCAACACGCAGATTCTTGATGCCGCGCGCTTGGCGCAACTTGATTTTGTTTGGTGCATTGTCGTCAATCAACCGATGGCGCAGCAAGTAGAAGTGGAGTTAGGACAAACCTTGTGGGTCAATCTGACAACTGCTTCTG
>JAJPKC010000255.1 GCA_021323955.1 Oscillatoriales cyanobacterium Centralia_MAG_596 | reverse complement strand
CTTGCCACGATAAGTGCTCAGACTAATGGGCTGGCCATCAATGCTGGTGGCAGTGAAGTCATAGACAGAGGGAGCGCTTGAAGTGGTCATAACAATCGATACTTAGCAAAACTACACAATTCTTACCTATGACTTTACCACTGCCCATTGCGTAATGGTCGCCAGCGATCGCCAGCCCAAAAACGTGCCGATCGGCTCTGCCCGTTGAACCGCAACGCGCGTAAATTCACCGCCCACAGATTCGTGCCATTGCAGCAATACACGCTCACCTTCCAGCGTCACCACATTGGCAACCAGTCGTCCACCCGGCTTCAACGCCATCCAACATTCATCGACCAGGCCTTTTGCCGTAATCCCACCACCGATAAAGATCGCATTCGGTGCGGGCAAATCCTTAAGCGCGATCGGGGCTTTGCCTGCAATAATTTGCAGATCGGGCGTCCCCAGAGCCACCGCATTGTCCGCAATGTAGTGGGTTCTTGCCTTCTCAATGGCGATCGCGCGACAGCGAGGATGACTCCGCATCCATTCAATGGCGATCGACCCGCACCCTGCCCCCACGTCCCACAGCAGTTCCCCTGGCGTGGGAGCCAGTGCCGACAGCGTGATCGCCCGCACCTCACGCTTTGTTAGCTGTCCATCGTGGTGATACGCGCTGTCTGGTAGCCCCGGCGATCGCGGCAGCAGGATAACGCCTGGATCGGCAACGCACTCTACCGCGACCGCATTCAGGTCAGCCAAATCCGTCTCCGTCCAGGTGGCCGCCAACCCTGTAACCTGCCGTTCATGCTCACTCCCCAACCGCTCTAACACCGTGATGGAGCTTTGTCCAAACCCGCGCTGAGTCAGCATATCAGCCACGATCGCGGGTGTCTGTTTCCCTTCACTCAGGATCAGCAGCCGCGCACCGGGATAAAGATACGTTTGCAGCAGCGCCGGGGGGCGACCGCACAAACTCAGACTCTCTACGGTTGCCAATGCCCATCCCAGGCGAGCGCAGGCAAGGCTAAAGGTTGAGGGTGCAGGCACGATCGTCATCTCGGCAATGGGAATTTGACGCGTCAGCGTCACGCCCACGCCGTAGCACATGGGATCACCGCTCGCCAGCACACACACCGCTTGCCCACGCCGACACAGGATCGCGTCAATTGATCGCTGTATTGGCGATGTCCACACCAGCCGTTCGCGATCGTCCTCCGGTAGCATCGCCAGATGCCGTTCCCCACCGATCAACACCTCAGCGCGATCAATGAGCGATCGCGTAATTGAGCTTAAGCCTGCCAGCCCATCCTCGCCAATGCCTACCACCGAAAGCCATTTCTGTGCCATATCGTCGTCCAGTCATTCATGAACAGCAGAGACGTTATAGCGATGTCCCGAGGCCCATTCAACGTTACAAAAATTGGTATCTCGCCCTTCTACTGCCTTCTCATGCTAAGTTACTGAAGCCTGGGTCGGGAAAGTCCGGTGCGATTCCGGTACTGTGCCGCAACTGTGATGAGACGTGTTGAGTGTTGAGTTGACGGCAATTCAATACAGAGGCTTATTTCTCAAGTCAGAATGCCGATACGGGTGGCGTCCCAAGGAAACGGGAGCCATTGTCGTCTATTCTCTGCGTCGCACGGGGAAGGAGTGTAAGTTGTGTCATCACCATTTGCGATCTGTCCCAGCTTATTTCAGCCCGCTATTGCCCAGGATGGGATCCTTACCCGTATTCGCATACCCGGCGGGCAACTGACGGTGTTGCAGTGTGAGGCGATCGCCCAGGCAGCCGATCAGATAGGCGATGGGCGGATCCAAATCACCAATCGCGCCAATGTGCAAATTCGGGGGCTTCAGGCTGGTATTGACCCACAGACGCTTCACCGCTTTCAAACGTCGGGACTAGCCGCACCGATCGCGGCAGTGGACGCTATTCGCAACATCATGGCCAGCCCTACAGCAGGCATCGATCGCCAGCAGTTGCTCGACACCCGGCCTCTAGTCGCTGCCTGGAACCGCTATCTCATGTCAAAGCCTGACCTTGCCACGCTGTCACCCAAATTTAGCGTGTGTTTTGATGGTGGCGAAGCGGTTGCCGTGCGCGATCGCCCCAACGATATTAGCCTGGTGGCCGTGCCAACCGCTGCTGGCGTGAAGTTTCGTTTGCGGTTAAGTCTGGGCGATCGCGGTGCTGCCCCGGCTGATGTCGGCGTGTTCATCCACCCCGATACCAGCCTGCAAGTCCTGGCAGTGCTGACGGACATCTATCGCGATTACGTCACGCAATCTGATTCTCAGAAGGCACGAAAGCCACGCCTGCGCGAGCTTTTACACACGCGGGGGGTAGAAATCTATCTCCAGACCGCCGCGCCGCATTTACCCTTTCCGCTAGAGCGATGCGATGTCACCGTGGATGGCTCCTCACCAGACACATATCACCATTTGGGCGTGCATCCCCAACGACAGCCAGAGCAGTACTACATCGGGGTCGTCATTCCCCTCGGTCGGTTGACAACCGCACAGTGGCGCGGGCTGGCAGCCCTGGCTACAGCCCAGGGTAGCGGCACCCTCCGCCTGACCCCGTGGCAGACAGTGCTCCTGACGGATATTCCCGCCGCGCACGTAGTATCTGTACAGCGGGAAATCGTGCAGTTGGGACTTCATTGGGCCGCGACACACCCGCTGAGCGCGATCGTGGCGTGTTCTGGCACCACGGGCTGCAAAGCATCAGCGACCGATACCCAGACCCATGCGCTCGCGTTAGCCGCTTATTTAGACCATCACATTACGCTCGATCGCCCCATCAACATTCATTTCAGCGGGTGTCGAAAATCCTGTGCACAGTATCATGCTAGCGATATTACACTCCTGGGCATGCCCACAGCACAGGAAACGTATCGCATCTATGTGGGCGATGTCGGTGCAAAATTTGGTCGCGAACTGGGTCAGCCCTGTCCCGTTGCCCAACTCCCCCACGTGATTGAGCAGATCATTCGCACTTACCAACAGCAGCGATCGCAGCCTGACGAACCCTTCAAGGACTTTGTGAATCGCGATGGACTCGCTGAGTTAACCCATCGATTTGGCATCAGCCAGCCAGCCAACTGGACGCAGGAAGACCCACCATGCCAATGAGATTAGACAGCGTGGTGCCCTTCGGGCGATCGCTGGATGAATACATCAAGATGTTTAACCTGACCCATACCGATTTAGCGCAGCGGATCTTAGGCGTCGCTGACGGGCCAGCCAGCTTTAATGCTGAAGCAACCAAACTTGGCTATACGGTCACATCCATTGATCCGATCTATCAATTCAGCGGCACCGAAATTCTGGCCCGATTTAATGCGGTTGTCGATCACATCATCAATCAGGTCAGAGCCTCTCCGGATGACTGGGAGTGGACGTATCATCGATCGCCCGACGACCTCCGCCAAAATCGGATACAGGCAATTCAAACATTTATTGACGACTACGAGCATGGTAAAGCGGCACAGCGTTATCAAGTGGGCGAATTGCCCCACTTACAATTCCCTGACCAGTCCTTTGATTTAGCGTTGTGTTCTCACTTCTTATTTCTGTACTCGGAACAGTTGGACAGCTCATTTCATCTCAACGCCATTCATGAGATTCTGCGGGTCAGTCGCGAAGTGCGAATTTTTCCATTGCTTACCCTGATGCTCCAGCGATCGCCCCATCTTGATCCAATCATGCAGGCGTTACTGGATCAGGGTTACAGGCCATCCATTCAAACGGTGCCCTACAGTTTTCAAAAAGGTGGCAACGAAATGCTCGTCATTACAAGACCGGACTGACCATGATGGATTACATCCGCGATGGCAACGAAATTTATCGCCACTCCTTTGCCATAATCCGGGCAGAAGCCAACTTAGCGTCGCTACCCACCGACCTGGAAACGGTTGCGGTGAGGCTGATCCATGCCTGTGGCATGACCGATATTGTCAATGACCTGGCGTATTCCATTGATGCGGTTGCAGCCGGACGCAACGCCCTTCAGCAGGGTGCCGCCATTCTCTGCGACGCACAAATGGTCGCCAACGGCATCACTCGCAAACGTCTGCCAGCAGACAATGCTATCGTTTGCACACTAAACGATCCACGCGTTCCAGATATTGCCCAGGCGATGCAAAACACTCGATCGGCCGCAGCACT
>JAJPKC010000675.1 GCA_021323955.1 Oscillatoriales cyanobacterium Centralia_MAG_596 | reverse complement strand
ATTGTTTACGCCAACGCTACCGCACAAACAATTTGTTCTCAACTCTGGCATGATGAACCGGAAGCACTACCACGTGAGATCCAGCGTGTGTGTCAAGCACTGGCTGGCAGCCACGAACTCTTTCCCAGTCAGCCCGTGATGCTGGAATCTGAAGTCGTGGCGCACAATACCACCTTTCGTATCCGAGCACAGTGGCTCAAACTCGAAGTGTCGCCCCGGCCCTGTGTCCTCCTGCGTCTACAGGATCAAAATCAATCCACGCAGGGCTTGGCAACAGCTGAAGCCCAAAAATGGGGGTTGACCCCACGCGAAACAGAAGTCTGGCTACTGCGTCGGTCAGGCTATAGTCGTAAAGCGATCGCGGACAGCCTCTATATTGCGCTGGACACCGTGAAGAAACACCTCAAAAATGTTCACCTTAAGCGGCAGGCCGCATTGGATGAAGCGGACTGGCAATCCAATCAGGCGTCCTGACCACAGTTCGCCTGAGCGCAATTAGATAGAATTGGGGTGGATTCTACCGGGGAATACGACATAAGCCCTGAGTTGGTCGTGATGAACACACAAACTAAACCATTTGACCAATTGCGGGTCGTGGTCTATACGGATGCATTGGGTATCGGTGGTGCCGAAATTAGCCTGGGGCATCTGGTGGCGAATGTCTCAAATCAGATTGAGATGATAGTTGTGGGTGTTTCACAAGCCGTTGTGGCCGCGATCGCGGCACGACGGCCACAAGTTAGACAAATTGTGTTGCCTGCTGCTGGTGTCCGAGCAGTCCTTGCCCATCGTGCATTGCTACATCGATTACAGCCTGATGTCGTGCATGTCAACCTGTGCACTCCTTGGGCCGGGGCAATTGGCCTGACTGCGGCACTGACCTTACCTGCGGCGCGGGTGGTTCGTGTTGACCAACTGCCATTGCGAACAACAGACGCGATTGAACTGTGGCGCACACGATGGCTATCGCTACGCGTTGATGCGCATGTGGCTGTGGGTGAAGGATCCGCCAGATTCATGGAAGACTTCTATGCACTGGGTCGGCATACAGTGTTATCTGTACCCAACGGTGTGCCTGATGATCAGATTGAACCATTGCCACTGCCGTTCCATCAGGATGGTGCTTTTGTAGTGGGCAGCGTCGGGCGCTTGGATGCGATGAAAGCGCACGATGTGCTGCTGCGGGCGATCGCCCAGGTTGATGGAGCACAGGTTGCGATTTTGGGTGATGGTGAGCAACGCCCAGCCTTAGAAAGACTGGCTAACGATCTCGGTATTCACGATCGCGTACATCTGCTGGGATGGATGGATCAGCCGCGTGCCTATCTCCCTAATTTTGACGTTGTGGCCTTACCATCTCGTTCAGAGGGCTTTCCATTGGCGATCGTGGAGGCAATGCTGGCGGCGCGTCCGGTCGTAGCCACCCGCGTTGGTAGCGTTGCCGAAGCGGTCATTGATGGTGAAACCGGATTTTTAGTCGAGAAAAATGATGTGGATAGCTTGGCCAGAGCACTCCGTAAGCTTAAAGAGGATGCTGGAATGCGCGATCAATTGGGCTGTCACGGTCGCGCATTAGCTACGGCTCAGTTCACGGCAGCGCAAATGGCTAAGCGCTACGAGCAGATCTGGCGATCGGTGTTAGAAGCACCGCGATCGCCTCGATTACGGGTGCCTCGGCCACGAGATTAATGTCGCAAAGTCTGGCGGTTGGTAGCCTGGTTAAGCAAACACAGCAATACCAACGATGCCTGGTGGCGGAACTGCCGCGATTCCGTTGGCTGAAGCGCGCTGGAGTGCTGGCTGAATGGAGTATCTGAGCGATGGTTTCTTTGAAGCTGTTTGAACAACGCCCTAATTTCACCGAAATGCGGCTGATCACTTTCAATGATCAGCCGCAACGCTCACAACTTAGAGCTTGAAGTGTAGTTAGTGACCACAGCTCTATATTTATGGAGCCAGGTGGAGCAAGCGCACAACGCTATAACCTGCCCAATCCCACAACAGATACGCGAGGAAGCCAATCATGGCGAGACGGCCATTCCATAGCTCTGCTTGAGGTGTGAAACCAAACAAAAATGCATTCCGATCTCTGCCGTTATAGGCAGGGGCAGCCGTGGGATCGAAAGTTGTTTTGCCGATGGTCGGTTTATCTGTTGGGTTAACCATGATTAAAGTCCTTGATTCAGTGGATTCCATCTACGTTAACGGCTGTACCGATAAGTATGATCTGTCTGAGGTACTAGATACTCATCCGCTTCTTGTGGGAGTCGTCATCGTCGCTTTGAGTGAGCACGATGACAGACCTGGCTGAGACCAACGCGAAAGAATTTCACTCAAGGCTAAGTCCATCAGTCAGTACAGACTGATAGACGTGCAGATGTGCTTTGGCGATAGCATTCCATTCAAACGTCTGGACAAACTTGCGGCCAGCATCGCTCATTTGATGACGCAGGCCAGGATCATCCAATAATGTGGTCAGCGCGATCGCCAGACGATCGTCAGCACGAGGCGGAATCAATTTCAGCCAGGAAGCATCTGTCAGTTTGGGATCAGGGGGATCAGAAGCGGTGGCCACTGTCGGTAAGCCGTGCGTCAATAGTGCCAACAGCGAGCCGCTTTTCATCGTGACACCGTGATTGAATGGCAGTACGCCTATATCCGCACCAGATAGATATTTAGAAGCCAGTTCGGGAGACAAATAGCCCGTAAACTGAACGACCTGATCGATCCCCAGCGCAGCCACCTGCTCATGTAGAGTATGCCAATATTGCGCTGCGTGCTCCCCCACGAGTGCCAAACTCTCAACCCCTCCCAACAGCAACAGTCGGGCGTTGGGGCGAGCCACAATGACTGATTTGAAGGCCGTCAATAGCGTTTCTAACCCTTTTACAGGATGTAAAAACCCAAAAAATGCAATGATGGTCGTATCATTGGGCCAATTACACATTTGGCGCAGGGATTGTCGAGCGATCGCTCGGTCAATTGAAATGGCTTCAATGTTAGGAGCAAGTTCAATATTGTAAAGATGCGATACGGCCTTCTGTGCCGCACCGTGTGCGGGTAGTCGCTGGCGGATGACCGTTTCAGCTTGGCTGTTCGTTGTAATGATGGCGTTACTGCCAGTCAGCAGAAATCCATCTTCACGATCCCACCACCCCTTGCGCTGTCCCTGTACTTTTAGCCATTCTAGTAACTGCGATGGAATCCAGGCTGGTTGCCATTCCCACCAGCCATATTCGTGAACCGTTGTCACGATCGGTTTGTGCCATCCAGTCAGACGCAACAGCAGTGGCAACAAAAAGATTGCCCGTTCAAAGCTATATGTGCCCGCGGCATGCTGAATGTGCAAGATGTCCGTTTGCGCTGTGTGGAGCGATCGCACCAATGCCTGCATTTCCAGCAGACTCCAATCATTCACAGCCCCGATTACATCCGGTTGTTGAACCGCTTTCGCGGCTGTTTGGGTCGTGATTACAGTTGATGGCATTCCGACACTGTGAAGCGCACAACGTAAACGTTCGGTATAGTGGGCAACTCCACATCGGGCCGGTTCATAGGTGCCTGCAATTAGGGTGACATGAGGCATAGTAAATTCGGACACGTGTGCGACGACGGTTGTTAGTGAGCAATGGCAGATTTTTGGAGTAGTGCCAGTCCCGCATCAACCACTGCTTCGGGTGGAATATCTAGGCATTCCTGGTTGTACGGACAGGTGAAGGTGTAGCACGGGCTACAAGCGGTGGGCTGGCGAAGCAGTTTGGCGGGAGCGGAACGTGGTTGCCACTGGCATTCATATTCTGTACCGGCAAACAGAATGACGCTAGGTGTGCGCGTGGCGTCCGCTAAATGCATGGTGGACGTATTATTACTGATCATTAGCTGCGCCTGAGCAATCAGTGCGGCTAATTCTGCTAACGATGTCCGACCAATTAGATCAATCCCGTATTCTCCAAGCGCTTCTAACAAAGGAACGCTCTGCTGACGATCGAGTGCCATCCCCGTAACGACAATGCGAGAATCCGTTCGCTCGGCTAGTTGACGCGCCGCGATCGCAAATCGCTCAGTGGTGTAATTGCGCGATTGGCAACTTGTCCAGGGATTCAATACGATGTATGGATCGTTGAGCGTGATTTCATGCGGCTGCAACTTTGCTGCAATAGTTTTTGTGGCCGCGTCTGGGATCTGCAGGCCAAGGCTGCGATCGCTGATCGAAAAACCGACCGATTCAATCAAACGCAAGTTACGCTCAACCTGATGCATTTCATCGGGTGCAGCCTTGACAGCGGTTGTTAAGACCGCCCCACCCCATTCTTTTGATTCACCCAACCGCAGCGGGATACCTGCCAGATAGCACATGAAGCCTGCGGGATGAGGCGTCTGGCTAAAGCTGGTAAAAATGATGGCAGCATCAAACTGGCGATCGCGCACGGTTTTAATCAAATTCCATTCCCGTTCCGGATCAAAGGGGAGTTTGCCCAGATCTTGCCAAAGTGTACGCCAGACCAGGACATCATCAATCCACGGCAGCAACTCTCCGGCCTGCACACCACCAGGGCTCGCCATCAATGTCAATTGAGCCTGTGGGAGCGTAGTTTTGATGGCACGTAGGGCTGGACTAGTCATTAAGACATCACCGATATTATCTAACCGCAGCACAAGAATTTTGCGGGCCGCTAACCAGTGTTGCCATTCTGGGGACGATCGATCGGGGAAGGAGGGTTGGAATCGCATTGCATCTACCAGTGTTGCTGCATATTGCTTGAGGGGTGCTCACGCGATGATTTTTTCGCGGAGGGGCTAAATGTGGTTGTACAGAAGGGATATACGTATCACTGTGTTGCTTTAGCGGTAAGGGTTTAAGGTAGAGCCTTGTGCTCTAAAGGCTGTGTTTACGATACAGATGTTCTGATTCCATGATGGATTTGGCAGTGGGGCCGTTGGGCGTTAGAGCATCTGTCTGGAGAGAGTAATGTTGCTGCGGTGAGAAAAGGGACTGCCGCTGCGAACACGGTATCGGGAGTGATGTCTTCCAGGCAGGTATGCCAGCGATCGAAAGGACACTCTCCACCATACCAACAGCGTTGAGTCGTGAAGTTGCGGACATCACGCTCGGGGCAATCGGAGTAGCCTTGCAAATTAATATGTGGAGCAGGCTGTCCATAACGCTCATGCCATGACGGCCCAAACAGAGTGATGGTCGGGGTGTTGAGAGCTGCTGCGATGCGTGCAGGGCCAGTGTCAGACGCGATCGCTAGATCCGCGATCGCGAGCAGTGCTGCCAGTTCCCGCAATGAGCCTCGCGGCCAGATGCGAACATTACTGCCAATGAGGCTGGCGATCTGAGTGGCCGTTGCCGGATTCTCTCCGACAGGAATAACCACAGTGGCATCATACTGTTGCTGAAGCATTTGCCCCAGAATGCCAAAGTTTGCTGGTGGCCAGCGTTTAATAACCATTCCAGCATCGGGAATCAAAACAATGAGCGGAGACGGGCAGTGGTGCAGGATTTGCTGTGCCTGCTGAATTTCGGTAGCGGTGAGATAGAGTTGAGGGCTGGTAATGGATTCAGCCGAAATCACCTTTTCCATCAATAAAATTTCGAGGAAGCGACCGCCCACTCGCTGATCCGATGGCGGTGACTGCCACAGGTTGGTGATCGTCCATAATGCACGTCTGGACTGAATGAGCTGTGCAATTCCGTCATAATTGGTGTCTGATACGATCAGGTCAAACGAATGGTCTTCTAGCACTACTTCAACCGCTTTGCGTACAGGCTGCGATTGGTGCGTGGAGGAGCGATCGACCGTAATAATGGTGTGGATCAGCGGATCACTGCACAATAGTTCTGCGACTGGCGCAAACGTTAAAATCGTCAGCCTTGCAGTTGGGTAAGTGCGGCCCAGTGCCTGAATTGCTGGCAGCGCTATTAATCCGTCGCCAATGCCACCCAGCAGTTCAATAAATAGAATGTTCTGTATGGTTCGATTCATTGCTTCTGGAGTGGACGATCAATGGATCGATCGATTACATTGTTTGCGGCAACGTCCCGATTAGGAATTGTCGTTTCCAGTTCTTGATGGTAAGCACCTGATGGAATCAGCCCACAACCACCATACTGAGCCATCAAGTGTCCCTGCACCAACACATCTTCACCACAGTGGTTGAGCGGCAAGTCGCGCCAGAATTTAAATCCACCAATGTGGCGCAGCTTGGCGGTATCGTACATGACGCAGCCGCCGATCCAGGCGACCTTGTAGGTCTTGGGATGGCCGTCTGCCAGGTCTAACGTCTGCTGTACGTGATAAAGGTTGGCCGCGTTATGGAGCCGCCATCGCTCCCAGGCAGGCGTATCAGGCCTCACATCTTCAGGCTGAACACGGCCCTGCCACCAATCGATCGCCTGCTCATTGGGCCGCACATCCTGCTGAAAACTCAGTCCATGCAAGGCACTACCGACAAACCCACAGCCTTCCAATCGAATAGTCGCGAGCATCTCTTCGATCACGGTTGCTTCCAAAATGACATCATC
This sequence comes from Oscillatoriales cyanobacterium Centralia_MAG_596, assembly GCA_021323955.1. Lineage (GTDB taxonomy): Bacteria > Cyanobacteriota > Cyanobacteriia > Leptolyngbyales > Leptolyngbyaceae > Stenomitos. The sequence goes on along the minus strand of JAJPKC010000675.1, from coordinate 2,443 downwards.
ATCTAAAAAGATGGCATAGGGTGCTGTGGCTTGATCCAGTAAAAACTGTCGTTGTTCCGCAATACCCCGGCGTGGTAAGTGTCGATGCAATGTAATTTCATGTCCATGCGATCGCAACACTCGCAGTACAGCCTGTACTTCACCTGCTTCTAGCGGATTGAACACCTCAGTTTGATCTGAAACAACGATGCGAAAGTCTTTACACGTCTGCGCAATCAGCCCCGTAAGCGTTACAGCCAGTGCCGTTAAGCGATCGCAGGTAGGAATCAGGACATCAACCATTGCCATTAACGCCAGACCTCCTGAGCCGATTGCAATGCTGAATCTGATATTCCTGCTGTTTCTGTAGTCATTACGGGTAAGGATGGCAGTAGAGCTGTTTCTACCGTTGGTGCGATCGGCTGGGAATTGATGTTAAGCAGTTCACAAGCCGCTTCCACAACCGTCTCAGGTCGGATCAATTTGAGACAATGGTGATGACCTTCCGGGCAAATGCTTTTGTAGCAAAACTTGCAGGGAACGTCATGAAACAAGACTCGGTTCGACACACCCCAGGGTGTGTGCTGTGGATTAGTCAGTGCATAGAGATCGACAACGGGTGTGCCAACAGCGGCGGCAATATGGGCCGGCCCGGAGTTGTTGGTGATCAAAAGCCGCGCTGTCTGGATCAACGCAGCCATATCAGCCAGATCGAGATCGCCCACTAATGAATTAGAATCGACATCCATCATCGTTTGAATTGTTTCAACCAGGTGGCGCTCCGGTTCAGTCCCTGTAAACACGATCTGACAACCGGCACCAAGCGTTAATTGTCGGGCAACGGCAGCAAACCCTTCTGCTGAATAGCGACGTGATGGTGCGGTTGCGCCCGGATGAATGATGACCCACGGTTGCTTTACATTCAGCCCCAGCCGATGTAAATGATGAAATATACGTTGAAAACTGCGATCGGGAACCTGCAACGACAACCGCTCGTTGGCAATACGGCAGCCGATATTAGCAATTAAATCAAGCTGGCGGCGCACCTCATGCCGTATACCAATACCCGGTTCAGGATCCAGAACCCAATCGGTCAGGAGCTGATAAGGGTTCTCATGACAATGTGCTAGCCGGAGGGGAATATCTGCGAGATAGCACAAGAATGCTGATGGCAATGGATTCTGGCTAAATACAGTGAAGATGACAGCCGCATCAAATGCCTCTTGGCGCAACTGTTCTACCATGGCCAGTTCAGGTTGACCGTTGAGCCGGGGTGCCGTTGCTTTCATCCAGGGGGGATCGTAGGCAATCACGCGATCGATTTCAGGTATCAGTGCAGCTATCTCTGCACCCGCAGGAGAGGTCAATAGTGTAATGCGACACTCCTTGTGCATCTGCTTGAGTGCTCGAATTGCAGGAGTTGTCATCAAAACATCCCCGATCGCATCTAATCGAACACATAGGATATCTTTGGCCTGCTGCCACGACTGTTTTATGCTCATGCAACCTCATTCAATGCTTTCAGTGTATGGATCTGGCTTACGTGCAGCGCCTGGAGTTCTCTGGCCGAGCAGGTGGCTGTGTGTTCCTTGGTGACGACGATTGCGGCTGCTGTCATTGCAAGGTCTGCGGCTGTCATCAACGTTGCGCCTGCTGTAAGAGCCAGCGTCAAGGTACTGATAAACGTATCGCCTGCACCTGTCGTGTTGGCGCAGGCTGCGGACTTTGCGTACAGTCGGGACGGTGCACAGCCTCGCTGCAATATAACAGCCCCTTCTGCATCCACTGTGACAACGGCAATTTCGGCACCTGTAATGTCAAGTAATTGCTCACTGTACTGAGCGATGTGATCGGCGCGCGTCTCTCCCGATGCAGTGTCAATCGCCGCATTGGTAACGTGAGCGGAAAGCAGGCGCAGGGCTTCTTCATAGTTGGGTTTAACAATCGTCACTCCAACAGCGCGGTAGCTGGCCAGTCGCTTGCCGTCCACCACGAGAAGCTGCGGTGAGTATGCCTGCCGAAAATTCATTGCCTGAATAATGCGCGGCGTCAAAATGCCGTAGCCATAATCTGAAATAATCACAGCGTCGCACTGCGAAAATAGGCGATCGAGGTGATCAATTAATTGTGCTTCCAGTACAGGCGCGATCGCGTCTGTGCTGCCCTGATCCACCCGTACCAACATTTGGGATGCCGCAATTACTCGCTGTTTTACCAGTGTGCGCCGTGCTGGCTGCACTAACACTGCCTCGGTCTTCACACCAGCGCGTGCTAATGCCTGTCTCAAAAGGTTCCCCTCATCATCATTGCCGATGACCGAAAGCAATGATACCTGCGCCCCCAAACTGCGAAGGTTTAATGCGGTGTTGGCAGCACCTCCTGGAATGTCGCGACGATCATTCAACGTCACCACGGGCACCGGCGCTTCGGCACACAGGCGTTGAGCACTTCCGGTCAGATAACT
>JAJPKC010000443.1 GCA_021323955.1 Oscillatoriales cyanobacterium Centralia_MAG_596 | reverse complement strand
CCGCAGGCTGTAGTATGGTTGACAGCGGCAGCCTTACGTCGCTAACCCCTGACCATTCAATTGGTTGCTTCGCTACTCTAGAAGTATACCTGTTGATTCAAGCATTCACAACAGCTTCACGATTTATGCCTCCTCGCTGGCCCCGTCAACCCGATCGCAATGATCCCGCTTATCGCAAGCTGGATGACCGTATGAATTTTGCTGTCCATGTTGCCGCCTTTGCGGTCACCAACTCCGGGCTGTGGTTCTTCCGTATCTTAGGCGAACGAACCTCAGCGCTTGGGACACCCGGAGGATTACCGTGGACACCCTGGATTACACTCACCTGGGCAGCGGTGCTGGCTGCTCATGCGATCTTTATTTTTGCGATCGCCAATTACGATGGCTCCGTTCTGACCACTACTGCTGGAGCCGGGCTGGGCTTTAAGCCCAAAATTGAACCAAAAACGCCTAAGTCCGTTAAATAAATTGACCTGACAGTAGAGGAGGCAGACCCGCATCTGGCGTTTACGTATGAGAGACGGCCAATGTCGGTCAGTCATTTTCCTTAGTAAAATCGGAGGATTGCTCCAATGGCAAACACAAGTTCAACGCAGGCGATCGAAGCGCTAGCGGGTGAGATTGGCGAAAACATTTATATTGATGTGGCGAAATGGCATCTTTATCTTTCTGATGCCCATCTGCATACGGTTCTGGCAGAGAAGTTTTACCCACTATTGACGACTAGCACCGTTTCGGAAGACGACGTTGTGCGAGTACTACAGTCGATTCCCGTCAAGCTGGGGGGAGGCAAGCGCGAAGTGCCTCTGTCTGATTTACTGCCCATGCAGTGCCAGGTTAATCTAATCGACCTGCTGGAGGAATTTCAGCGAAACCTGTGAGTATTGCATAAGGCACTCTCGCTTCGTTTAGATTAAACAATTGCCGGTTTAACGCCTGAAAAAGCGTTGCCGGAGGCGATCGCTCATCTGTTTGACCTCCGGCAACCGGAGGCGTGCTGCAATCAGCGCAAAGAGGCCAAATCCTACGAGTCCAGCAATACTAAGCTGCACCAGTAGTACCAGCAGGCCGGTATTGCCTAAAATCTGTTCGGTGGCCTTCAAGGTTCCCCAGGCGGCAACACCAGCGATCGCGCTCGCGATCGCCAAGCCAACCATAGATGTAGACCATTCCCGTAGGGGCAAGCCATTCAAGCGACGATTCAGGATCCACAGCAGGACGATCGTCGAGATGATATTGACCGTGACCGTTGCTAACACCAGTCCCGGTGCGCCCAATGGCTTTACTAAAAAGAAATCCATTAACGCGTTCAAGAAGATATTGACCACGCTGATCCGAAACGGCGTATCGCCATCCTCCAGCGCGTAGAAGACCCGCACCAGCACATCCCGTGCCAAATAGAAAACCATGCCCAGCGCGTAAGCCATCAGTACCGACGCTGTGAGGTAAGAGTCTTCAATCTTGAAGGCATAGCGCTCATAGACGACCCGCGACAGCGGAAACGCCAGGGCAATCATCAATGCACTTACAGGTAGCAGTGCCACAGCGGTTGTCAGTAAGCCCTGCCGAATTCTGACCTTCAGTTCAGGCCAATTTTCCGGTGCCGCCAATTTCGCAAAGGCTGGCAGCAGCGGCACAAGAATTGCGTTGGAGAGAATGCCCAGCGGCGTTAGCACCAGCAACCCGGCGTATCCCATAGCTGACACAGCAGCAGCAGCATTGGGAATGAACGAAGCGAAAAACAGATCGGTCCACACATTGATCTGCATCATGCCCGACGAAAAGGTGGCCGGTCCCATGATTTTGATCACTTCCTGCACTTCTGGCTGCCGGAAGTTGAAGCGCAACCGAAAGCCACCCAGTCCAGACTTCCATTGGGCTGGCAACTGCACCAACCACTGCAAAATGGCTCCTGCCAGCGTAGACCAGGCAAGCACCGCACCCCCCAGCACTGCATACTGGGGTAGTGCAATTCGGTCCTCCAGGTAAAGCGCCAGACCGCCCAACCCGATCAGCAGCGTCACACTGGAGAATAAGGGACTGATGGAGGGCAGCCAATACTGGTCGGCGGCATTGAGAGCGCCAAACCCAATGCCAATGAGTCCTGCCAGCATGGCCATCGGTGCCATGATTCGGAACTGCTGAATTGCGATGTCACGTGTCTGCTGCAGCGTTTGAAACGTCGCAGCATCCATGCCTTTAGCTGCTGCCTGTTCTGCGGTGATATAGAGGCCAGGTGCCACCAGATGCATCAGCGGATTGGCAAAAATAACCAGACCGACAGTGACCAATAGCAAAATACCCACCACCAGCGTTGTGATGCTTTCCATGATGGGTGCCACTTCATCTTGCTTGCGCTTTGCCAGTACGCTGACGATCGCGCTGTGAAAGGGGCCGTTGATACCGCCGAGCAAAATCAGCAGAAAGCCCGGGATCACATAAGCGAAATTGTAGGCTCCGTAGGCCGGGCCGACCCCAAACGCCGCCGCGATCGCCTGCTGGCGTACCAGTCCAAAAATTTTGCTAATGAATGTGGCAACAGCCACAATTCCAGCAATGCCGGCCAGAGAACGAGTCGGTTTCGATTCAGTCACGCACACAGATGACGCTAAACAGCTTCACCTATTTAAGCGTGAATTGGGTAGCGGGTGTGATTTTCGGTGAGGAGCCGGGAGCCGTCAGGAAACGTAAGCCACAAAATCGCGGCTGTGAAGAACTGACAGCGTCCGGTGCAAACTGCCAGTACACAGGTCGCTCGCCCGCTGCTTCTTTAGCGCCTAATCCTCTTTGTCGGCCTGTTTTACGGCGTGAGCCACTGCCATCCCAGCGCGATCGCTCATCAGTCGCTGTTGGTCATAGCCAAGTACCAACTCCCAGGCATCTTCAGGATATTGAGCCACGAGCGGTAGGGCGACCTCGTCAAGCATCCAGCGACCGTGCAGCTTGTCTACTTTAATGTGCAGCGTCCAGTAGCTCATGGCGTCCTTGGTCAACCCGAGCCGTTCGGCAGCCGCATGGTAAGGGCTGAAGCCTGCCGGAACCGACACCTCGGTATAAAGCAGTCCACCGGCATAGCGGAGGTAATCGCGCTTGCGTTCAGACAACAGGAAACTGTGGTTAATGGTGGCCAGTACTTCCCAGGGGACGGCATCAAAATAGGCCTCTGGTCCAGTCTTCAGCCCTAGTTCAGCCAGCATCGTGGCAAAGTAAGTTGAATGCTTGCGCGACAGTTTCCCGGCCCCGTACTCTTCCACCAATAGACGCGTCATCACCCCATGTACAGGATTGGCGACACCACCTAAAGTCCGTGAGAGCTGACTCGCTTCGACCAATCCGTCCAGAGAGGCAATTTCAAGCAGTTTGCGGTAGCCCGCGATCGTCATTTCATCTTGAAAGTAACGACCCGTTGCCGACAGCGCTGGGTCAAGGTCGGCTGCCGCGCGATCGCGCAGTGCGGTTGCAACATCCAACGTTTTGAGGTGGGCAACGTCCAGTTGCTCCAGTTCCCAGGCCTGCCATGCGGCCTCAATCTGATTACGAATCGTCTGCAGGTAGAGCGATCGTTCGTTGTCGTAATGGCTCAGGTCGTCATACCAGAACAGTTTGAGCCGGTTGATCCGGTAGAGGATGCGCTGGAGAAACCGATGCGCAGCGCTGGAGTTGTAAGCATCGTTGTAAGCAGCCGTTAGGGCTGCCGCAACCGTCTTTTCAAACGATTCTCGCTGCGGAGCCAACCGCTCCAGATTCTCATCTAAATTCTGAGTGGTGAGCAGAGTAATAAAGATTTGTTCAGCCTCTTCGTAGTTCGGTGCCTTCTCAGGGGCAAACTGATTTTGCATCGTTGCCAGGTCTGACCTGACCGGCATCATCTGGTTGCGGCGCATAAGTTCTTGGTGTTTTACATCTCTTTACATCCTGCTCATTTGTCCCGCTGGCTTCATCCACCTGAGTAGTAGATTTGACCTTTTGCAAACGCACCTAGAGAGAGAATAGACTGCTGCCTCAATGCGCATAGCGACTTACTGTTCAAGCGACTCAACGTTCACGATCAAAGGCTGTATGAAATTTTTACCCGCAACCGTGGAATCAGTTTTAATTGCCGACACACCCGGTACATTTGTGACGCGTCGGGTCGATCGAGTGAATTTAGATCTGGGCGGTATTCCAGGCGATCGCCACTATGGTTTGACCCGTTTATCGGGGGCCCGCGAACCGATGTATCCACGCAAAACCGAAATTCGCAACCGGCGGCAGTTGAGTGTGGTTGCCGCTGAAGAATGTGAGCAGATTGCGCGGCAGCTAGGGTTAGACGTTGTCCTACCCGAGTGGTTGGGGGCCAATTTGTTAATCCGGGGATTGCCGCATTTAACCCAGCTACCGTCAGGTTCCCGCATTCTGCTGCCGAGCGGTGCGGGTCTGGTGTGTGAAGGCGAGAATGAACCCTGTCGTCATCCAGGCGAAGTGATTCAGTCGCTCTATCCAGCGTCACCGGGACTGATCAAGCGCTTTGTCGCGATCGCCCAGAAGCGGCGTGGGATTGTTTGCTCCGTGGAACGGGCGGGCGCGATCGTGCAGGGCGATGCGCTACGCATTTTAGTCGAGCACGCGGCAGTGTTTCCTGCCTTAACCGCCGTCCAGTAAGACTGTCGCCAAATCTTCAGCCCAAATTTTCAGAAAGAGAGATCCGTTTAGCAGGACTCAACGTAATACAAGATATGTGCCACGTGAAAACGACGCACTAGACTAAGCCTCACCGGGCGGGATTGGCAATCATTCATGATCTAAGCGTACGGGTTGCCGAACCCGCCCCTCCTTCCGATCGCCCCGTGGTAGCGCGGTTTGGATCGCCCACAGACTGACATCGTAAAAATCCTCTTTCCGACAGGTTACATCGCTACAACCAGGAAATATAGTCCCAGAAGGACGTTTGAAAGGTGGGGCGGATTTTCGATGAAGGTTGGCGCTGTTTATTTAGGCGATCGTTCTTCAGGACAAACCGGATGCTGTCAGTTTACCGTTTGGGCTCCAGCACGCGAACAGGTCACTGTCAATATTGTTTCACCGCAGCGGCGATCGCTCCCGATGCAGCCAGCCGGGTTTGGATACTGGCAAGTCACGGCAGATGATATTGCCCCTGGAAGCCAATATTTTTATCAACTGGATGACCAGATCGAGCGCCCTGACCCGGCCTCGCAGTTTCAGCCGGATGGCGTGCATGGCCCTTCTGAAGTGGTTGATCACACAACCTTTGCCTGGAGCGATGCGAACTGGTCAGGCATTTCCCTGGATGAACTCATCATTTACGAACTGCACACGGGCACCTTCACACCCGATGGTACGTTTGAAGCTATTATTCCCCGTCTAGCCGACCTCAAGACCTTGGGCGTCAACGCGATCGAGCTGATGCCGATCGCGCAGTTTCCCGGCAGCCGCAACTGGGGGTATGACGGCACCTATCCCTTTGCGGTGCAAAACTCCTACGGCGGCCCCGAAGGGTTAAAGCGTCTCGTCGATGCATGCCATGCCGCCGGGATGGCGATCGTGCTGGATGTCGTTTACAACCACTTTGGGCCTGAAGGCAGTTACTTCAGCGACTACGGCCCCTACTTTACCGAGAAGTACAGAGGCGTCTGGGGTGGGGCACTTAATTTTGACGGGCCACAGAGCTACGGCGTCCGCGACTACTTTCTCCAAAATGCGCTGTACTGGTTTGAAACCTATCATTTTGATGTCTTACGGCTTGACGCGACTGATCACATTGTTGACTTAACCGCCAAGCATTTTTTGCAAGCACTGGCAGAGCAAGTGGCTGACCTGTCCCGGCAACAGGGGCGCAAGTTCTACCTCACTGCCGAAAATGACGTTAGTGATGTCCGGCTCATTCGTAGCCTTGATCAGGGTGGCTATGGTATGGATGCCCAATGGAACGACGGCTTTCACCATTGTGTCCACACTTTACTGACGGGCGAGCAGATTGGGTATTACCAGGACTATGGCCGCTGTGAGCAGCTCGCAAAAGCGATGAAACAGGGCTTTGTCTACTCCTGGGACTATTCACCATTTCGCGATCGCTGGCATGGCAGTGACTCCAGCGCGTTTCCCGGTCAGCAGTTTGTGGTCTGTATTCAGAACCATGACCAGGTTGGCAACCGCATGTTGGGCGATCGACTCACCCATCTGGTATCCTTCGATGCGTTGAAGCTCGGTGCGGCGGCGCTGTTGCTCTCACCCAACGTGCCGCTGCTGTTTATGGGCGAAGAGTATGGGGAAGAGTCTCCCTTCTTATATTTTGTGAGCCACACCGACCCCAATCTGGTAGAAGCAGTCCGAGCGGGCCGAAAACGTGAATTTGCCCATTTTCATCTAGAAGGAGAATACGTTGATCCGCAGAGCGTGGAAACCTTTGAGCGATCGCAACTCCAGTGGGAGAAACGGCATGAGGGGAAACACAAAGTACTACACGATCTGTATCAACATTTAATTCAACTGCGGCGCACCATTCCTGCTCTTAAAAAGCTGGATAAGCATAACTTAAATGTGATGGCCCTGGAAGACGCCAAGCTGCTATTGCTGCATCGTTGGGCCGACGAAAGTCACCTTTTTTGCTTCCTGAACTTCAATCAGGCCGCCGTGAGTGTGACCCCCGAAATTCCTGATTTGAACTGGCAGAAAATTTTAGATTCTGCGGATGAGAAATGGCTTGGGACAAATCCTACAATGCCAGCGACCCTCACACCCGGTCAGTCGCTCCAGGTACCAGCCGTTAGCTTCGCCATTTATCAAGCCAAATGATTTTGCGGTCAGCCACTACCAACGAGCAATGATGTATGAGAATTCCAGTTTCCACCTATCGCATTCAGTTCCATAAAGACTATAACTTTGCGGCGGCAACGGCGATCGTGCCATATTTAGCTGCATTAGGAATTACTGACCTTTACGCCTCGCCGATCTTCAAAGCACGGGCAGGCAGTACGCATGGCTATGATGTCGTTGATCCTACCCAAATTAATCCTGAGCTGGGCACGACCGAAGAATTTACGGCACTGACCAGCCAGATCCAGCAGCATCAAATGGGCTGGCTCCAGGATATTGTGCCTAACCACATGGCCTACGATAGCCAAAACTTTTGGCTGATGGATGTGCTTGAAAACGGTGCTGATTCTGACTACTTTGATTACTTCGATATCAATTGGAATCACATTTATGAAGAAATTCGTGAGCGAGTGCTTGCTCCTCTGTTAGGTGATTTGTATGGTGATGCGTTGGAAAACGGTGACATTCAGCTCGCCTACGATGAAACAGGGCTAAGCGTTAACTACTTCAGCCTAAAATTACCGGTTCGTATTGAATCGTATGCTCGGTTTATTACGCACAATCTGGGGCAGTTAACGAAGGTATTGGGCAGGCGACATCCTGACTTTGTCAAGTTTCTCGGGATTCTTTATCTCATCAAAAATATTCCGGCTGAGGCAAAGGGCCGAGAGCGCTACGACCAGATCGTATTTGTCAAAGGGCTACTCTGGGAACTTTATAACCAGAATGATGCCGTGAAAGACTTCTTTGCCGCGAATGTGAAATCGTTTAATGGTGAAGTTGGCAATCCAGAAAGCTTTAATCTGTTGGATAGCTTATTGGGGGAACAGTTTTATCGGCTTTCCTTTTGGAAAGTGGGTGCCGAAGAAATTAACTACCGACGGTTTTTTACGGTTAATGAATTAATCTCTGTTCGGGTAGAAGAACTGAGGGTCTTTCACAAAACGCACTCCTTAATCGCTCAACTCATTGAAGACGGCATTTTTACGGGCGTTCGGATCGACCATATTGACGGCCTTTATAATCCCAAAGAATACATTGAACGACTCCGTGAAAAAATTGGTGATGTCTATATCACGGTTGAAAAAATTCTGGAGCAATCAGAAGACTTGCCAAATGATTGGCAGGTTCAAGGAACCAGTGGTTATGAATCGCTGAATTACATCAATGGCTTGTTTTGCGATCCAGCCAGTGAAGATGCATTGGATCGATTTTATCTCACATTTACAGGCGTGACGGCTACCTATGAACGTTTGTCTGCTGAGAAGAAGGGACTGATTATTGAGAAGAATTTGGCCGGTGATGTTGAAAATCTCGCGCAGAATTTGAAGCGAATTGCTGGACAAACGCGATCGGGCGGTGATTTTACAGCCTATGGTCTGAAGCGTGCCCTAAGTGAGGTACTGGCCCTGTTTCCGATCTATCGAACTTACATTGATTCCGATCAGGTCAGCGACACGGATCGCGCTGTTATTCAGGACACGATCGCTGCCGCTAAACCATCCGTTCCGCTGCTTTTGAGAGAGCTTGAATATATCGAAAAGATTTTGTTGCGTCAGGATGAAGACTATCTGACTGAGGAGCAAAAGAGTGAACGGCTCCATTTTGTGATGCGGTTACAGCAGCTAACAGGGCCACTCATGGCAAAGGGTATTGAAGACACTTTGCTGTATGTTTATAACCGTCTCATCTCGCTCAATGAGGTGGGCGGAAATCCCAGTCACTTTGGTATTCGTCCGGCTCAATTCCATCAGTTTAACCAACATAAAGTTCAGCATTGGTTGCATTCAATGAATACGACTTCAACCCACGACACTAAACGTGGAGAAGACGTTAGAGCACGATTGAATGTGCTGTCTGAAATTCCCGATCAGTGGGCTGAGCAGGTAAAGAATTGGGCGGCGATGAACGCCAATCAAAAAGTGCGTAGCGGTGCTCGTACCGTACCCGATCGCAACGATGAATACTTTCTCTACCAGACGTTAGTTGGATCGTTTCCCTTAACAGAGGCAGAGTTTCCTGAATTCGTCGATCGCGTGAAAGATTACATAATCAAGGCTGTTCGCGAGGCCAAAGTTCGTACAGCCTGGTTACGGCCAGATAGTGATTATGAAAATGGCTATATCGCGTTTGTTGAGGCACTATTGACATCTTCGGAAACAGAGGAGTTTCGCGCTCAATTCAAAGCCTTTCAAGAAAATATTGCTGAATACGGCATTCTGAATTCGTTATCGCAGGTATTGCTGAAATACAGCGTTCCCGGTGTACCCGATTTGTATCAAGGGGATGAATTCTGGAACTTGAGCATGGTTGATCCCGACAATCGCCGCCCGGTTGACTACAGCCAGCGGATAGTCGCATTAAACGACGTTAAGGACCAGCGGCAAGATGCGCTCGAGCTGATTCGTGACGTTTGGACAACACGCGCCAACGGCAGGATTAAGCTGTTTTTGACCTACCAATTGCTCCAGGCGCGCAAAGCCAATGCAGCCCTGTTTCAGCAAGGGGACTATCAACCGTTGGTGGTTGAGGGGGAGCGACAGGATCATGTGATTGCCTTTGCCAGAGCCTTTGAGGGGCGGATGGCGATCGCGATCGTGCCGCGCTTCTTTACGCGCCTTGTGCCACCGGGGGCCGCACCCTTGGGTACAGGCGTGTGGAACGATACGGCCATTCTGCTGCCCGAAAATGCCCCCTCAACCTGGACAAATACCATTACCGGTCAGACAATTCAGCGTCAAACCTCCCTCGTTGTGGCTGAAGTCCTGGAGCACTTTCCCGTGGCTCTGTTGGTCAGCCCGTAAAAGCCGTTTCAGGCAATGGCAGCGGATTGTGGGGTGGCCTCTAGTAGTCTGCCACATGGATTATGACAAGCTTGGAGTTGGATAGAGACGCTCAAATCTGGTGCGGGCATCGACGGTAGAAAAACGCCAATTAACCGTTGCGCGAT
>JAJPKC010000437.1 GCA_021323955.1 Oscillatoriales cyanobacterium Centralia_MAG_596 | reverse complement strand
TCGCCTTCACTTCAATAGAGGTGTAGTCCCGACGCTGCTCATTCTCAGCAATTTCGATTTGAAGCGCTAACTCCGGCTCCTCTTCAGCATTGAAAGATAACGTCCTGACAGGAACACGATCTTCAGGGAATTGAGTTTGGTACTTTTCTGGTCGGCTCTCCTTCAGCAAATTAATTGCCGCAAGGCGGTGCCCCCCTGCCAGTAAGCGACCCTTTTTATCTGTTACCAGAGGCTCAATCAAGCCCAAAACAGCGATCGAATCCATCAGGGCAGCAACGTGCGCAGCGTTCAACGGACGGGTGTCTTCCTGGCGAGGCTGTATCTGCCCTAGAGGTAGAGAGCTATCCTGTGCCTTAAGTTGCGACGGCTGTCCTTGTTTAGACCTGGCAGCAGCAATGATTTTGTCTAAATTGGTCATTTTTTCACTGCTTTCAAGATTTCCTTACCCACCGCTTCATAATCTGCCCATGCTTCAGTCGCTTTGGGGTCTCGCACTTGAGACACTGGGACTCCAGAATTTTCGGCTTTTAGGTAGGCTGTGAACCGTCTAATCATCGTTTTGAAGACAGGCAATTCAAATTTGCTTAGAGCTATCTGTGCCTTCTCGCCTTCCCGACTTGGTTTGGGAGGAACAACAGTCAACAAAATTTTGTAGCGATCAGTCGGCAGCGTTGCTAAGGTGCCGATCGTTGCCTCCAATGAAAATGTTGTAGGAGTGCAGGGAATAACCAGTAAATCAGATGTCTCAGCTAGGGCTGTCAATTCATCGTCTGTCGGTCGCGCCGCTGTATCGATAACAAGATAGTCGTAATCATCAGGGATCGAGTCGCCATCACAAACCGTGAATGGCACAGCATCACCGCCTCGCTCCACCCAACTCATGACGCTACGGTTTGAGTCGCCATCAGCCAAAACGGTTTTACCGCGCTTGGTCGCCAGAAATGCAGCAATATGAATTGCTGTGGTACTCTTCCCCACCCCACCCTTAAAACTTGCAACTGTAACGATCATGTAGTGACTTTTAGCTTTCACATGCCATCGTGATTCTATATTGCTTCGGCTTGTGGAGAACTAATCTTTCTCTCCCTTTCACTTAAGTGATTGGCGCTTCTTGCTCATAGGGCTAAGGTAGTGGTGGGATAAAGTTCATAGACCGGTTGAGTGTGAAGGAGATCGGAAGACGTCAGCCGAGTACCCATTACACTTGCTTCTAAAATGTGCGCTGTATCATCAGGTTCAGGAGACCCTTATGGCAGACATGAAACAAGCCAATAACGTGGGCGACTTACATGACCTGAATCGCTTCGTACAAGCACAAGAAAACGATTACGAACGGGCACTCTCCGAGGTCAGGCAGGGATGGAAACGCTCTCACTGGATGTGGTACATCTTTCCTCAGTTCGATGGCCTCGGGTTCAGCCAGACCTCCAAGCGCTATGCAATCAAGAGCGTTGCGGAAGCTAAGGCCTACTTGAGTCATCCTGTGCTCGGTCCACGGTTAATTGAGTGCGTCGAGGCGACTCTCAGTGTGGAGGGGCGATCCGCATACGAGATTTTTGGTACCCCAGACGATGTGAAGTTGAAATCCTGCGCAACTCTGTTTGCGTACATATCACCTGGAGGCTCAGTATTCGATCGGTTACTCGACAAGTTCTTCCAAGGAGAGCGTGACAATAAGACACTCCGTCTGCTAGGTATTTCAGGCAAAGACACGTAGTACTTCAGATGTGGCTCCGAGTCACCTTTGGGGACAAACAAGCACAATAGTTACACCTTCAGAGGCAGTAACAGTCCGGAGCTCCTGTTGATAGTGCATAAGGTGTGCCAGTTAAAAGTGTCAATCAAACGGTCCCAAAAGAGAGGTTGAAAAGGGTGATCGCGTCTTGACGGCCGCATCGGCTTTCTGATGTCTTGAAACCCATCTCAAAATCAAACTCTCACAACAGCCTGGTATCGACGAGTTTTGAGACACTGGTTTAAGCATGGCCAAAGATGACCGCTTGCGGCAAGCCCAGTCAGAACCGTTGGTCCGTGGCGGCACATGGCAGCAGCGCAGAGGCTGGCAATAGCCGTAACGGTTAAGGCTGCTGGCAGCCGCACGGCCTAAGTGCGTTGGCGTACAGATCACGTCCACGAGCGCACTTAAAATCCTTATATGACCGATCGCGATGCGCCTAGTCAGTGCAAGCGATGGCTGAGCGAAAAAAACCATTGTTTGCGATTGGGGCTGAGACTGAGTACTCCTGCTGGTGGTCGTCAGTTGCCTTTGCTCAACTTGATTCACGCCCAAGACAGTGCTATGTCAGAAACTCAAGCTCCCCTTCGAGCCTGCAATCGTCTGCTCGCCGCCTTGCCAACCGAAGTGCACCAACGCCTGCAGCCAGCGTTGGCACCAGTGACACTGGCGCGCTTGCAACCCCTCTACCCAGTGGGTGGACCGATCGCCCATGTTTACTTTCCGGCACAAGCGAGCATTTCCTTGGTGGCCAAGGTGAAGGCGGGTGCCACGTTGGAAGTGGGCTTGGTTGGGCAAGAAGGGATGGTCGGTTTGCCAGTGCTGCTGGGTGGGACGAGTCACAACCAGCAGGCGGTTGTCCTCGTGGCCGGCAAGGCGTGGCGACTGCCTGCAGAGCCGCTGCTGACGGAGTTCTACCGTGGGGAAGCCCTACACGGCTTGCTGCTCCGCTATGTGCAAGCGAGGCTCACTCAAACGACCCAAATCGGCGTGTGCAATCGGTTTCATACGATTGAGGCGCGCTTGGCCCGTTGGCTCTTATCAGTGAGTGATTGTTTGGCTGCAGACACGTTTTCACTCACGCATGAGTTTATTAGTCAAAGGCTGGGGGTGCGGCGTGCGGCGGTTACCACGGCAGCCGGTATGCTCAATCGAGCAGGCTTGATCAGCTACAGCCGTGGGCACATCACGCTGCTGGACCGGGCGGGCTTAGAAGCCTTTGCGTGTGAGTGTTACGGGGTCGTGCGCCAGGCACTGACAGCGGTCACGAGTGTGCCTTGACGGCTTATCCGTATTTGGTGCTGCAGCCCCAAGCTGAGGGGCACGCTGGCGCAACAGCCAGCGTAGCAGGCTCATGACTGAGCTGCCTGACTCGCTTCCATAGGTTTCTCCGCGTTCACCCACAGCTGGGCAGGGGCTGGCAAGCGCCAAACGGCTGTCTGCAGCGGCCAGTCACAAGACCTGTGTACAGCTTCGTACAGACAAAGTGCCACGAGAAATTATTAGCTGAGCTAGGAAACCCACCTTTTGATATCGAGGTCGAGACTAAGCACGCCGCCCTTGGTGTCGTCAGTTGTTTTTTCTCAACTGACTCACCCCAAGGAGCATGCAATGCCAGAAGCTCAAGCCGCCGCTCGGTCGAGCAATCGTCTGCTCGCGGCACTGCCAATTGAAGTTTACCAACGCCTGCAACCCGCGTTAGAGCCTGTCACGCTACCGCTAGCGCAACCCCTCTACCAGTTGGGTGACCCTATTTCACATGTTTACTTTCCGGAGCAAGGGATCATTTCTTTGGTGTCCCTCCTCGCAGCGGGTGCCACGATGGAAGTGGGCATCGTGGGCCAAGACGGCATGGCGGGTTTGCCCGTGCTGTTTGGTGGTCGCAATGACAGTCACTATGCCCTTGTGCAGGTCGCGGGCAAAGCGCAGCGGTTGCGCGCCGGGAAACTGCTGACAGAGTTTCACCGTGGGGAAGCCCTACACGACTTGCTGCTCCGCTATGTGCAAGCGGTACTCACGCAAGCGGCGCAAGCGGCTGTATGCAATCGGTTTCATACGATTGAGGCGCGCTTGGCCCGTTGGCTCTTATCAGCGAGTGATTGTTTGGCTACAGACACGTTTCCCCTCACGCATGAGTTTATCAGTCAAATGATTGGGGTACGGCGTGCGGGTGTGACCACGGCAGCGGGTGTGCTCAATCAAGCGGGCTTGATCCGTTACAGCCGTGGGCGCATCACGATTCTTGATCGGGTGAGCTTAGAAGCCTTTGCGTGTGAGTGTTACGGGGTCGTACGCGAGGCCTTGGCAGCGGTTGTCAGTGGGCATTGACGGAGTCGTCAGCGCACACTGGCTACTGCCAAGCTTTGGGTGAGTGCTGGCGCAACGGCAAGAGCAGAGGGCTGATTGCTTGACTCAATGACTCGCTGCCATGCGGTCCCCTGCGGCAAGCCGCCAAAGCGCTACTTTGCAGCCGTGTTTTGATCGCTTTCGCTTGCCTGAAACTAGAGGAAAGAAGGGGTTGTTGAGGCTGGCGTGCAGGGATGGAATCCTGGACAGGGAGCGCAGCCTCTCATTCCCCTTTGTCGTCGCTAGCGCCTCAGTTACGATCAAGCGGCGTCAGGCTTTTCAGTCTAGCTTGCACGTTTGGGAGCGTCTGTCGGCTTCACTCCTTGCAGGAGACCGCGCTACCCGACGGCTCAACCATCACTACAGACAGGACTCTCTACATCAGTGCGCTCGCTCTCAACCGAGCCTCAGGCGATCAAACCAGAACGCAGGGCCCGCACGGCGGCTTGAGTTCGATCGTCGACACAAAGCTTGGTCAAAATACTGCGGACGTGCGTTTTCACCGTGCCCACCGTGATATAGCACTCGTCCGCAATCTTGCCGTTACTGTACCCGTTCACGATGAGGGCGAGAATTTCAAGTTCCCGCTGCGTTAAAGGATAGGACTGGAGCACTTGCGCTTGTGTCTCATCCGCCTGAATGTCTACTGTTTTGCGGTCACTCAACCGAGCCTCGGCCGCTGCCTGCTTTTGCCGATACTGCTGTAAAACGACCTGGGCGATCGCTGGGTCAATCCAGTTATTCCCTTCATACGTGCTTTGCAAGGCGGCTACTAGTTGGTCGGTCGGTAACCCCTTCATACAGTAAGAGTCAGCGCCAGCGGCAAAAGCCGCTAAAACAGCTTCCTCCGACTCTTGCAGCGTCAAAATCATAATTTTGGTTGGTATGGCTGTAGCGCCAGTCGCCTCACTCAGGCGTTGTTTGTAGCGTCGTGTCAGTTCAATGCCATCCAACGCGGGCAAGCCCAAGTCAACCACGGCGACATCGGGTTGCATCGTTTCGAGGAGTTCTAAGCCCGTCACGCCGTCTGTTGCCTCGCCCACAATTTCAATGCCAGAGTGCCGCTGGAAAATCATCCGTAACCCGAGACGGGTTAAGTCGTGGTCTTCGATTAAAACAATACGAAACTTAGGCATACACGACTGTGATTCGTGCATCACGAGTTTGTCTGTACGTTTTTGAACCTGGGGGTTGAGCCGAGCTATGTGCGGTTTTCATCATCTCATCTGAAACTTGCTTCTCTCTTTGTCGCCTAAAAGCCACATTCTTACGTTGCCCTACTGCGGGCGGCCGCAGTAGGGCAACGACAAAATCAGCCTTTCAGCTTGTGCATAGATGCTATTTGGAATGAAAGACTCGGTGTTTTGGACGATAACCCGTTAGCGATATAGGCCAAATTGTGTCCAACGCCTTCGCTGCCCTAAAAAAGTTGCAGCGAAGGCAGAAACATAAAAGGCGTTACAAGCTTAAGGACAAACCTTGTACATTCTCTTAGGAGAGCGCAAATCTCCTGAGAGCCATAAGCTAACTTTGAATCTTGCTACTTTAAGCGGGTGATACTCAATGTATTAAGTTGCTTTCTCACTTATTGGTGTTGCGAACTAAGCCTGAAAACCCAGCAACCCAAAGGGTTGTTAACACCCAACCCAAAACAATGTGAATCCAGAAATAATACCGCAGTCCTTCTCCCCATTTAATGTAAAAGTTAGTATGAAGAATCTTACATTCCATAACTCCTTTATTTGCATTTGGTACCCAGAAACTTTTTAAGCGCAAATCAATAATTGGTAGAAAAACATCCAAGGAATAGATAAATGGATCAAATTTTGGATAATTTAGATTACTAGAGCAATCATTAATCACTTGCGAGGGAGATGTTTTGCAGTCTTTATCAGTAGGAGTGATCAGTCCATGCTGGTACCCTGCACCAAATAAAATAGAACCAATCGTGACTATGCCGATCGCGATATAAATAGCTCTTTCGGGACGATAACCGTAGGCGATCGTGGTACCTAAGACTCGCTTCCAAAATTTACCAAACCAGCCTAGATTGCCATGAAGTAACTGGTCATGCTCTTTACCAATTAGTACCCTAATGGCTTCATCCTTATATCCTATGAATTGAAGAACTTTCGCAAGGTGTTCATAAGGCTGGGACGAAAAGGGCTCTGTCGGCTGAAGCCGTAGCCACCTGAGCTGATAGTCCCACTTTTGTGGTGAGTCTTTGCCTAAAGACTCATACACTAAACCGTTCAATGCTAAGTTTCCTGAGCTCGGAAAGCTGTCTTCAATATGTTCTAGAGTTTGAACCTTAGCAAATTGAAGATTAAGGAACATTCTCTCAGGTTCTTTTACCCTTGCGATCTCCAAGGCATTTCTGATCCGCGCACTATTTAAGTTGACTTGACCTATTGCTTGAAAGCCGTCACTCAGTAAGACATAGCCTATAACGTCAACACTTTGTGCAAGCAGAGCAACTTTATTTTTATTGGTGAATATTCCTGCATTGCAATCAAGATTTCCCCCAATGACGGCACTCTGTAAGCTGACTAACCCCGTTGCCTGAAAGCCGCCGCGTAGAAAGACAGAACGTTTCACGTTGATGCCTTCCAAAAGCAAAGCAACCCCATTTTCATTGGTGAAGATCCCGCGATCACATTCAAGACCTCCGCCAATGGTAGCACTCAGTAAGTCGACTCTCCCCATTGCCTGAAAACCGTTACGAAGTAAAATAGAACCTCCAACATTGACGCTTTGTGCAAGCAGAGCAACTCCATTTTTATTGGTGAGTGTACTGAAATCACATTCAAGATTTCCGCCAATAGTGGCACTCGGTAAGCTGACTTGACCTATTGCTTGAAAGCCATCTCTAAGTAAGACATGGCTTTTAACATTAATAATTGGCGCAAGCAGAGCAGTCCCATTTTCATTGGTGAACATTCCCGCCCTGCAATCAAGATTTTCCCCAATGACAGCACCCTGTAAGCTGACTAACCCCGTTGCCTGAAAGCCGCCGCGTAGAAAGACAGAATGTTTCACGTTGATGCCTTCCAAAAGCAGAGCAACCCCATTTTCATTGGTGAATGTCCCTCTGTCGCAGATTAGACTCCCGCCAATGGTGGCACCCAGTAAGCTGACACTCCCCATTGCCTGAAAGCCGTTACCAAGTGAGACAAAACCTGTAACGTTCGCAGCTTGTGCAAGCAGAGCATCCCTATTTTCGTTGATGAATACCCCTCCGTCGCAGAATAGGTCTCCCCCAATCGTTGCACCGGCAAAGCTGACCCTCCCCATTGCCTGAAAGCTGTTGTGCAGAAAGATAGAACCTGTAACGCTGATCCCTCTAGCATCTATAGCGGTCGGGAGGGATGGAATACCGAATGCAGGGCATCGTTCACTAGAGGAAATGTAAGAGCCGTTTAGATTCAGCCCTCTCAGCCTTGCTTGTTGCAGAAGAAGTGCCTCTGAAAAGTAGCAGTAGGCGAACTGTAATGGAATCTCAATATCTGAAAAACTGAGGTTAAGCGCGCCCTCAAGTTTCGCTCCCGAAACTTTAATTCCCTCAGGCAGGCAGAGATGCCATACTTCAGGCTTGAGGCACAGCCACCGCAGGCGTTCGCTGCGTAGAGTTCGCTCCTCTCCCCAGTGCAACGCGTTTTCAGGTTTGTCGTTGTCCTCAACTCCTAATTGGTAGTCAGCTGCTTCACCATTGGCGATCGCGCGAAAGAGCTTGTATTCCGAATCACGTAGTTCTTGAAACTTCTCCTGCGCTAAAGTGAAGAGCGTTCTCTCAGCGGGATTCAACTCACCGAACTTTTGCTCTGCCAGCTCTAGCAGACTCTGGACTGGAGGAGTATCCATAACCCAAACGGTAACGGCGTTCTCACTCTAGCTTTGAATAAAAACTGTGTAAAGAAAACTTGGAACCTCAAAACCAAAACAATGGTTTAGCCTTTTCTGAAAATCCTCGTGTCACCAGTGCAAAGTTAGCTGCAGGGAAACCCACAGCCTTTACAGTTCCAGCTCATAGATCGCGGCAATCTCATTCGACTGAATGCCTAAATAGGCCAGCGTTTGCTGCTGGGTCGCATGTCCAAACGCTTCCATCAAGAGGGGAATCGCTGTACCACGCTCCAGCCGTTGCCAATAGCCCCAGGTTTTCCGCAGCGTATGACTGCCATAATTGCCCTTCAAGCCCACATCCTGGCACCAAGTCTTCACTCGTGTACTCATCGTCTCCACAGTCAAGCAACCCCGCTGCCCTGTGAAGAGATGGTCCTCTGGCTGCAAAGCACCCACTGCTAACCAGCCTTGAATCGCCGTGATCGCCGTCGGATTCAGCGTCACCGGCCGATATTTGTGCGTCTTGCGCTGCTTCAGGTCCAGCACATCCCCCGCTTTCAGATTCTTCACCTGCCCCACCGTCAGCGAGAGCAACTCATTCGCTCGGTACGCCGTGTTAATCCCCAGCGTAAACAAACACAAATCCCGCGGTCGATCGGCCAAAATTTTCTTAATGCGCCCGATCGCCTTTTTGTCCCGAATCGGTTCCACCTTGATGGTCGATCCTGCCACCGGATGGTTCGGATTTTGCCCCTTCAGAAACGCCATCGCGATCGCCCCTCAGACGTCACTAAGTTCTTCCCATCATTTCATAAATACTTAATGAGTTTGTCAACCCTCGATTTACGTCGATCCCCACCGCGATCGCACCAATCCCAATCCCAGTCACCGTTCTAGTCTCCTGCATGACTCACTAACTTCTTCGCAATAGTTAATGAGTGGGGAAGGATTGTGTCCCTTAAGGGTTTAGTCAAAGAAAAGTCATCTGAGCTTTGGTAACGTTGGAGACAATGACCCTTCAGGTAAATTAAGACTGACAGGAAGCTTCACGTCTGTCTTTCTGTGAAGCTGTCATGTTTGCAGCTTTTCCCATACGTAATCGTATGTGTCCCTCTTATTTTCTACTCAAGCGTTGCTCATAACATGGCAGCAGACCTCAGGTCGCTGCAGTTACCTCTATTATTTGATGATCCAAATCGACGCTAGCCACAGGATGAGACTTTTCTGCCAGTGGCAATCAGAGTTAGTTTGCGAATGCTGACAATTTGATTACGCCAATAAGCTCATACAGGCTATGTCAATTAATAACCGTCAACTTCAATGACAGCTTCAGCAAAGGCTTGCGGGGCTTCTTGAGGCAGATTGTGCCCGATGCCGCCTTTGATCGTGCGGTGCGAATATTTACCTGAGAATTTCTTGGCATAGGAGATGGGCTCTAGATGCGGCGCACCATTGGCATCCCCTTCGAGGGTAATGGTGGGAACAGTGATCACCGGAGCTTCGGCAAGTCGCTTTTCCAAAACGTCATAGTTCGGTTCGCTTTCAGCCAGACCGAGCCGCCAGCGATAGTTATGGATGACGATGCTAACGTGATCGGGATTGTTGAAGGATGCGGCACTGCGATCGAACGTCGCGTCATCAAAGTTCCACCTGGGCGAAGCAAGCTGCCAGATGAGCCTGGCAAAGTCATGTCGGTATTGGTCGTAGCCGGCTCGACCACGATCGGTAGCAAAGTAATATTGATACCACCATTGCAGCTCCGCCTTTGGCGGTAGCGGCATCTTGCCAGATGCCTGGCTACCGATCAGATAACCGCTCACTGAGACGAGGGCTTGACAGCGTTCAGGAAAGAGTGCCGCGACGATGTCGGCGGTTCGCGCTCCCCAATCAAACCCAGCGAGGATTGCTTTCTCGATCTTGAGGGCATCCATCAACGCGATGATATCGAGCGCGATCGCCGCTGGCTGACCATTGCGGAACGTTTCACTCGAGAGAAAGCGCGTCGTGCCATAGCCGCGCAGATAGGGCACGATCACCCGGTAACCTGCCGCTGCCAGCAAGGGCGCGACATTGACGAAGCTGTGAATGTCGTAGGGCCAACCGTGCAGGAGGATGACCGGACGACCATTCGTAGGACCCGCTTCAGCGTAGCCAACATTCAGAACACCCGCATCGATCTGCTTTAGAGAGTCAAATGATAGGTTCATTCCCACTTTCATTGGGGTTGCCTTGACTGAATCGATCGGGCTGCATTGTGCCATCGCAGAACCGATCGTGGCGAGCTTAGTGGCAGTAAGGGTCATGACCGCAAGGCCCCAAAAGCGGCGGCGGTTAATTGTTTCAAACATTGATCTTCTCCAAAACAAACGACTTAAGCAGCGCTGGAAGCTTGAGGCCAAATGTGCAACTGCTGTTCAGCGCTGAGCGATCGCACCCAGATCGCCAGCTGCTCCGGTCACGAGGATCGGGTTGCTACATGTGGCTTGCATATTTTTTCGATCAGGCGCTGACCGTCTTGTCGTTGCGTTCTTGCCAAAGTCGTGATGGTCACACCCGCAGCGACTTGAACGCTGCCCTGAGCTCTTGAGTCAGAATCGTTGGCTGCTCCCACGCCGCGAAGTGACCGCCCTTTTCCACCCGGTTATAGTGGATGAGTTTGGGATACGCCCGCTCTGTCCAGCTTTGTGGAGCCGCGTAGATTTCATCCGGAAAGACGCTCACGGCCACCGGGATAGCGACGTGTTTAGGGTCGAAAAAGGCAAACTTATTTTCCCAATACAGACGCGCCGAAGAGACAGCCGTGTTCGTCAACCAGTAGAGTGTGATGTTGTCGAGGATGTCATCGCGCGTCAGCCCCTCAGGCTGCCCGTCAAAGACGCGGGCGATGAGCGCGTAGCTGCGTGCGTCGTGGTCAAGGATCCAGGCGGCCAAACCGACCGGTGAATCGGCAATGCCGTAGAGCGTTTGCGGGCGGTTCGTCATCTCCTGAGCGTAGCCAAGGCCGTGCTGATAGAAAAAGTCGAGCTGATCCCACGCATGCTTCTCATCGGTTGAGAGTCCGGCTGGCGGCGGTTCGCTGAATTTGAGTGCTTTTGCAACGTCGGCTGGAACCGTGGCAGGCATGTTGGTATGAATGCCAAGCAGTCCTGGCGGTGTCAGCAGTGCCATCTGCTCTGTGACGGCATTGCCCCAATCACCCCCTTGCGCCACAAAGCGCGAGTAGCCCAAGCGCTGCATCAGCACGACCCAAGCGCGGGCAATCCGCGTGGGTTCCCAACCCGTTGTGGTCGGTTTGCCTGAAAAACCATAGCCTGGTAGTGAGGGAATCACGAGGTCAAAAGCGTCCGCTGCACTACCCCCATGTGCTGTCGGATTGGTCAGTGGCTCGATAATTTTCAGTTGCTCGATGATCGATCCGGGCCAGCCGTGCGTGACGATGAGGGGCAACGCATTTTTGTGTTGTGATCGAACATGAATGAAATGAATGTCGAGTCCATCGATCGTGGTGATGAATTGCGGTAAGGCTTTCAGTTTCGCCTCAACCTTGCGCCAATCGTAAGCAGTTGCCCAATAGCGCGCGAGTTTCTGCATCGTCGCAAGCTGCACGCCCTGCGACTGGTCGGCGACCGTCTCCTTTTCGGGCCATCGCGTTGCTGCAAGGCGGCGACGGAGGTCATCGAGTGCCGCTTGTGGGACATTGATCTGGAAGGGACGGATTGCAGTTATATCGGTCTGTGCAGTTGCAAGTTGAGTCATAGTAGCCTGCTTTGGTGTTACCTTGCTGGATTGGGCGTCGGCAGCACCGAAGCGACCGAGCTGAGTTGTCGCAAGGCTGATCGCCGCCATACCCAGAAAGCGGCGGCGTTGATAGTTAATTTTTCCAAACATTACTCTTTTTCCAATTAGGTTGAACTGAGGTTGCGTGTCGTCTGTCCCCATGACTCAGCTGTGCTAATGGGGGGAGTTGTGGAGCCGTCCAGAACCCGCCCTAGCGGATACCCTTCTGACCGCATCATCTAGCAAGAACAGGAAAAACCTCCTCCATGTAACGGTCAGCGGCGATGGTTGCCTCTTCTGAACTGCTGCCATTCTGACGGGCACTCAAATAGGGCGCATACCAGTTCCACCAGTCGTGCGCGGCGTGAGTCTTCTCGTAGGGATCGTGGTGTTCTGCCGTCTCGCGGAGCAGCGTTGCCAGGGTTGCAACGTCCAGGTTTGGCGCTGGCGTTGAGTCCCACAGGCGACCAGGAAGCCGTGTTGTGATTTCCTGGAGTAGCCAGCGGTTCCCGTCTGGATCTTCAAAGGAGGCAAAGGAGAAGTAGGAACGACCTTGCGGGTCGCGCCCACTGACGTGTGGGGTCTCCACGGCATTGTTGAAGGGGACTCCAGCGTAGTGGAAGATTTCGCTGACCTTGACACCGCGATCGCTCAAGTCTTTACGAACGGTGTCGAGATTGTCCACGGCGAGAACCAGGTTCGCTGAGCCAGTATTGTTTGGAGTGATTCCTTTACCGAAGATAATTGAGGCGTCTGAATTGGGCGGTGTCATCTGTATGCCACGGAAGTCACCATCCACCACGTCGATATCAAGCCGCCAGCCGAGATTCTCATAGAAAGCCTTGGCGCAATCTACATCAGCAACGTTGAATAACACCACTTCAAGCTTCATGCTTGAACTTTTTACGGAGTTGTCGCTCATTTTGTTCTCCTTTTGCTTGGTAAGTTTGCTGTTCAATTTGATTACGGTTCATCCTTTGGCGACCGCCTCCACACTACTCACGTTCGTTGAGTTACACGCGGCTTGGATGTACGTTTGCCAATGAACAGTGCGGTGATTTTATGGCGTGGCTGAGACTGTTTTTAGGTTGGTTTGTAACTGGTGTTCGAGCTGTAAAATTTCCGCTGCTCGCTCCCCGATAATCACGCAGGGAGCCATCGTGTTGCCGGTTGTGACTCGCGGCAGAATCGATCCATCCGCAATCCGGAGATTGTCGATGCCATACACTCTCAAGTTGCTGTCCACCACCGACATAGAATCTTGACCCATCTTTGCGGTGCAGGTTTCGTGCCAGAAGCTCGTTGCAGCATCTCGAATAAAGTGTTCGAGTTCAACCCCTTTCAAATTACCTGGCATCACTTCACGCTTGACAAACGGACGCAGCGGAGCCGAGTTCCCAACTTCACGGCAAAGTTCTACGCAAGCGATCGCAGCTTTGAGATCATCCGGATCAGACAGTGTGTTGGCATCAATCAAAACTGGATCAGAGGGATTGGCTCCCGTCAGGCGTAGGCGGCCACGGCTTTTGGGATGCGCAACTGCCCCAAATAGCGTCCAGCCTGAGGCAGGCAGACCAAAGCGGGCAGCATTTTCGGCACTGGCTTTGGGCACCTCCGCCTGACAGACAAAGAGGTCTGGACTATCCAGCCCGGATTGGCTAGTCGAGAAAAAGATCGCCTCTGATAGGTTATTGCGGGGGGCAATCGCGTCTTGATATTCCCAGACACAATCAAAGGCAACGTGGTCTTGAAAATTTTGCCCCACACCCGGAAGGTGCTGTACGACCGGAATGCCCCATCGCCGCAACTCGACTTCGTCGCCAATGCCAGACTGCATCAGCACCTTCGGTGTATGGATAGCACCAAGCGACAGTACAACTTCAACTGCCGCTCCAATGCGATAGATCGCGCCCCGATAAGTCATCTCCACGCCAGTGACTCGCTTGCCCTGAAACGTCAGCCGTGTGACCAGTGCCTGAGTCAGAACCGTCAGATTGGGTCGATCCATATACGGGAAAACGTAGGAGCGGAAGATCGATTCGCGCTTGCCATTGCGGACTCGGACATCGCTGATCGCAGCCCCTTTTGCCGCTTCCATCATGCGACCATTGGGATTTTCAAACGTTGGAATCCCGACCGATCGCGCGGCTTCAACCGTTGCGGGTGCAATCGGGTTTGGCTCCGGCGCGGGCTGCACAAAGACTGGTCCTCCCGTGCCGCGATAGCTTGGATCTGGCGCACCATGCCAATCTTCCAGGCGGCGATATAGTTTCAAGATGGATTCATAATTCCAGGCTGGATCGTCGGCTTCAGCCGCAAAGAGATCCCAATCGTGCCGATGTCCGCGTGCCCAAACCATGACGTTGATACTTGATCCGCCGCCAAGGACCTTGCCCATCGAAAACGGCAGCGATCGCCCGTTCACGGACGGATTCGGCTGACCCTGAAAACTCCAGTCGCGCTCGGTCCCCAGGTTCATGGGCCATTGATTCGCTTCCATGACACTGGGCACATCATCACTGCCTCCCGCTTCCAGCAGCAGCACGCTGACATCTGGATTCTCAGCCAGTCTGCGGGCAACTACCGAACCAGACGATCCCGATCCGCAAACAATAAAATCATATTGGTGCTTTAGCTCAGAGGTGAGTTGGCGCTGGTTACTGCGAACCCGTTCGGCGAAACTATCGCAACCATTAATGTCACGTTGATCCTTGTCCCGTTCATCTTCAAAGGACTTCTTCTCAAAATTCGGCTTCATCGCGCCTACCTTGCTTTCAAAGTCGGATTAATTGTTGTTTTTCCTGGTTGGCTTCAAGCGATTCTCCAGAGGAGAGGCTACGCCAACGTGATAGAAACTGTAAAACCCGTTGGTTAAACTTTTTGGGATTCTCGATGAACATGAAATGTCCGCCGCCTTCATCCGCTTCAAAGCATTCCAACTCAGAGTTAGGAATGCTTTGATTGATCCAAACCTGCGATTGCCAGGGAATGATACTTTTCCTACCGCTAATAATCAGCGTGGGATTGCGAATTCTGACAATTTGATCGCGCCAGTCCATATGGGCGTGGTTGTATAGCAGTGTTGCTGCGATCGCTGGCGGACAGCGAAGATTGCACTCAACAATCCACTCAAACTGTTCTTTAGGCATGGCTGATGTGACCATTGAAGTTAAAATATTTCGAGTCAGTTCCTCAGCGTTGCCGTGTTCTAAAGTGTGTACGATTGTGTTGAGTTGTTCAGCCGTAAATACTGCTCCGGACTCTGCTATCTCTTGAGCATTCCAATGCAATCGTGAGACGACTAATGGGGATTGATCAACCAACACCAATTGATTAATTCCATCTAATCCAAACAAATCGAGATAGCTCCAGATCAGGGAACATCCCATTGAGTGACCCAGTAGGTGTGGCTTTTCGAGTTGTAGAGCGATGATCAATTCCTGGACATCTTTAGCCAAGCGAGAGATGCGATAACCGAACGGTACTTTTTCGGACTCACCATGTCCTCGCAGATCGATCGCAATTACCTGATACTGTTCGGCAAAAATAGGAATTTGATCTTTGAATTGTTCTGCCGATTGTGACCAACCGTGAAGCATTACGATCGGCTTGCCTTGACCCGCGCTGATGTAGCTCAACTGGACATCATCGGACGTTTTGAATGTGTTTCGTTGCATGTTGTCCTTTGCAATGTCTTCGTTGCACTAGATCGTTAAATGCTCTGTCTCATGCCATACTCTGCTTTGAGCAGAACGATTGATGCTTCCAGGGCGGAATGCAGGAACGTTGCAACCTGCTGTTGCTGGGTTTCAGCCTTGGCATTCTCAACCAATCGAGGCGATCGCAACACAGCCCCAACCCAGTGTTGGGTATGCCAAAACGCTTGACTATCTAGGGCAGGGAGATTAGCGATGTCTGGATATGGATAAGGAGACACATACCAGTAAGGTTCTGGATAGGTTGTGTCTCCGGGTGATAGCCCAACTCCGATTGTCAACGGGTGCCCGCTTTTGATGCTGGAAAGAGTAATCAGCATTGCGATATCAAGGTGATGGGGCCAAATGTGAATCGCTGAAGCCTTCTCGTTAGAAGTAACAATCGTCTGAAGTAGCCGATCAGTGACGATGTAGTAATCCACTAATTCACGCAATGCTGACGTTTGGCTGGAATCAAAAGATGCACCACGAGCAAGCGGATGATCGGGAAATTCATTCGGTGGATAGTCTAAAAACACAATCTTGCTCGCATCTGCGCCGAGTTTAGAAACCTCTTGCTGGAGCCAGTTCAGCCCTTCTCGCATAGTCTTTCCATGTAATGGCAGAGAGGCGATCGTGTCCTTCTGATCATCTACCACGATTAGGGTGAGGCTGACGGGTTCGAGTGCCATTTGAAAGGGCTGAGCCGCTGGAATCGTCGAGCCAACAAACGCTGCCAAAACTGAATTCCATCCAAAGCTAGTGTGACTGTCGTCTTGTAGCGGCTCCGCTAATGCCGCGCCTGTTGCGGCAATATATTGAACGGCATAGTGCAATTGGAGCCTGCTTTCAGTCAGTTCTTGAGGGCTGATTTTTCCTGTGCTTGACGCTCTGGTGAACACCCCGAGTTCTATAGAATGTGAATTCATTTGGCTGTCCTTATCTAAATCAAGTTCAAGGGGCGATCGCACACCTGAAACTAGCTCTGATTGGAAGTCGCTAGGCGATAGCGGTCGGCAGCGTGTACCTGGTTGAAGTTTGGAATCATGCTCTGCCGAGCAGCATCGAAGGTATTCCACTGCTCTAGATCGGGAAGTGAAGGAATGGTAATCGGTTCGCGGCGATCGAAGCCAACCAAGGCAGCATCCACCAGTTCATCCACTTCCATCAAAGGCGGTAGCGCATTCATATCCCACCCTGAGCGCTCCCAGACTTCCGTCCGCGTTGAGGCTGGCAACACAGCCTGAACATAGACCCCTTTAGGTTCAAGCTCGAGGTGAAGACCCTGGGTGAAGAAGAGGACAAAGGCTTTGGTCGCACCATAAACGGTCAGACCGAATTCCGGTGCTAATCCAACCACCGAACTAATGTTGACAATTGCGCCATTGCCCGCCTTGACGAAGCGGGGGGCAACGGCACTGGCAAGCCGCGTTAGCGCTGTGGTGTTGAGGCTAA
Source organism: Oscillatoriales cyanobacterium Centralia_MAG_596 (assembly GCA_021323955.1). GTDB lineage: Bacteria > Cyanobacteriota > Cyanobacteriia > Leptolyngbyales > Leptolyngbyaceae > Stenomitos. Next base: position 34,786 of record JAJPKC010000437.1, on the reverse strand, counting down.
TGATTTTAGCTAGCTCGTCTGGGCTTTGGTCAACGAAACTGCCAGCAACGCTAGCACCGGCATTGTTGATCAGAATGCTAATGCGCGTATCGGTGCGTAGCCGTTCTTCCACCTGGGCGAGTTCACCTGCGTTAGCGAGATCTGCCTGAAGAATGTCAACGACGACTCCGGTTTCCTGGCGCACTTGTTCAGCCAAAACCTCCATACGAGTACGATCGCGTGCTACCAGTACCAGGTCGTAACCACGTTTTGCGAAGCGATCGGCATAGACAGCACCAATTCCGCTAGATGCCCCAGTTACAAGTGCGGTCTGATTAGTTAAGTTACTCATGATCTTGCTCCTTTACGTAGGCGTACAAACGTTGTGCAGTGAATCAATGGTTTAGAGAGGTCACCGTCCGGGAGCCCGTGTCTTCACTTCCTGGAGCAGCCAACCGTTACCGTCTGGATCGCTGAACGAGGCAAATGAGGCATAGTCGCGGCGTTTTGGATCCAGTCCAGCTAACCGTCCCTCGGTTCCAGCGTGGTGGAATATCCCTCCCGCATCGTGGAACACCTCACTCACTTCAACACCGCGATCGACGAGTTCAGCGCGAGCGGTCTCAATGTCATAGACGATGAGGTGCAGACCCTGAACTGAACCCGGCACACCTGACGTAACTCCAGTGCCAATGATGATCGAACACTCCGAACCAGGAGGGGTTAACTGCACCACTCGGAAGTCTTTACTGGTGACGAAGTCGGCATCTAGTCGCCACCCCAGCGATTCATAGAAGCCCTTAGCGCGATCGACATCTGAGACGGGTAAGGTCAAAACCTCGAGTTTCATCGTTTGACTGTTCATGTTGTTCTCCGTTAGGTGAGTGAGCTGGCTGCTTAGCCGGTTATGTTTCATTCTTCAGCGATCGCCTCATTCAGACCACTCAAGTTCTTTGAGTAAAGATGCAACTTAATCGTTTTGCTTGGGAGGGCGAGCAGCAAGAAGCGAGCCAGGAGCAGTCAAACCTGATATGCTTCAGGGAAAGATGGAATCATTTGCCGATAGAGCGGCACTACCGAAATCCGTTCAGTTTTGATTAAAGACAGGCTCGATTACTGTGAGGCAAGGCTAGCGCTGTCCTTTACACCATCGGCTAATCTATGGATTCCAACCCAGCAAAATCTGGACGGGGGAGATCCGCTTCTGGACGAGCGCGGGGAGTCATTTTATCGCCTCAGGGATGGCAGAAGTTTCAGACAGCAAAACAGCAGGCGGAATCTGACGAAACCTGGGGGAAGCACTTCACGCAGGAAGATCTGAGCGGTCGTACTGGACTCTCCCTGAATACCCTTTCCCGCCTTTTTAAGCGCCAACAGGGGGTCGATCGACAGTCAGTGGAATATCTCTTCCGGGCGTTTGGACTGGCATTAACGCAGGCAGACCTAGCATCCTCTGAAGAGTTGGAGATCCGACGGATTAATCCCCAGCAAGACTGGGACACGGCGGTTGATGCCTCAGTGTTGTATGGGCGCGAGACAGAACTGGCGCAACTATGGCGGTGGGTTGTGTCTGAGCAGTGTCGCGTTATTGGAGTACTGGGCATTGGCGGTATTGGCAAAAGTACGATCGCGGTCAAAGCAGCACTGCAAATGCAAGCAGAATTTGAGATCACTGTGTGGCGATCGCTGGCCAATGCACCACCGTTAGATGAACTTTTGTCGAGTCTGCTGACGTTTCTCATGCCGCTGTTTGGGGACGATCCCATCATTCCCACTACGCTTGATCAGCAATTGTCCAAGCTGATGCAATATCTGCGATCGCGTCGGTGTTTATTGATTCTGGATAATGCTGAAACCATTTTGCAGCGTGAGCAGGCAGGACAGTGGCGATCGGGTTACGAAGGATATGGACAGTTACTCAAGGCCATGGGTGAAACGCCCCACCGCAGTTGTTTGTTGCTCACCAGCCGTGAAAAGCCACGGGAACTGGCGTTGATGGAAGGTACGCAGGGGCTAGTCAAATCGCTGCTTCTCAGTGGATTATCACCCGATGACGGACGCGCTATCTTTCGACAAAAAGGAGCGTTCACGGGTTCAGAAGCAGAATGGCAAACCTTGATCCATCACTACGGTGGCAATCCGCTGGCGTTGAAACTGGTGGCAGCCGCCACTCAGGATTTGTTTAACGGCAGCATTACAGAAGTGATGCCCTATCTCAGTCAGGGACTTGCTGTGTTTGAAGACATCCGCGATTTGCTCAATCGTCAGTTCAATCGTATCTCTGAAGCTGAACAGAAACTATTGTCCTGGTTTGCCATTCTGCGAGAGCCAGCTTCGATTGCAGAGATTCGAGAAAATGTGGTTAATCCTGCTGTTCAGCAAAATGTACCGAATTTGATTAATTCGTTGTTTCGGCGGTCGCTGATCGAAAAAATCGATGGGTTATTTTTCTTGCAACCTGTAGTGATGGAATATGCCACAGAACGCTTTGTGCAGCAGCTTTGTATTGAATTTGAGACACAGCAGCTTAACGTTTGGCAAACCCATCCCTTACTGCGAGTACAAGCAAAAGAGTACATTCGAGAGATTCAGACGCGCTTAATCATGCAACCTGTGATTGATCGCCTTCTGTCATGCTTTGGCAGTGTAGGGGCGATCGAGGTGCAAGCAAGACACGTATTGAGGCAGCAGAGGCAGCACCCAGGATACGCCGCCGGTAATCTGATTAACCTGTTGGTGCAACTTCAAGTCGATTTGCGCGGCTCTGACTTTTCTGATCTCGTCGTGCAGCAAGCCGACTTGCGACAGGTCGATTTAACCGGGGTCAATTTTCAGGATGCTGCTTTCGCTAAAACCCTCTTTTCAGAAACACTTAGTAATGCGATGTCGATTGACTTGAGATCAGACGATCAGATCATCGCAGTTGGGACTTCCAGTGGCAACATCTATCTCTGGAACATCATTACCACTCAACTCTTAGCGACCTTTGAAGGTCACACCGGCTGGGTTTGGTCGGTTGCCTTTAGTCCGGATGGCAAAACGTTAGCCAGCAGCAGTACAGATAGTTTAATACGTTTGTGGGATGTCCAGAGTGGACAATGCTTGCAGGTGCTCACAGAGCATACAGCCTGTGTTTGGTCAGTGAGCTTTAGTGCCGATGGACAGCAATTTGCGAGTGGCAGCGACGACCAGACCGTGCGTTTGTGGAATTTGCAAGGGCAGTGTCTTCGTGTATTAGAGGGGCACACTCAGAGCGTTTACGCTGTTCACTTTTCACCCGATCAGCGAACCTTAGCCAGCAGCAGTCATGATACAACCATTCGGATTTGGGATGTGAGCAACGGGCACTGCCTGAGTGTCTTGCAGGGGCAGACCAGCGGCGTTCAATGTGTGCGTTACAGCCCCGATGGTCAACTGCTGGCTAGCGGCGGTCGGGATGGATCAATTCGCCTGTGGAGGGATGATCTCTCCCATGCTCGATCGTCAACACTTGATTTCAGACTGCTACAGGGGCACACCGATTGGGTTTGGCACATTGCTTTTAGTCCGGATGGGCGTTTGCTAGCCAGTGCCAGTCGCGACGGCACTCTGCGCCTTTGGAATGTTCAAGATGGGCAATCCATGTATGTGCTCGACAGTCATACGCACGATGTTCACGGGCTTGCCATCAGTGCCGATGGTCAATTGTTGGTCAGTGTCGGCAAAGACCATACGGTGCGGTTATGGCAGTTGCAAAGCGGACGAAACCTGAAAACATTGCGCGGATATACTGGTGGGCTTCACTCCCTGAGCCTCAGTGCAGATGATCAATTGCTTGCCAGTAGCGGTCAGAATGAAACGATTCAGTTGTGGCGTTTGCAACTAGATGGCGATCGGTCACAACTTCATTCCTACAAAACGTTTTCCAGCCCAACCCGCCAGATTTCATCCTTAAGCAACGTCAGCTTTAGTCACGATAGTCAAACGCTGGCAATCAATCGACATGACCAGTCGATCTCTTTGTGGCATATTCAAACCGAGCACTTTAACGAGTGGTCAGCACACAGCGCCCCCATCTGGCTAGTCTTGTTTAGCCCAGCGGGAAAGATTTTGGCGAGCAGTAGTTATGATTGCACTGTGCAACTGTGGGATGCGGAGACTCATCAGTGTTTGCAAGTATTAAGGGGTCATGAAAGCGGTGTTCTGACGATCGCATTTGACCGTAGCGGTCAATGGTTGGCCAGTGGCAGTTTTGATGACACGATTCGGCTCTGGGATGTGCAGGCTGGAACCTGTCTGAAGATTCTACAAGGGCATACAGGTGGCGTTTTCACCCTGGCATTTGATCGCAGCGGGAGCCAATTGGCAAGCGGCAGCCATGACCAAACGATTCGCGTGTGGGATGTGCAAACCGGAATCTGTCTGAAACTATTGCAGGGACATACAGGAGTCGTATGGACGCTGGCAATTAGTTCGGAGGATCAAATCTTAGCCAGTGGCAGTGATGATAAAACCATCCGCTTGTGGGATATGAAAACGGGTCACTGCCTTCAAACATTGTGCGAACACACTAGTTGGGTGACGTCAGTCCTCTTTAGCTCTGACGGTCAAATCCTCATTAGCGGCAGTTACGACCGCACGATTAAACTATGGGATGTGAAGACAGGACGCTGTATCAGCACACTAACAATCAATCGCCTGTATGAAGGGATGAATATTCAAGGCGCAACTGGGTTGACAGTTGCTCAGAGAGCCACTCTGAGAAGATTAGGAGCAATTGATCATTAAGGCATTCGTCTTGGCAGGCACTCTGTGCCAATGCCCTTGTACACGCTACGCGAATGCACTCCCTAAGTCAACACATTCTCTTTTGCTCGATCGTGCCTAATAATTGATGAAAGGCGTTGAGCGATCGCACTCCTTCCTCATTCAAAAACTGCTCAACTCGTTCATCCAAAGAAATTTCCATCTGTAATCCGCTGATCGAAATTTGTTCAACCCGTTCATCAGCCCAACTCGTAGGCAGTAGAGAAACCTCACGATACAGTTCTAGCGTCGATGGTGAGAGAAGCATCACGGTCTCAGGAAATGCTAGTGCCTGAAGATAACGCCATGCGGATTCAGATGGGATATCTGTGCAGTCCCACACCAGACGCAGTGGTTTTGTCTCTTCAGGAAGCGATGTCCAGCGTTCACTGCCATGGAACTGGTGATAGTGCTGGTAGAGAATCCTGGCTTGCACCATGCTGAAAGATGTTTCTGAGTTAGCAATGAGTGGATTAATCACTGCATTCAAATGACTCATTGAAACACTAGCAAAACAAACAACATCACTGACCGATTCTCCTAGCTGAAGCAGTCTCTCCAATGCCATTAGATACCGATTAAATATTTGCTCATACACTTTGGGAGAAAACACTAACGTTGCATTCACATTAATGCGATCGCTAATTAATTGCTCAATTACTGGCAGCATCAATGGAGCCGCTGGAATTCTCAATAACAAATTACTCCATCCGACCGACTGCCAGATTTTTTGCGCTGCGGCGATCGCAGTTTCAGGCTGAAGCAGGGCATCAGACGGCAGATCAATTTGCACATAGCCATCGCGTCCCTGAGTCTGAGAATGCACTTGCTTCAACAGATCAGCCGCTAATTGCAGATCGCGCACAATCAAGTAGTCATAATCTGATTGGGCAGTTCGTTCTGTCCTTTGCTGCGCCAGTGTCGTGAAATCGCGATCGTACTCCTGTCTTGCAATTGCCGTTTGCAAACTTTGGAAGTTCGATCGAACACCCCTTAAACCATCCTCCTCAATCGACTGCTGCAATTGACTACGACTAATCCAGCTTCGCTCATACCCATCGAGCCAAATTGATTGTCCATATCGACAGAGTGACTGTAAAAGGTTCATTGCTAACGCACTTCACGATCAAGATTCAAACGTCCAATAAACCAGTCTGCGAAACTGCTTCAAGCTTCACCACTCAAGATCCCTCAGTTAAGTGCCAATTTAAGTAAAGGATTGGCTACACACTTTAATCAATAACTCTAAATTCTTACCTGCAAATGCGATTTGAGAAGCTCAAACCTTACCGAACTAATCTATTCTTGGCAAGAAGTACTCAATCAAGGGTAATCGCCCGGCTCTTCTGCGCCCCCCGCAATGAACCCACGGCAGCATCGGAGTTTCAGCGTTTGAAAGAGGGCGGAATCGCTGCTGTACTACCCCTGTTTCAGCCAAATTTAGTCCAGATTTGGGCCAGACTCACTAGTACACACCTTAAAACCAGGTGCTGTGCGACTACTGGTTGCACTGCTTTGGCTCGGCAATCGCGATCGTGCTCAGTCAATCATGGTGACCAACAATCGAGCATGATAAGAGTGCAGATTTTGGTCAGTGAAACAGCAACATGGCGAAACAGAAGACGGGTGAACCTCTCACCGGGGAGGCGTTACTGCAGAAGGTAAAGACGTTAGCAACCCTAAGCAAGACCCAGAAAGCGAAAGCCTGCGGTTATTACACCGTCACGAAAGGTGGTGGGGAGCGCGTCAACCTGTTGCAGTTCATGCAGGCTCTCATTGAAGCGGAAGGCATTGCCCTGGATAAACCAGTCGCTGAGCGTGGGCGGGATGGACGCCGTGCGCGTTACCGGATCGCGGTGCAAGCGAATGGCAACTTGTTGATCGGTGCCGCCTATACTGAGCACATGGCGCTCCAACCGGGTGATACGTTTGAGTTGGTGCTGGGTCGCAAACATATACAGCTCAAACAACTGGACTCTGGCGAGTGAAGCACGACCGCTGGTTCGTTGCCAAGCGACGCAGTAGTCCAAAGTGCTGACCATATCTGTAACCTAACGTTGGTGTAGGCAAAGCGAACAACTTGAGGCAGCGTGGAAAGGATGCAAGCTACTTTCAAGCATCATAATTTGCGTAGCTCATTTTTGGTTGTGCAATCACGCTACATCCTCAAAGTGGCAATCCTTCTGATAGGAGGGACTGAATTGAAACGCGCAGATCCGTGTATCCGTCATCCGTCATCTAACGGGTATCCATACCCTAAAGCAAGGCAATTTTCCCAGGTTGACCCTAGGTCGCATTCCCCATGCTGCACCTGGTGCCAACGGCGTGCCACAGAAAGGGGTAGGACACGAGACGGTAGTTTGGTTTTTGGGACCTCAAAGCGAGCACTTCCAAACGCTATTTGCACTGGCTGCTGGGCAAACCAGGAAATCGTCCCAGATCACAAGGTGACAGCGCTCTCAAGCTGACCCGATCGACTGGGCAGGGTTAGAGCTAGCGGCTGAACGCATGACTGGCATGGACGTGAACGGAGCCAATCGGTGTAGCTTACTGCAGTTTAAGCTCGGCGGCAGCGGTGGCCTCAAGCTCAGAGCGTCCTGATGCTGAGCAAGTTGCCTGTGATTGTTCGATCATCCTGTATGGAACTTGTCGAGCGCTGGCACTGAAAGCTTTACTCTGAACCAAATAGAGGTACGAGGTGGCTTCTCTAGGTTCTGGAACTTAAGCGTCGCTTTGCTTGGAACAACGTCCGGCGCTTTAAGCCGCCGTTGGCGATTCACTCTGAGGCTGCTCTAACCCCTGTACAAGCGGTGGTTGTGGTCGATTGGGGCTATTGAGTGCCCGTTCAAAGACCGACTGCTCCACCGCTTGAGAGAGCCAGGCTTGATATGTTCTGGTGTGGATCAGCACCGAATGCCCCATCCAACGAGCGGCTAAAGACACATTGATATCAAACTCAATACAGCGGACAGCGTAACAATGCCGTAGATTGTAGGCCGGAAAAGGGATGTGGTAGAGGCGAAAAGCTGATGAAACTCTCGACCCCAAAGCCGAATTGGTTTTACCGGTAACGTTGGGTAATTGCTTTTGTCGCAAACCCAACTGCTCAACCCACTCTGGGTAAAGGGGACGGACCTCTCGATAGCCAGTCTTTGTCTCGTCCAGAACTTTAATGATCAAGCCACCTCGCTCTAACTCTTGAGTATCCAAATGGAAAACTTCATGCGGCCGTAAGCCGTAGGTAGCGAGCATGCCATAAATCCAGCGCCAGTCTCGGTGGGGAATTTGAGACCAGCATTCCACAATCAACTGGGCAGACGGTAAATCTCGAGGAGCAGATTTGAAGGGGGAATAGGTGCCTTTAAGCTTTTTATTAATAAAGCTGACATCGATGCCAGCAACCAGGCCAAAGCGCTTCAAGGCACTGCAGCTTCTGGCACGCTGACAGCTATTGGGCTGAGTTGCTTTAATGACACGTTCCAAGCTTTCCCGTGTCAACGCTTGGTCTTGAGGCAGGCGCTTGAGAAAGGCAAGATAATTGCTTTTGAAAGATTCTTCAGTCGTGGGATTGCGCTCCGTCGACTCGAAGTAATGCACCTCAAAGGCTTTGCACCAGGCAGCAGCCGTTTGCTTGTCCGGTTTCTTGTCGCCCCGCCCGTAGTCTGACCAGCGAAACTCCTTGAGGAGCAGTGCAGCTCCAATTTTGGTCGCGATCGCCTCTGCCTGTTTGAGAGCAAGAAGATTTGCCTTCATGCCTAGCTTTAGGTGTTGTTGATGTGGCACAGATTTGTCAGAATCTGGTGGAGGGGGCAAGGTCGCTCTGGCATATAAGGAACTACCCTTACGTGTAAGCGAGACAGGCAGGTTCGCCCTCTTGAGTCTCAAGTTAACGAGCTTGAGCTTTTGATCAAAGTCAGAAAAGTCGTGTTTTGCCATAGGAAGAAAGGTAGAGAAACGGCGTTCACTGATAACTTGCTTTATTACTGTCATATAACTCTACCCTAAGGTTCGCTTTAGGGAAAGTATTTTTATGGCTCTGTTTTGTACAACGCATGCCACAGCCTCAACCGCCCCGTTCTTTGCTCGATGCTTTGCTTGCTTACGAAGCGCATGTGCAGTCCACCATGCCGCCGAAGCAGGCGACAGCAGCATGGGCTCAGGTGCGGACAGCGCTCTGGCGCTATACGCTGCCTGGTTGGGGTCTGCCCTCACCACAGGGACAGCGTCTGTCTCCGGCAGAGTATGAGCAGGGATTACAGTTGCTACAACAACTGCCTTTTGAGCGATTGCAGGAGGCACCACTGGTGCAAGAACAGTTGTTTGAACAACTGGCTGTAGCTGGAAACAGTCGGCGCACTTATCGTTGGGCTTTGCAGCGTTTTATGGCTTGGTGCCAGCAGTCTTGGCTAGAGACGGTGTTGGTAGGGAAGTACCGACTGCCGACTGCTCGAGCACGACAGCACCAGCGCTCAGCGAATGATGTCCGTCTGACGACCCGTCGAGCAAGACAGCCGTACCGCTTGGTTGAGGCGGAACGGTCAGAGGCGCTACGGCAAGAGTTAGCACTGTTTGCCCAGTTTCTGACGGGAGCAGGAGCAGGCGAGCAAGACTCGATGAGCGTGAGCGCCGCCACGGCAAAGCAATATTTGCATCAGGTGGAGCGGTTTTTGGGCTGGCTTCACCGTGAGCGGGGAGTGCCTTTACAGGAGTTGAGCCTGCAGCAGTTGGTGGTTAGTGCTGGTTCTATGGGGAGAGACCAGCCCGTTTTGCCGCCTCAAGAAGAAACCGAGCGGGTCGTTGCTTTGGTGCAAGCTTACTTGGAGTGGTTGAGAACACCCAAGGAGGAGCATTTAGACGGACGCAGTGAAGCGGTTCAGAGCCCTTACACCGCCCTCAAAGTGATCAACGCCTGGCTCGCAGTAGTCCGGTTTGTCTATCGTCAAGACAGCGTCGTTGGAGGGGAGGAAGCAGAGCAAGCTCAAGTTACTATTGCCTCTTTGCAAAAGTTACGCAAGGTGGTGAATGCTCAACTAAAAAACCATCAAGCGGTCAGCGATGAGTCGAGGAAGCGACTGGAGTGGCATGAATTTCTGGACCTGGTAGAGATGCTCAGAGGGGAGTGTGTGTCTCGCTTGCACCAGAGTACGCAATCAAAGCAAAGCGGATCAACCCTGGCACCACCACGCTCGTTGACGGCGATCGCTCAAAGTTACCAACGGTTTTTGTTGGCCGCATTCTTGGCTTACATACCCCCACAGCGCTCGCGCGTCTTGCGGCAACTGGTGTTCTCGCCACTGCCGCTGCCTGAACCCGTGCTTGAGGCTCAAGCGCTTGATAGTGAGGCGAGTGTCCTTTACCCGAACCAAGAGGGTTGGTGGCTCAAGCTGGTGGATCAAAAGTTCAGACGTCAGCAGTCGCCTTACTTAGTCTTTGTACCCAACTTGAGCTATTCCGACGGGCGTTGTTTCTACCAGTACCTGGAGGAGTGGCTCCTGCATTATGTCTATCAGGATGTGCGAGGCAAAACTGTAGCAGTGCCGGGGCTGCGTAGTTGTTTCAACCCACACCATCAGCGGCTATTCACATTGAAAAAGGGGGAACCCTATCCAGATGCTGTGTCTTTTAGCAAGTTACTGCGCCAGCCGGCTTATCGCTTCACCGGGAAAGCGATCGATTTTCATACCCTGCGAGGAGTTTATGCAAAGCACTTAAAGAGTAAAGAGTATGCAGGTCTTGCAGCAGAAAACCTCATCCACCACTCTAAAGATAAAGTGCTCAGCAGTGTGTTTGCTGCACTCGATAGAGAGGAGAAGGAGCAAGACGACCCTGCGGCTTGGTCCAAGGCAGCAGCGATCGCGCAAGCCTTTCTGAATCAACTAGTTTAAGTAAGGAGTGACTGACTCAACCGGGGCTTAGCCTCATCGAATTTTCCCTTTTTCTTCCCTCTTTTCACGGGTATCTTTGATGCTATCTGCACCGACTTGAGCAGTATTGCAGAGACGGGCTTAACCCTGTGAAGCTTATGCGATGCCGCTTTGAGCACATTTAAGCCTGTTTGAGGTTAAGGCAACGAGTGCATGAAACGCCTACGCTTATTATGCGCTTCATGTATCTTTCACTATCGACAAACCCTTGTGTCGCAAGGGTTTCAGTTACTTGTTTTTTGCTTTTTTTTTGGGTTTCCCTAAAGTTTCCCTAATGACGGAGGTTGGCTCGATGGCTGAGACCCCTCTCCGCAGCCTTGAGTCAGACCTGCTATGAATTTAGCCCTCCAAACTCACCAAATGTGGCCTTAAACGCACTACACGTTCAAAGAAAAGCAGCCACTCAAAAACTGAGCGTTGCTTACTAAAGCTTTAGCCGCAAGACGCTCAACCCAAATAGGACCGCTTTCAAAAGCACTCATAAAAGCGCCACCTTGAAGCGGACTAAAGTGTATGGACGAGCTATATCTCTACCTTTCCTTAGGACAGAAAAGATTAGACAAACGTCTCCCAACTTACATCAGCTCCCGTAAGGAAGACTTTGTAAAGCCCGAGACTACTCGTGTACTTGGCAGTCCGGAGCGGTCGCTGACAGCGCACAATTTACTGCTGGTGTCCAAAACTCTTTACTACCATGCCTCGATATGCTTTACCGAGACGTCTAGAGCAGGTAGCTCAAGTTCCGGGCGCAGCCCAGTCTACTCCGGTTTGTCCATATTATACGGCAAGCAAGCAAACTTTTGCGCTGGAGCACGTTAATGGTCCTGCCCCTTCTTCCCAGTCCATTGCTGAGCAGACAGCAAGCAACGCTCGAACAGGGAGGCAAAGATTGTCCAGGTTGCAACAGCAACCGTGGCGTTCCTGCATGTCGCCTAGTTCAGCCATCTGGCATCCCTGCATCCACGTACATAACCGTTTGTAGCGAGGGTGCGACTTGGAAGCAGCCGGCGCTATTTGAAGGAAAAGCCGCGTTTCTCGGGTGGTACCGCTAAAGCCTGCCCACAACGCGCCACATGCCACTGCCAACGAGACAGCCCTGAGTTGGGAAAGGAGGTGTCTCGACAGTGGTGCCCGACTTTGAATAGTCCTTTACGACGAAGTCGGCGCAGTTGTTCGGGTGATAGTCCAAGTACCTGCGCGGCTTGAGCTGTCATTAACCACTCCGATAACGTTGTTGGGTGTGGCTGGACACGGTGGGGGGACTGCTTGAGCTGCAGAAGATATTCAGCACAGCTAATATCTAGGTCACTCTCGGCACCGGTGGCAGGCTCAGCGTCAAAGCGCACTTGGTACTGCCAAGTCCGCAACCGAGTGAAGTGCATCCCGGTGATTTGGCCGGTCCTGCGTGTCCAGACACCGTCGGTGTCTTCGCCCGTCCATTGCACCAGGTCGCCAAAGTAGAACTGGGGTGGGGTAAAGGTTGACTCCTTGGAGCTGGCGAGGAGCCATCCCTCCTTGAGTGCAACCGAAGACTGTATGGAAGATCGCATAGAAAGGTCCTTGTTTTAATTTGTTATAAACCCCGGTTGCCGTCGACGCGGTGTGGACTTGTCGCCTTCTGTTGAGCACTGGGGATCAGTCGTTGTCAAAAGTTACTGGGCTGCCGCTCGCTGCTTGAGTAGCTGACTATGAACCAGCAACGCCAACCTCACAGCCCTACCAGGAACACTCACTGCCAGGGCAGCCGCAATGGAAAAGTCTCTGCTAGCGGTGTCTCTGCTGGTGGTGTAGGGTTGATGGTTTGCTTAAGTGCCGTTTGCAGCGTGGCACTTAAGCCGGAGCCCAGTCTGAGCTTCAGCAGGTCATTGGTCGCCAACTCGTCGATCGTTTGGTAGGTCAGCTGGTACTCCAAAATCGAGACGACCTCTTCGAGCCACTCATCGGGGAGTTGACCGCGCAATTCACGCCGAATTTGGACAATCACAGGATTGGGTTGACTGAACATAGTGTGAGCACGCCTCTCAAAAAGTGCCGTAACGAGCGCCGTGTAGGCTGCCGTAAAGGTGCCGTCTGGGGTGCCGTCACACCGCCGTACGGCACACGGCAGTTGACGGAATACCTACTCCCTCTAGGTTTTCAGCCAGCGCACCCACTCGGCGCGGGAAGTGCCGTCTGTGAACGTTTCAATCAGGTTGAGATGGATGAGTTCCAGTAGAAGTTCTTGGACCTGCTCACCGTTCAAGCCGTTGTTTTTACCCCAACTTTTCTTCACGTCTCGCACTGTCATTTGCCCTTTCTTGCGCAGGTAGACGCCTAAGTTTTTGAGGTCGCTGGTGGGCAGAGACTCAAGGCGACTTCGGGTAGCAGCGATCTCATCTGCCGGTGGTTCTGCCTGCCAACAATCCTTCAAGAAGTCCACCAATTGCGTGCGTAAATCAGGAGTTTGGCTGGGCGGTGCGGGTGGAGCGGGCGTGGGTGGCTGCGTCCATGGTGTGAAGTCGGTGATTTTGCGCTCGATTTGCGGTAGCTCGACCGCGAGCCATTCCGCATGACCTGGCAGTTTGAGCTTGCCCTTACCACTAGAGACGGGCTTCCGTGTCGTCGGGTGAATCGTCGGAATCAACTCCAATTCCAGCAAGGCTGCATCCCGTAACCGAGCGATGCCTTTCGCGTCACCTAAGGCTGAGAGTGTCCGATCGTGCGCCACAAACAACGGTGGCATCAGCACTTTACGGCTATCGCTCATCGCGGCCTTGAAGAACTTACTGCCAATATCACCCGGCAGGCGATCGGCCCAGTTCGTCATTTCTTCTGATACCACGCTGGTAATCCGCTGCTGCTGCCGTAACGACTGCTGCCAGTCTTCCTCGGTCAAGCCCGAGCGGTTGAACTCCTGATACCGGCGCTCGATTTCGTCGAGATACCACTGGAGAAACTCGGCGATCGCCCCATAATCCATCCCGGCACCGATATGGCGAATGCCTTTCCACTCATGGTTGGCGGCGTGCGGGTCGAGCAAAATCACTTGATGTCCCGCACGCACCTTTTGCATGACCAGATAACGCGCGGTCCAGCTTTTCCCGGCACCCATGCCGCCAAACAACAGCCCTGGATATTCCAGGAAGTTTTGCAGATACGCAGTGGGGTCAACAGGCGTTTCAGACGCGGGCGTGACAGGCATGGCTGGTTGTCTAGGTGTGGCGGTTGCCATGGGCGGCGGGGTCACCGACGGCTGTGGTGGCGCTGTCACGTCCTGATAGTCGGACTCTTGAACCTCTCCCAGATACGGTGCCATCTGGGGATAAAGCCGTTCGGCCGCCTGTAATTGAGCCACCTGTTGATAACCTTCCAGTGCTGCCTGATGGGCGATCGCCTGCAGTTGCCCCTGTTGCAGTTGCGTTTGGCGCTCCCACTCTTCGTACTGGCGACGGTAATCGCGGCGGGTCTGGGTAAGCAACCAGGCGGACACGCACAGGCCCGTGCCCACCAGGGACAGCGGAATTTTACGATAGGCGGCTTGGTAGGTCAGCTGCGTGCCCAGGAAACGCACCGTTTCGGGCTGATGCAGGTAGCCACTGACCGCGAAGGCCGTGCTGGTCATGCCAGCCGCCAAGAGTCCAACAATCTGGGGTAGATACGGGTCTTTCATTTCAAAACCTCCTGCACCTGTTGCTGGACGTGCTGCTGCACCTGTTGACTGGTGTGAGCCAGCTGGTCAAACCAGCCCGTGAAAAGGGCCACGACCAGGGCGATCGCGATGGCAAGCAACCGAGCACTACGAGACAGGTAAGCCGGGAGAATCAGAGCCAGGAGGCAGGCGATCGCGCCCATCCAGTAGAAGGGGAGGAGCGCTGTCAGCCACCGGGCGATCAGGGTAACGCTAATCCCCAGGGCAAACAACCCCATGAAGCGGCTGATACCCTCCAGGGCATAGTCGATGCGATCCGACTCGGGTGCGTCTTCGGGTTCGTAGTTGCCGCCAGCAGGGGGTAGTAGCAGCGGTGAGTCGTAAGGGTCAAACATGGCCTACCTCACACTCGAAAGAAGTCTTTGACACCATGCCAGAAGCCTTTGCCTGGCTTGCCAGCAGTGCCATAGGTCAGCAGTTCTTTGCGGGTCTCGGCTTGCTGTCTCAGCCCTTCCTGCACCCGCATTTGCCGCACGGCTTGGGGCACTTTCTCCCCGATCGCCTTCGCGCGGTTCTGATGTCGTAGATGAATGAGCTTGATGGCGCTCTGGAAGTCCAGGCGATTCAGGTCATACTCCGATCGATATTCGGCTTCGAGCTTCTGCATCCCGTGTCCCGCTTTCTGGTTCAGCAGTTGCAGATGCTTGTCGTAGCCTTTGCTCAGGAGCCAAGCATCCAGCAGGCCTTTGTCGATCTGCTTGGAGCCTTTTTCGACTTGCTTCAGCACCCGCTGGACAAACTGCTCGTACTCGACCTGCCCTTCAATCAAGGTGGTGAAGTGTTTTTCAAGGATGGGCAGAATCTCCTTCAGGCGGGTCATAGCGGTGGCGCGATCCGCAAATAACGCGAGTTCGCGATCGTCCATTTGAGGTAACCGCGCCAGGTCGATGCCGAAGTAGCGAGTAGCGCGTTCGGTCAGGGCACCGGCGTGCGGCAGAAGGTGGGATTGAATGCCTTTGGGGCTGGCGCTGTAGCCTTTGGCTCTGGGGGCGGACATTAGTTGCACTCCTTGGTTTCAGAGGACCAGAACAGGACATTACTGCGATGGGTGTCGCAGACGGGTGAGCGGGGGACAAGCACAACGCGCTGACCAGCGGCACCGGCGTAAAAGCCCAGCAAGTAACCGCCTAAGACAAACCCGAGCAGGACCGTGAGGCCCAGCAACAGGGTGCTGAGTGGGTCGCGATCGGGAGTGACGCGCGCAATATTGGGTGGTTGGGCTTGAGCGAGCGCGGTTTCCAAGGGAGTAAAGGTGGTGCTGCCGTCGGTTTGCTGCTGCACCAGATAGGGCTTCCCGGACGGGTCGGACCACACAGCCAGCTTGGCAGGTGTAGCAGGTGGTAAGGCTTTAGGGTTGGGCATGGGTGGAGTCTCCCAGGAAGTTGCTCGCCAGCCAGCCGGTCTGTCCTCGCCAGCGTACGGGCACCCACACGATGCCGTCTTGCTGCACGCGGCGTTCGGGTGAGAGTTCCACGAGGTCACCGTGCATCAGGACGCCTAAAACCGGGCTGTGCAAGCTGGGGGCGGCGCGGAAGTTGGCGGCCATGCCAGGGCTCTGGATGTGAGCAATCCGGAGGGTAGCCAGGTCATTTGGGACAGCTGGCGGGGCATTAGTGACAGCAGCTGTAGGCGGAGCTGCAGGGGTTTCTGGCGGTGGTGTGGTCGCATCTTGCTGAGATGCTACGGGCGGGATCGGCTCCGGCGAGACAAATGGGGTAGCGGGAGGACTGGCGGCGGTGGTGGCTGGTGTCTGCTGTTGCGAGAAACCGAAGCCGAACATGAGCAGTGGAATCGCCAGCAGTCCCAACGCCAGGGGTAAGCCCCAGTGCGTCGTAGCTTTGGGTGCAGGTGGTGATACTGGCTGTAGGGTGAAGAATTGACCGTCGAGCGGGTTAGGGGGCTGTGACATGGCTTAGCACCGTGAAGGGGGTCGAGACGGAGTGGGCACAGAAGCTTACAGAGGCAGCGCACCAGCGGGCGTGCAGGGGGCGATCGCCAGAAAGCTACTGGTCAGGTCCGGGACCTCGAGTGCCTCGTCGAGCAGCATGGCAAAGTCGGCGCACTGATGAGGATGTCCGCTCAGTTCGGCGACCAGGTATTGCTGGATGCGAAGTTGCGATTGCCGCAGGCGCTCGGCCATCACTTTGGCGGTGCTGCGCTCAAACTGGGTCAGCTTGGCATCGAAGGCGAAGACCTGGGCATTGATGGTGTTCACACCGGTTTGGGCTAAAGCGGTGATGGCATGGGCGTTTTGCTGATCCAGTTCAGACAGTCGTTGCTGTTGCTGCTCAGCATTGGGATGGGGGCGCTTGGCTTTGGGCTTGTGGCCATTGACGGAATCTTTGAGGGCTTCAGTGTTAAGGGGCATGGGTTTCGAGTTCCTGTATTAGTAGGGTTTTGAATTGTTGAATTGTGCGTTTCCTTTTGAGCCAGAGCACCAGACGAGTTAGCACTTTGAGGTCATCGACGGCGTACAGCCCAAATTCATCCGGTTGGATGCATAGCTCCCTTAACCAGTACCGCAGGGTACTAGATGGCACTCGTTTACCGCGAACTCTTGATAGCTGCCAGCGCAATTCTGGTTGGGTGAACCCTTGTGCCTCAATGACTTGTACAGCAGGCATTTAGGAAACCTCTGTTGACGCTCCATTGGCACATCAATAGCGTGCCAATGGAATGAATAGTAGCATAAGCGTGAATATATGCAATTATGAGATGCAAACGTCTTGATTTTCGTGAGTTAGAGCTACTATCATTGGAGCGAGTAAATGACAGAAGTGGCCAAGCGTGTTTTTGCAAGTGTGAGTGACCAGCTAGCAGACAAGCTGGAAAAAAGAGCGCAGACTGAAGGGCGCTCTCTATCCAATCTCATTAGTTATTTGCTGGAACGTGAAATGGAGGATTGGCAACCTCCAACAAACGAAAATAAGTAAGGGCGATCGCGATGGTACTCCTTCAGTTCCTCAAGCAGTTCTTTGCTGTTAACCGGAAACCAATAACGAGGGCAGACCAAGCGTGAGCACAGTCTCAGCTCAGAGCTTAGAGAGATTAGCAGTACACTTGCACTTGCTGGTAAGTGGTGGTAGATTATTGAGCGTCTCAAAGAATATCCGTACCCTTCATTGGGAGCGGCAGAACGATCTAGCGCCAGAGCTAAGACTGTTCTGTCGTTTGTTGTTTTTAGGCCGAATTAACGCTCAAGCCGAAAGGCCGTCAGTCTACCTCAAAAAAGTCTCAGGACAATTACAGCGTTTTGATACAAAAGATCATGCGATCCTAGCAGGACATTCGATCTACCATGCTTTAGTCGCAGAGGATTATCTATGAAGCTCGCTGACCCCTCCCAACTCATCACAATGGCGACCCTTCATCCGGGAGAGGGCTCAGCTTGTCAGACTTGTTCTTTTGCAAGGAACGGGAGCGTGATTATGTTCTAGGGACACCTAGAAGCCAAAAACCCCCACTGCTGGAAACAGAGAGGGTCGCAAGGCTTCGAAACTTATTTTTATTAAAGGTTGGGCGCTAACCAGAGCTTTACGAGGGCAAAAAGTTAGCTCACCCGATCAGGGACAGAACCTTGACGGACGTTGACGACGTACGACAGGTTTTGCTGTGTCAATTTTAGGGGCATTTTGTCGAGTTGTGCAACTTTTTCGGCAAATACCCCTCGCTGCGGCATGGCCTTCTGTCCCAACTTGTACAACCATCAGGGATAGAACCATGTCCAAAGGCTTTATCGCGACCCGCCGTGGCAATCCATGTCAGGCGTGTGGCGACACCACAGGCAAGTGCCGGGAGACTACCAGCACCTTGCTGTGTATGACGTTTACGGAAGCCGCTGCGGCACTACCAGGCTTGAAGTTTCTGGGCCGGACCAAGGACGATCGCTGGGGCAAGTGGATCGAAGCGACTGGCCAGGAGTGGAGCGACGCGCAACGCGAGCAGTGGCGACGCGAACGGCAGCAACTTCAGGCCCAACGCGCACAGGCAGAAGCCCAACGGCGGGCAGCGGCACTACCGGCGCTGGAGCGAGACCGTTACTATCAGCAACTGCTGGACCAACTCAGCCTGCATCCCGCGGATCGCACTGACCTACTGCGCCGCGGTCTCAGTGATGAGCAAATACGGCATTGGGGGATCAAGTCAGTCGAGCCGTGGCAGCAGCTAGACCAGGCCTTGCCCCATACCCTGCCGGGGGTCAGCTTAAGTGGGGGTGGCCTGAACGTTGCTGGCGCGGGTTATCTCTGCCCGATCCGCGATGTCAATGGCTTACTGGTCGGCTGCCAGATCCGCTTACGGGTCGCAGACGCTGGCGGTCGTTACCGCTGGCTGACCTCGGCCACGAAGAAGCGTCCCCATGGCCCGACTCCTCACTTGCCCAACGGTGAACTGCCCCTAGCCGTTCATCGGCCCCAACAGCTACAACGCCAGCCGATCGCGTTCGTCGAGGGCACCGGAGCCAAACCCTTTATCCTCTGTGAGCGTCGGGGACAGGTGGTGCTGGGTGCGGCAGGTGGCCAGTTTGCCAGTAGTCCCGACACCTTGCAGTACACCCTGTCCGTGCTAGCCGCTGAGCTGGGGACAAAGGAAATAGAGTTTTATCCTGATGCCGGAGCGGTGCTGAACCGGGGGGTGATGCGGCAGTACCGCGCCACCTGGAAATTGCTCCGCCAGTGGGGCTATCAGGTCCGGGTGGCCTGGTGGGGCCAGGAGACGAAAGCGTCGCCTGATATTGATGAACTGGAGGATGCTGCTGGAATCGAGTGGCTCACCACCGCTCAACTGGAAGCACTGGCCCATCCGCGCCTGGATTGGCTCCAGCAGATGCAGCAACGCCTGCAACAGGCACTCAAACCCACTGCTTCGGCAGCGGCCCTGCGGCGGGCACTGGATGAACCAGACCCGCGGTTGGTGGAGTATGCGGCGTGCGATCGCCACCGCACCTGGCAGCAAGCGGTCGAGCAGGGCTATCGTTTCATCCTGGACCAGTCTGCTACTGGGACCGGCAAGAGTTTTGATGCGGGTGGGGTGGAGCCCTCGCTGTTCAATCACTGGCAGGTGGTTTATGTCTCAGACCAGCATCGCAACCCCACCGTGGAAACGCTTGATGCCAGACAGGGGTGGGTGGATTTAGAAGCACGGCATACCGGGCTGGTGCGAGAAGCCACACCGGGAGGGGGCAGTCGGTTGAAGCGAGCCACCGGTGTCGAACTGCCTAGTGTCCCAGCCAACTGTGCCCGGACGCGTGTGATTGCGGCCCTGCGAGCCAAACACGTGGCGGGAGCCGATACCGCCTCGCTCATCTGCGGCACCTGTCCCCTGCGAGAAGCCTGTACCCATGCCGAAGGACCGGGCTATGGCTTCTTGAACCAGCGCTACGCCGCGCTCTCATCGCCCAAATTGCGCGCCCATCCTGATAGTCTGCCCAACCCTGAAGACTATGACTATGACTCGGTGACGCTCCTCTGGGATGAACCGGGGCAGAGCCTGGTGACCAAGCGCGATCTTCAAGTGACGCTGACCGACCTGGAGCAAACCATTACAGCCCTGTTGCCCTACCCAGAGCTCTTGGCACAAGTGCAGGCACTGGCGGCGACACTGCTGCCATACCTGGATGGTCAGCAGACGTTAGGTCGATTTGGGCTCTCACACTCGGAGGTGATGCAACGCCTGTCCATCCCGGCAATCAATCTGAGCGCTCTGGAGCAGGCGCTGCAACCAGACCTATCGTTTCTCAATACCACGGCCGTGCATGGCGTCGATTTAGCGGACCTACCAGCCGCCCTACGGAAACGGTTTTCCGAGCGCGATGCTGCGGTCGCGGCACAGGCCCAAGACCGCGTGATCAAGCAATGGTTACCGGACTTACTGCGCGTGCTGACGGGACGCCTGAAGGGGTCGGTACGGTTAGAGACGGGACTGTTAACCCTATCACTGGCAGAGACCCGGCATCAAGCGATCGCGCGGGCAGCGGGCACGGTCATCTTTCTGGATGCCACCCTCCAGCGTCAGGATCTGGCCTTGAAGCTCGGCTGCCATCCCGATGACATTTATGTCTGTCGGCAACAGGTGCCGGAGCACGGGAATTTGACCTTGATCCAGGTCACGGATTTAGGTCGTCTGGGACTGCAGCGGGGAGCCGAGCAGCAGCGGCGGGCCGCCGCGGTGGTGGCACATTATCGGGCGCTGGACCCGGAGACGAAAGAGATTGATTTTAAGCGCTTTGCCCAAGACGGGATGGGAGCCTGGTGGCGTGACAGTCGAGGCACCAATGACTTTACCGGGACCAAAACGCTGATTCTGGTGGGCACGCCCTGTCGCAACCTGGCAGATCTGCAAGCTGAGTATGCGGTCCTGACCGGGGAGCAGGACCCAGAAGCCGCCGGACTCAAGGCCTTTGTCGACCGGGCGATTCGGGCTGATATGCAGCAGGCGATCGGGCGACTAAGAGCGCATCGCCGACCGGATGAAACCTTGCAGGTCATTTTGCTGAGTGACTTTGACTTGGGGTTGCCAGGCGTCCAGTTGGTGAAAGCATCGAGTATCACCGTGGCGGCGGCCAGTAAGTTTGAGTGCTTTCTCTTGGCGGTGCGACAAGCCGGGGACCACCTCAAAGCAACCGGGGCAAAGGTCACGCAAACGGCGCTCGCAAAGCTGTCTGGGTACAGTCAAAGCTATATCAGCCGCTTTTGGCACTTATTACAAACGCTATTAGAGAGTTCCAATAGCGTTTGTAATCGTCCACCAGTAGACCCCTCTGACCCTGAAATGGCAGCGATGGTAGCGGCTGTCGGTCACGTCTTGACGTTGGTGGCTGGCTCGTCCACAGGGGTGGACTTGCTCGAAGCGGTGGGTGAAGCCTTCTTGACCTGGTTGCCGCCGACGCAATGGGCGACTGTGTGGCGCTTACTGTCCCTGGAGACGCAGACTCGTGTGCTCGCGGCGCTGCTGCTCACTCTACCCACGGCGACGTTAACGTCTCTGACGCAGGTGGCGTCGCCCGGTGTGCTGTCTGACCAGGAGTGATTTTAGTGGGTTAGGGGAGTCGTCAGGTTTTTGACGGCACGGCCCGTGGCGGGTGGGTAGTCTCAGGTAAAGACTGCTGGCATCCGTCCAAGCATGCTGCCGCCAAGTGAGTCTGGAGTGGCTGCCCGGCCTCCTTATGGTCATCGGATCGCGTGCCAAGACTAACTAGAACAAGGCTCCCTCAAAGGATGGGAGCACTGGAGCCGTGTTTCTACCGTAAGAGTGCCTGGACTGAGGCCCTGACTCCACTCGCGAAAGAGGCATGCGATCCCCAGCGCTGACTAAGCTCGAAGAGTGACCGCAAGGTCCAAGTCAGATGTTCATGACCGCTGACCCCATGTGCGCCATCGCCGTGAGGGTTAGCTTTCTTGAAACCGGATGGCTGGTCAAGCAAAAAGCCCCTGCAGCAGCAGAGGCTTCATTCTTCTTAGGAATCCAAAATCTAGAGGCAAGACCAATCGCTTAGTAGGAAGCGCTCCGGCGGGTGACAGCGTAGTAAATGAACAGCGCTACGATCGCGCCCAGTACGGCCACCACGATGCCGCCCAAGCTCAAACCAGCGGACGTAAGTGCTAAGGTACCTGTGGTCAAAAAGCTGAAGAGACTACCACCGACAAACGCACCGATAATACCGAGAATCATTGTGCCTAAAATACCGCCGCCCTGGTTGCCAGGATAAAGCGCTTTGGCAATCGCGCCGGCAATCAAACCTAAAACAATCCAAGCCAAGATATTCATGGTTTTAGCTCCTATTAAAGGTGTAAAGAAAAGGCTCTAAAAGATGTTCGTGAGCCATGTTTTTGATGGTTCTAAAGTAACAACCGCACTTATCTCGCTGTCCCTGCCTGTGGCGAGATTCTGAGTCAAACGGAGGGCAGAGAAACAGACTGCGCTATCTCTACCTTCCGTCAGTGCTAGACGATGGCCATCGTCCATCCGGTAACCATGCTTGCGCTCTCACTTTTGATACGCACAGGCTACGCAGAGATCTAACTTTTGACGCGAACTTACCGCGCTGTACTGCGGTCAAACAAAGTACCAGTAGAGCAGCAACCGTGTTGCCAGTGCCCATAGTGATTGCCTACTAACCATGTTGAAACTGACCCCTCGCATTACGATCGACGCGCTGACTCACAGCCCTCACCTGACGCTGGTGGTCGTGGCCGCTCCAGAAGGGCAGCACGCGCCCCAGATCGGTGATGTCTGGGGCGCGAAAGCGGCTCCAGCACATTGGCCTGTGCAGAGCATTGAGGAGGCGCTCGCGTTCTATGAGCGCTATCGCTTGAGCGTAACCGCTCTGCCAGCTGTAGAGCAGGTCGAGGCGCGGTTGCGGTTTCAGTTTATTCAAGCACAAGCGGCGCTGAGTAGACGACACAGAGACACTAATGAAGCGCTCGCTTTGTCACGCTCCATGTCTAAATAGACAGGCCTGAGCAAATCAGCCTGTAACACGCAAAGCTGACTACGCCTAACATAGCGTTGGTGTCTGTAGGACGCTTTCAATGGCCTCCACAGCGACGGCGACGCCATCTTCGTGGGACATGGCTAAACCGAGCGCTTTGGCCCGGGCAGCCGTGGCAGGTGACTCCAGTACCGTTCCCAGTGCCTTCGCTAAAACCCTGCTAGAAAGCCCGTTGCGACGCTGCGTTGCGCCAGCCACACCCAGCCGCTCCAGCTCGGACCCCCAAAAGAATTGGTCTGACATATGCGCGACAATTACGGACGGACACCCAGCCATGAGGCTCGACTGCGTGGTACCAGCCCCGCCGTGGTGCACGACAGCTGCGCAGCGGGGAAAGATGCGTTTGTAGGGAGCACGGCTGACCTTGAAGACATTGTTGTCTGTCTGAAAGGCGTCAAGATCAGGCCAAGGCAGCTGAAAGATCGCCCGACGTCTGAGCCGCTTAGTCGTATCAGACCAAATGGCTGCGACTTCCTGAATATAGTCCAGGTCTTCGACCATCATGCTGCCAAACGTGAAGTAAATGGGAGGGTCGCCCGCCAGCAGAAAATGCTCTAGAGCCGCCGTGGGTGTCTCTGCCGCTAGCCCAGCCGGTGGCTGCAGAAAGCCGGTGACCACGTGGTTCGCACTCCAGTCCCTAGGCCTGCGGCAAATCGACGGACTGACCCCGATGAGGTTCAGCTGGTCCGACGCCCAGGTCTGCGTCATCAGATCGGTGTCCGGGCGGAGACCAACGCGGCCACGCAGGCGGTTCACCCGCGGCAGGAAGATGCGATTGACCATGGTCTGAACCAATCGCCAACCCAGGGGATAAGCCCAGCTGCCCAGATCCGGCAACCCTGGTGGCGCAATCTCTGCCGACGGCAAACAGTTGTGCACGACATTCAGGGTTGCCATTGGTTTCCGAGCGCTTGCCGCCGCGACCCGCAGCGGATAAACGAAAAAGTGACCAATGACCGCATCGTTGGTCGCACAGAGTTCCTGAGCGGCCGCAAACATCACTTCGACGAGCGGATCGAAACCGTACTGCAGGACCAACTCCGACTGCTTGATGGGGTTGCCCACGGCGATCAGCTCGCGCCACACTCGACGGACTTCCTCGGGGGCTGGTTGACTCTTCCCTTGAACTGGTACGAGGCGATAGCCGAAGCGCTTTGCCAGAGGCCGGTAGTCGCGGCCAACGTTGTCCGTCACCGCGAGCGTGACCGCATGTCCTCTTCCCGTCAACGCGGCGGCAAGCGCGGTGAAGGGCGCGATATCACCTTCACTCCCCCAGGCTTGCAGACCGATCTTCATCAAAACTCCTTTGCTCCAGGCGTCTACATCGAATCGGGTGAGTCTAAACCGACCCGATGGAGAACCTTCATTCTGCCGCAGCTCTACTGCCCCGCGCTGCAGAAGGGCTGTTTCAGAGACTCTCTTCGAGAGAGTCTCTGAAACTCAATCTAAATAAGGTTTGCCAGCCTATGTTGGGGTAAAGATAGCGAAGATACGGTAGTTGGCTATCAAGCAGTTTGCTGTTTCTCCTTCTTCTAATCTGGGTCAAAGGGTCGTCCGTTTTTCACGACAGCCCAAACAATATGCAGCTTCCTGGCTGCTGCACATCTTGCAACTTTCATGGGCTTCCCAGCCTTTCGTAGCCGAATAGTTATAAAGCTTGAGATCATTGATTGAGCAGGCTTCTACTACTAATTGATGACAGCCCCTAGGTGCGCCGCTCAGTTTCTTTCTTGATGGCGGTCATGATCTCGCCTAGAGACTCTTTGAAGATGTTGTAGAAAATGCCTGATGGTGTTCCTACTTTGGGTTGTACCGCGATCACTTGCGTAATGAGCATTTGCTTTGCTTTTGCACCCGTATAAGGGGCAATAGGCTCAAGTAGCCAGTAGCCTTTCAAGCTTTTCAAGTCGCCGTCGATCGCCTGAAAATCAATCCGCGTTTTGGCTGTTTCCGTAATCGCTGACCGAATGCGCGATCGCGCGGAAAGAAAAAAGACCTGGCGCACATCAACTTGCTCAACCACTTTTTGATTACCCTTTGCCGTAATCACTTGACTCGACACCACATGCGGCATGAATTTGGGTGTGTTGCTGTAGTCAGTCAGCACAGCCCAAGCAGTGTCAACTGAGGTTGAGATTAAGACCCTGGCTGTGTATTGACCGTTCTCGCCCGTAATGAGCGGTTGACCGTTTCTTAAGGTTACTCGCTCTTCTACCGGCAATTGATCAACTGTGCTGTTAAATAAACTAGAGCCAGAAGCAAGCGGGATGGACAGTAATGAAAGGGCACCAAAACATCCCGTCATAATGCTGATCCGGATGAACTTCAACATATCAAAGCTTCCTCTATGGATAAATAGCTCAATGGAAAGAGAGGTCAATGACAGCTCAAGTACTTGTGCAAGCTTGAAACGTTGCCTTGAAAGCACTAGAGATATTGGTTAGAGCCACCCCAGATCTTTGACCACTGTTACTGTGGCAAACGCGACCCAGAGCGCAACAGGCAGCATCAAGAGGGCAGTAGGCTTTGAGATTGACCATGCCTGCGTCACGACAAAGATAGTTAGAGCGATCGTTCCCACGTTGCCCAGCAGACCACCGATTTGACTATGAAGCGCCAGTGCGTAAAAGGGGTACAGCAGGCAGGAAAGCATCAGGATGGTCACCCAATTGCGCGCTGTTGCTGCCTGCTTGGCGGAGTAGGCATTTAACTGCCATCGTGCTGTTGCCATCAGCACAAATAAAACAACCCACACACTGCCTACTAAAGATCCCGGTGGTGCCTGAGATGTGGCACTGACTTGATCCCAAGCCATCACAAAAATTAAGCCGTTGACCGCCAGAACCGCACCAAGGGCAGCCAGGAGATTGAGGAGGAGCGAGCGCCGACCGGGTTGATTCAAGACCGCAAACATAGTTAGGGACTGAGTTTGATGATTTAGGCTCGGATGTAAAATGCTCGATTGATCGCTGCCTTCATCCCAGTTGCAGCAATCATTGTCATGAAGCTGTACATTTAGAAATTATAGGCAACGCCTAATTGCACACCGATATTGGTTGTATCAGCAAACCCAACATTGACCGAAGTCGTGGCTGTGAAGCGACGTGAAAGAGGTACATCAACCCCTCCTGTCACCAGCCCCCGCACGATGAAATCCTTGAAGTTATATTTGGAAGAAAGTAGCGCGCCCCCGCCGACAAATGGCACCAGTAGCACTTGTCCAGACCGAGATCTGATGGGAAAGTTGACGGTTAGAGCAACGGTATTATCGGTGCGATCGCGACCAAACACGCTGACACCGCGAAGTGAGAGCGCCTCATTCAAGTCATTTTTCGTGATCAGTGCGGCTCCACCTTCACTTAACCCAGTCTTGCTGCCGCTCACGCCAAGGCTGCCACCAAGACCAACGTAGTTTCGGAAGGGGCGAGGCTGACTTTGCGGATCAGGTGTTTGATCAGAGGGCGTTACCGTTGATGAGGGCGACGGTTGCATCGGCGTGGGGGTAGTTTCAACAGACAGACTGGTTGACTGTGACGCTTGCGCTTGCACAGCATGATCGCTCAAGAGCAGCAGCAGAGTCCCGCTGCACAGTAAAAGGAAGAAGCGGGCGAAAAGAGACATGGTGGTGCCACCGGGTGGAGGAACTTAGAGGCATAGCGTGAGCCAGCATCAGCTTGCCGTCTTCGGTGCGGCAACTGCGGCTCTTCTTACCTTAAACAAGACCCCGCGCTAAACCTATGGCCAAACGGCACGAAAAAGCGTGACTGGAGTCATGTTGACGATCAGGGCAAGTGCAGTATATTGCTGAAGCATGGTTGGTTCCTGTATGGTCTTTCCTCATCCACTGCCTCGCACGTTTCGCTCGCTTGAGTGGATTTTTATCCTGGCCCACTTCGGCACAGGGTTCAAGAGTCCGCACTACAACTTGCCTGTGGCACTTGGTTTCTACAGTTTTTTCTTCCTCCTGAGTTGGGTCTATCCGAGCGATCGCCCCGTCTGGCAGCGCTACTGCTACATTGGTCTAGGACTGGCAGTGACACTCTGGGCGCGGCGTATCGGCCTTGATCTCGGGCTCTTGCTGTTCTTCTATCTCTCCAAAAGTTATTTTCTGTTAAAGCGCCGCGCCACGTTTTGCCTCACGCTGGTGACGGGTGTACTTTGGACCCTGAGTGAATCGCTGGCTGACGTTGATCGCGCCACAGCGACTTCTGCCCAGATACCACTGAATCCGGCTGAGACATTCCAATCGATTGCCCTGACAGCGATTACTTATACTGCTGCCAGTGCTTTTGTGCTGATGTTTAGTGACATGGTGGTGAAAGAGCAAAACAGCCGGCAGCGGGCTGATGCCTTGGCAGCACAGGTCGAGTCGCTTGCCGCAACGTTGGAACGTACCCGCATTGCCCGTGAAATTCATGACTCTTTAGGGCATACGCTCACCGATTTGGATATGCAGCTTGCGGTGGCACAACAACTGCGATCACACAATTTAGAGCAAGCCTTTCAGTCGATCGATACGGCCAAGGTGCTGGCCCATCAATGTATTGAAGATGTGAGTCAGGCGCTTGACCGTATGCGTCAATCAGATTTCGATCTCAATCAGGCGCTCACGGCGTTGATGGAACAAATGCGTCACAACGCGGCGCTGCGTGTCCAGTGGGAAATCAATCTGCCGCATCTGCCAGTGCATCAAAGCTATCAAATCTATTGCATTGTCAAAGAAGGCATGCTTAATGTGCAGAAGCACGCGTGCGCGTCTCAGGTGCATTTCAAGGGAGGCTCAGCGCCGCAGGGCTTGGTGCTGGAGCTGAAGGATGATGGGATTGGTTTTAACGCAGAGCAACCGCAGACTGGCTTTGGCCTGCAGGGCATGATGGAACGCGTACAGTTGTTGGGCGGACAATTCAAACTTCACACGGCCTCTGGTCAGGGCACTCAAATTCAGGTCATCCTGCCGCTATGATTCGCCTCTTACTGGTGGATGACCAAGCTCTTTTTCGGCAAGGATTAGCCTCCCTGCTGTCGATCGAGCCTGATCTAGAAGTGGTAGGGCAAGCCACAAACGGGCACGACGCGATCGCCCTGACCCAAACCTTACAACCCGATGTCGTCTTGATGGATGTGCGCATGCCGGTCTGCGATGGCGTGCAGGCAACCGGTGCGATCCATCAGCAGTACCCCTGGATCCGGGTGCTAGTGCTCACGACCTTTGATGATGATGCCTATATTTTGCATTCGTTGCAAGCCGGCGCTTTAGGCTACCTCCTCAAACGCACACCCACAAAGGACATTGCAGCGGCGATTCGCTCTGTTGCCCAAGGCTATACCCAGTTAGGACCGACGATCGGTCCCAAGGTCTTTGCCAAACTGAAGCTCACGACTCCTGCGCCGCACCCGCAGCAAGACTCCCTGAGTCAGCGGGAAATGGCTGTATTGAGGCTCATCGGTCAGGGTAAAAACAATACCGAAATTGCTCAAACCTTGTATTTGAGCGAGGGCACTGTGAAAAACTACGTCACCCAAATTCTCCATAAACTAGCGATGCGCGATCGGACGCAGGCAGCACTTTGGGCCCAACAGCACTTACCTTAAAGTAAGCTTCTGGTAAAGCTAGCGAGAATGGGGTCTGGGGAGCAACGGAACGATAAATGCACTTAATGCTCCAGTTCTATTGCAGCCAGAGAAAACCTTAGCCAGCAGCTCTATCCACAAATGCCTTGAGCCTAGGTAAAAAGCCATGCGAGACCTACAACTAGATTGCATAAACCTGTTGCCAATGGCTGTCCTAGTGCAATACGTTTATGCAACAGCCAATACCTATCTTTCTGGTTAGCTTCGGATCGTTGCACAAACGAGCGTTTGTGCAAGTTTGGTTGGAAAAAGGAGCACTGCTTCAGCCGCTTCGGCTTGGCAAAGTGATAGGAGCGATGTAGGTAGCATCAGCGTCAAAGGCAGGCGTACAGCCTTAAGTCGGTTCACTGTTCCACTGTTCCCCAGATGCCAAAGTCAAGTGCAAGGTGTGGGCTAAGGCGAGCGCTGCTGCTTGGGTAACGCCCTTAAGCCTTTGCTCCGTCCACTGGGTTAACTGCCAAGCGCCACAGAAGTGCAAGGCGATCGCTCCCTTCAACCGACCTGGCTTTAACAAAGCAGGCATAGCGCCTTTTACAGCGGCAAGGCCCGCAAGGCTGTTTGAACGACCTGTAGGAGTTCCGCGCGACTGGCTCCACTCGCGGCTTGAACGGACATCCCAAGGTTGACCGTGACGACAAAGCGAGCGAGGGCAGCAGGAACTGTAGTCGATGGCAAATCACCTTCGGCTACAGCACGCTCAAAGCGAGCGCGAAGTACCGCCTCGCCTGACACTCGGCGTTGTGCCAATTCTTGATGGAGCGGATCGTTTGGATCGCTGCATGAAATCATACTCTGTGCATACAAACATCCTGACGGATTGCCCGGATTCGTGACCAAGTCAACAACGCCATACATCATTTGCTCAATGACTCTACGTGCGGTTGGTTCCTCCAGGGCAGAGCGAAGGTAGGCGGTTTGCCGCTCACCATAGCGGTCGAGCGCTTTGCGGAATAAGGCTTCTTTATTGCCGAAGGTGGCATAGAGGCTCGGACGGTTAATGCCCATCGCCTCAGTTAAATCCGTCAGGGATGTTCCCAGATACCCCTTGCGCCAGAACGCTTGCAAAGCTTGTTCTAAGGCTTCGTCGCTATCGAAAGCGCGAGGACGACCCTGCCCTCGATGAGACTTTCTTGTTTCCATACCTTTCAGTATAAAACTTCCTTGACAACCAGATTTCAACAGGGGATACTTTTTGTACCGATCGGTAAATAAATACAAGTTGGTAACCTGATTCAGAAAAATCATCATGTCGCAGAAACTCTTGGAAAAAGTCGCACTCGTTACCGGTGGCACTAGCGGCATCGGTCTTGCTACTGCTAAGCGCTTCGTCGCCGAAGGTGCCTATGTCTTCATCACAGGTCGTCGTCAAGCTGAATTAGATGCCGCTGTCAAAGCGATTGGTAAGAACGTTACTGGCGTTCAGAGCGATGTCTCTGTTCTGGCAGACCTCGATCGCCTTTACACCAGGATTGGGCAGGAGAAAGGTCGCCTTGATATCATCTTCGCCAATGCTGGCGGTGGGGGACTTGCCCCGCTAGGAGCGATCACTGAGGAGGACTTTGACAAAACGTTCAACACCAACGTCAAAGGTCTGCTTTTCACCGTGCAGAAGGCGTTGCCTTTATTGCCATCAGGGGCTTCGATTATCCTCAACGCTTCGACTACTTCGATCAAGGGCACCCCAGCCTTCAGCGTCTACAGCGCCACCAAAGCCGCTGTGCGATCGTTTGCACGCAACTGGACACTTGACCTCAAAGAGCGCAAGATTCGCGTCAACGCGATCAGCCCCGGTGTCGTGCCGACTCCTGGCTATAATCTCATGGGCTTGACTGAGGCACAGGTACAGGGCTTTGTCGCCAGTCAGGCTGATAACATCCCCCTTGGGCGGGTGGGTACGCCAGACGAGATCGCGAAAGCGGTCGTT
Source organism: Oscillatoriales cyanobacterium Centralia_MAG_596 (assembly GCA_021323955.1). GTDB lineage: Bacteria > Cyanobacteriota > Cyanobacteriia > Leptolyngbyales > Leptolyngbyaceae > Stenomitos. Next base: position 4,367 of record JAJPKC010000437.1, on the reverse strand, counting down.
TTCCTTGCCTCCGATGACAGCAGCTTTGTCAACGGCATCGAACTCTTCGTCGATGGCGGTATGGCACAAGTTTGAATGTGCTTGCAAGCGTTAGTTGTGGTTGCAGAGAGTGATCGTTTGCTTGACGCAGGTACGGCCTATGGACGCAAGCTTGATGAAACCGGAGTACGTGATGCTCATGCAGTACGACGGCATGGTTCATGACTTTGAACTGTTAAATGGTTTAGCCGAGATGCCGACCGTTCCTTCTCTGTTTGTCCATACTGCTGCATTGGAACAATCGCTGCAAGCGAGGATCACAGCTATGAGCAATCGCTTCCCGAACCACTGGCTCAAAGTCGTGTCTTCATCCAGTATCGGACGGAGAATCTTCGGGTGATGCCCGCGTTCAGCAAAGGTGCCCTTGAGGTATCACCGCGTCTGGGTCATCTCCACATTACGATTGACGATGCACCCTGGCATTTTGTCGATGCCAGTGGCGAAACCGTCATCCTGGTCGGACTGGAGACAGGTTCACACAAGGTGCTGATCGAACTCGCCGAGCCGACGCACCAAGTCATCACCAGCGCAACAGTAATGTTCACAGTGCCCCATCTGAAGCAATAAGTAAGGGGCGATCGCAACCCCCACCGGTCATTGCTCGCATCACGGTTGCAACTCATGCAACGAAACCAAGCTAAAGGAAAGCACAATATGCATAGGTTTACCTTCAGGAACGGCATCCGCCTGCTGCTGGTCACTCTCTTTATAGGAACCCTGACCATCACTGCTTTAGGCGGCAGCATGAGTATGGCAAGTGGAGCACCAGTCAACAAACCTACGATCGTGTTCGTTCATGGCGCGTTCGCCGAATCTTCCAGTTGGAACGGTGTCTTGACCAAACTCATCCCCAAAGGTTACCCAACGCTTGCGGTGGCGAATCCCTTACGCGGCGTGAAGAGCGACGCGGACTATGTTGCCAGCGTGCTTAAGGACATTAAGGGGTCGATCGTGCTGGTGGGACATTCCTACGGCGGCTCGGTCATCACTAATGCCGTGCATAGTAACAAGAACGTGAAAGCACTGGTTTACGTGGCTGGCTTTGCTCCCGAGGCGGGCGAGACTGCCGCCGCACTCTCAGGACGTTATCCGGGCAGCACCCTCGCGCCAACACTCGCGCCGCCAGTTGTACTGCCCGATGGCGGCAAAGACCTTTATATTCAGCAGGACAAGTTCCACGCCCAGTTTGCGGCGGATATACCCGCTAACGACGCCCAACTAATGGCTAGCACCCAGCGTCCAATCACAGAAGCCGCGCTGAACGAAGCCTCCGGTGCGCCTGCATGGCAATCTATCCCGTCCTGGTTTATCTATGGCGATCGCGACTTGAACATTCCAGCGGCGGTGCATGCGTTTATGGCGAAGCGCGCTCACTCAAAGGAGACTGTCGTTGTCAACGGCGCGTCCCATGTCGTGATGGTTTCCCATGCCGCTGCCGTCGCTAAGCTTATTGAGCATGCTGCAACCGCGCCATAAGCGAAGTGTAACCCGTGTCGGAGACCGCTTTGCGAGTTTGGTATCCCGTTAAAACCGGGACAGTTTGAGCTGTTAGTCAGCCAAATTCTGCGAACTCATGAGCCGCAAGTTTGGTTCTTGGCGGAACTTCTGGTGGACACACCATGAGTCAAGCGTTGAACAGTTCAGGTGTTGCGTGAACGTCTACTTTATTTGGGCTGCAAGCTTGAGATTCGTCACACCATCCGTGCATCAGAAGGAATTATGCCATGACTCAATCATTTTGGCTTTTTAATCACTATCTCACCATCGTCGCCGATCACACCACAACTGACGGTAAATATGACCTGATTGAGGGCTATTTCCCTCCTGGTGCACAGACTCCACCCCATCGCCATACGCGCTATTCTGAACAAATTTATGTGCTGGAAGGAGAGTTCACTGTCTGGGTTGATCAGAACAAAGTGGTGGTGGGTGCAGGCGAAAGTGTCCTGATTCCGATGGGCACACCCCATGTTGTGGCTGCACTCAGCGATCAACCCGCTCGCGGGTTAGTCGTTGCTGCGCCCAGTGCCTTTGCTCGCCTCATTGAAGCAACAGGGACGCTAAACCAGGATGAGGTACCTGACATGGCATTGTTCACGCGCATCTCTACCGAAATTGGCGACGAAATTCTGGGTGCACCTGGAGAGCTCCCTTAGAGATTAGAACGACCGGCGTTACCACAATGAGAAAACTAGCAGAAAAAATGGCGCTGATCACGGGTGGAACCAGCGGCATCGGTCTTGCTACTGCCAAGCAGTTTGTCACTGAAGGTGCCGATGTTGATATCACGGGTCGTCGCCAAGCTGAACGAGATGCTGCTGTGGAAAATATTGGTCAAAACGTTACGGGTATGCAGAGTGATGCTTCTAGTCTGGCAGACCTTGCTCGCCGGCTTGCTACCGCTGTCAGGGCATCACTGATCCATCAAGCCTTTCTATCAGACAAAACGAGTCCCAATGTCTAGTCTTGTCACGAGTGGATCACCCTTTGCCCGACGCACTAGGCGATGTTGCCAGGCTGGATATTAACGAAGGAGAAACTGAAATGGCCACGAATAATGAACAAGCAATTCGCCACCTCTACCATGTGGCAGAAGCTGAGTCCGAGGATCTGAAGGCTTTTGTTGACTGTTACACAGCGGACGGAGAATTTGTCGATATGGCATCGGGCCTTACCTTACGCGGCCCGGATGAGTTATGGCAGTCAGTCGCCGTAATGTCGAAGGCTTTTCCCGATATGCATCGGGAAATCCACCACCTGCACGTCGTGGGTGATGTTGTCATCGTCGAGCTGACGTTGCATGGAACGCACTTGGGGCCACTTACCTTGCCGATCGGTACTATCCCCGCCTCAGGCAAGGCGATGCACGCGCCGTGCTGCGATATCTTTCGGCTCGTAAACGGGAAAGTTAAGTTGTTCAATTGCTATAACGAAATGTCAGTCATCTTGGCTCAGCTCGGCGTGCTATCGAATCTGCAGGGCGCGTTGGTACCTTGACAGACATTGATCGCACGCTGCCCTTGCCCTCATGTCTGCCGACGTGGCTTGACCGAAGGCGTTTGTCAACCAGACAGCTTCACTACTTCAGGTGGAGCGGTCAGAGGGTTGGTGGTTACCTGCCCCGCGCCGCAGAAGGGCCATGATCAACTTTGCTTGCAACAAGAGCGTCTATCTGGCTGGTACAGCTGAGCATTCTCCCGCAAATTGAGTTAGCATTAAATTTAGTGCAAATTCAGTGCGTAATTGTTATGCTCAATCTCGCTCGTGACATTAACTCGCTCTCTAATTTCAAGCGTGATACTTCTCGGTTCATTGAGCAAATGAAAGAGACAGGTAATCCCGTTGTGCTGACGGTTAATGGCAAGGCAGAATTGATTGTGCAAGATACCGAGTCATATCAGAAGCTGTTAGAGCGGTTGGACAAACTGGAAGCGATCGCCGGTATCCAGCAGGGTTTGGCAGATGTAAAAGCTGGACGCACTCAATCGCTCGATGACTTTGCACAGAAGATGCGAGCAAAGTATGAAATTTCGGGTTGAAGTTACTGAATCTGCTCAGGCGCAGATTGAAAAATATTACGACTGGTATCAGGAAAATATTCCCTCATTTGCTACTCCCTGGCTCAGCAAACTCTTTGAAGCGCTAGATACCTTAAGGCAATTTCCTAATCGCTGCCCACTGTCCCCTGAGCATGACGAGTTTCGAGAAGAAGTTCGTCAGCTTCTCTATGGCAAGAGAAGAAACGCTTACCGCATTCTCTTCACCGTGCAGGACGATATAGTATACGTGTTGCACATTCGTCACCATGCTGAGGCAAGGCTGACAGCAGAAGAGATTTACGGAGAAGAATTTGGCGATGAGACATAGTTTGCAGGGCTAGGAAGCACCCGTTTCGATTGCCCCTTTTTTACTTCTCCTCTTGCAGAACCTTCTCCATTAAGCTAATCAACTCTGGTAACCGCTCAGCCAATGCTTTTTCGGTGGTTGATTGGGGCTGAACCTTTTGCCACTGGTTCAGCTTAGATAGTGCCTGCCTCAAAAGTACGACATGTGTCGTACTTTTTCCCGTTTCAGTATCCTCATCTTCATCACTCAGATAACGCTGCACCGTACGCAGGTGCTTGCCCACGACGACGGCCAAAGCAGGCATTAAAGCCTTTTGCCCTTTCTTAGGTCTCCCTTTTACCTCGACGTAGCCAGCAGTGCGAAGGCGTTCTGCGATCGCCTTCACTTCAATAGAGGTGTAGTCCCGACGCTGCTCATTCTCAGCAATTTCGATTTGAAGCGCTAACTCCGGCTCCTCTTCAGCATTGAAAGATAACGTCCTG
>JAJPKC010000593.1 GCA_021323955.1 Oscillatoriales cyanobacterium Centralia_MAG_596 | reverse complement strand
ATCGCGCAACGGTTAATTGGCGTTTTTCTACCGTCGATGCCCGCACCAGATTTGAGCGTCTCTATCCAACTCCAAGCTTGTCATAATCCATGTGGCAGACTACTAGCTTGCAGCAAGCCATGCAGCTCTTGAACTAAACCATCTGGATCGAGATAAGCTCGGGCAATCCATTCATGGGCTTGCCGGATCTCAGACCGTAGTCCTGCTTCGGGCTTTTGGTGAGAATAAACCCAGAGGAACTTGGCAACTTCTTGTTTAATCTCCTCTGCCCGTTGTTGACCATAAAGATTTTCCAGTTCTACCAGCAACACCTCCCGCACGCAGGGTTCGATTTCATACAACCCTTCATCAATAGAGCGGCAGAGCTGCGAAAGGAGAAAATCGACTTCAGCAATCCAGCCAATCGAACGATCTTCCAAAAAATTGATATGGATTAAATTGATCAGACGCGGGGTTAACATAGATGGTAAGCTGCATGGCACGCTAATTCCAGGTGCCTTTTACTAAAGCGACGTTCAAACGCTAAGACAGCCCTAACCGCTGCTTCAGGTGAAAACCATGGCTCTCTCACCAAACTGGGGCTAGTAATAATCGATTGAAGTGTTTTACTCATTGAGATCCACTCCTGGCGGGAAAGGATATCCTCGCAAAATATTGACCATATCGTTCAGTCCTTCTCGATCAAGGGAAAACATGGGTACAATTCTGGCAATATCTTCTGCTGTCGTTGCTTTCCATCGATACCGGGGCATAGGGTTTAACCAGGCATAAAGGTATGTATAGTTGCTCAGGGTTGTTAAAAATGTTCGGGTATCTCGCTGCCGCTGCTCATCGTAAAACCCATAGGCTGCCCCTGCATCACTAATCATCAACACACTGTTTCCTTGGGCTTGTTCAGACAAAACCGTTTCTAGAGGAATCGCTTTGGTGAGTTGAGGATGTTGATATAGATATTTCTCAGGACAGTCATGAAAGTAATAAAAACAAACTCTGCCAAACAGTCCCCCTCGATTCATTCCCTCACGGATGGCCTCAACCAGGAGCGAAAAAGGAGCCATTGAGCCCTGTTGGTCGATTAATACTACTAAGCGAACCTGATTACGACGACAGGGTCGCAACACAGGACGCCATAAAAGTCCTGTGCGACAGATGTTATTGATTGTCTCTGGAACGTCGAGTTCTTCTGCTCGCCCTACTCGTTGAGGGCGGCGTAACTGTCGCCAGGTTACGGCCATTTCCCTTACACTCATGGGTAAGCGCGGAGTTAATTGGTAGTGATGTGACGTTTCTAACTTGGACAGTTTTGCCGAGGGTGAGAGCGTGCGTACCAGATCAAAATGGACCTCAACCCCTTTCCATGCTCTCGCTTGCTGTTTTTGTTTTTCCAGCTTCGGAATAACTTTCGTAAAGGGTTCTGAGTTTAGTCCAGAAGGTTCAGATGGCCCTAATGAAGGAAGAGAAACTGGTGGTTTAAGGGGTTTAGCCTGCTCCGGAGTTGGCGACTGGGGAGAAGGTGTAAGCAATTGCAGTTGTGGTTCAACAAATTCAGCAAAGGCTTGATTGAACAGTTCTTGCTCTTTAGGAGATTGAGTCCATAACAAATGACATAGTAGCTTAAATTGTTCGATGTTCTCGAATCCTTCTTTGGCTTGTAGCGTTACCAAAGCAGGGTTCAAATGAGGCTCAACTGATTTCTTGAATTCTTGATCGAACAGTTCTTGATCTTCCAGTGATTTTGTCCACAACAATCGTAAGAGGCGCTTCAATTGTTCCAGATCTTCCAAGCCTGATCCCGATCGCATAGCTTCCAGCGCCAACAGGTAATCGGATGCTCCCAAGGGAATTCCCTGCCGATATAATTTGCGAAAAAATGAGAATAGGACAGAATCACTCATAATGAACTATCTGACAGCATAAAATTTTCCGCTTTATCGCGATCACTTTGAGTTTTAATCAAAGTCTCTAGATGGGGCAAATCTTTCAATAAATTAATACCCTCTAGTTTCTCAGCGGTGAGCTTTCCCAAAGACTCTTCTTCTTCTAATACTCTCAGCCAATCTAACAACTCACTTGTACCGACAATTTTTCGCCAAACTCTTTCCTTACGCAGACTCCAAAATTTGATGAGGGCTTTCTCAAACAAGTCACTCATTAGGAGTGGTTTCTCAGATTGAATTGGGGTCTTATTAAAGTCCTTAGAATGGCTTTTAACAACTTGCCTCATCGTAGTTAAATCAGGAAACTTAATATAATAGAATAAGCAACGACGTAAAAAAGGTTGTGGCAGTTCTTTTTCTCGGTTACTAGTAATAATAAATAACGGCAATATATTTCTTCGTTCCTTTCTGGACTTGTCACTTAGAGCATCAATATTTCTATTGGTCTCCCTAATCGTGAACTTCATCTCATCTAGTGGTTGAAGCAAGTCATTAGGAAAATCAATATCTGCCTTATCAATCTCATCAATCAAAACGACAGAAGGACGTTCTTCCGCTGCAGACAGATTGATTGCTTCACCTAATTCACCTAAATGAACGTAGTTTTTTGGGTCTAGTGCATCGCCAGATACTTCAACTGCCCCTCCTTCTTGCAGTTTTTTTGCCCGCAAATTGCTCTCTTGTACGTCATACAACCGACGTAGTGCATCGTATTCATAAAGTAAATCTTGTGCCCGACTGGTCGAGCGAATATAGCAAGTATAAAGAGGATAGCCCAGTTCATAGGCAACGGCATAAGCTAAGCGAGTTTTGCCGCACCCTGGTTCTCCTTCTAGCAGTAAAGGACGACGCAGGTAGAGAGCGGCATTCACAGCTTCTACTAGAGACGGAAGAGCAATATAAGGCTCAGCTTTCTTATACGCCCCTTCTAAGGGTTTATAGTGCTGCCGCCCATCGCCCACATACTGCCGTTCTACTTCATTGGTCATAGTAACTCCTTAGGACTTAACTCACTAAAGATAGATTCCAGCTTTCGGAATGCATCCGCCAGTCCTCTAATTTCTTCGAGCTCTCTACAATACAGATCAATTCTTTCTTTTAGAGTTAGATTCTTCTCTTCGTCATATCCCGAATAACTCATCTCTTTACGAAAGAAAGCAACTAAATCAGTCACTTCGGAATGCTTGATATATACAGGGATAAAACCTTCGCAAGAAAGAGGTTTTTTTTCAAAAGAGCAAATGTTAGCCCATACCACCACAAAACGCAGTGGTCTATTAGGTGAAAATTTTTGAATTTCTGTGCATTTCTTCTGAAAGTCGGCAGCCAAAGCTTCTATGTTGGCAACTGAAAAATCACGATTATAAACAACAAGCAAAGTATCAGAAGGCCCATCTTCAAATAAATCGATAAGCTGATGATAACCCAATTTCTCAAGCTCAAAACAATTTATGATTCTCTCTTCTCCACTTTGGCTCAAAAGCTTGTCTCTAATTGAAGAAGTCAGCGTAATTTCTTTATATCCCCACTTAGAATTAAAACTCATAGTGGATAGTTCTTTTTGTATGCGAGGAATAAGATATCTTGTGAGTATGTCGTAATCTTCTCCAATGCTAAATAAGAAAGCTCCTATATAACCTATTTTATCGATCAGGTTTGCTCTCAAATCTTTCAAGTTGTAACTAATAATTCTATTCCGATCCAACTTCACCACTCCATCTCCGGATAGAGTTATAAACGAATCTTCATTTCGTCCTCTAGCCATCAAACCTTTAATGTTTTCATCTCGCTTTTGTCCTTCTAAGATTTCTGTCCCTCCCTCCTCAAAGCATGGCATAGCTTCTAACAGAGCACGGGTATAGGCTGCTGCAACAGCTGCTGCGTATGCCTGCCATTCATTTCCTTTGCTACTGTCGCAATAATCGCAGATTCCGCGTATCACTAAATAACCAGCTTTGTCACTAGCCCAAGTAGCATCTGAAATACCAGACCCTTCCATTTCAACTGCTCTAACTTCAAACTTGTTACGTAACTGATCGCGCGTAATTGGGTTCTTCAAAACTCGATTCGCTGACGCGATAGTGTCAAGAAACACTCGCGGCTGATTTCTAACTCGCTTTGGATCACGAGGATGGCAAATTGCTTTCCTTGGCTCTTCTGTTCCCATTAGGAGATCTGTATCTTCTGAAGGACGTTTGCTCCCTTTCGGAAGCAATGCTCGTTTAATAAATTTCAGCCAAGGACGCTTTCCTTCAAGTTCCTTCGCTTCCAGTAACCTAACAGCCTCTAACAGTTCTGCACTGGGTGGTCGAGGAGGATGTCTGTCTTCGAATTCATTTATAGTTTCAGCACCAAAATCATATTGAACTACTCCATTTCGATTGGATACAACAATGTCACCTAAACGAACGTGTTTATCTGGTTTGTCAGGATTAGGAACGCCACCCGCAATTCCCACCATGATCACGGATTGAATCGATGGAAAATGTTCAAGTAGCAGGGTTGTCCGTGTTGCAGCACTATTATTGCCCATATCAGAAAGAAGACATAAAACGACAGTATGCCTACCACCATTCGATCCAGGAACTTTGCCTGTGATATACTGCCGTCCCGCACCTTGCCCTGGGAACCACTGCTCCTCTGGCTTATCGAAAAGCGCTTTAACTGCTACATACTCTTTAGGCAGAGCTGTAACAATGCCAATTTTAGGTCTTACATTTTGATCATTCAGGAGATTCATGAACCAGTATATGTATTTGTTTGGAGGTTTAGATAAAACATGAAACTCTAATCTGGAGCAGAGTTAGAAATAATGAAAAGCACCTATGGCTAACGTCCTTTTGCTAAGTCAGCATAGAGAAAGATCTCTACTGCTAAAATCACCAAGAGAGCAAGCTCTATCCAGCCTAAAACCTGAGCAGTCCAATGCATCTGAGGCACCAGAATCCAAAAAGCGACCAAAGCCGCGCCCCCCGACATGACAAACGCAATCTCATCAATAATCAACTGCTCTATCTTTCGTCGCGTACGACGTTTGTCACTCCTATGATCGATTTCCCAACCAAAAATTGATTCAATTTCACCAATATCTGAACCTGTTCTACAAGCCAAAGTGCTGATTTTTGCAACCAGTGTGTAGCGGATATATCGACCGATCGCTGTAATCTTCTGGTCATTTACTAAATATGTCCAACCCAGAATCAGGCTTGCCCAGGGAAGCACTAACAGCGCATAGGGATTATGCGCCTTCTCACCCATCGTCAACGCTAGTACCGTACCAAATACAACCAGCGTTACGTACAGCATATTGTCCCGAAAGCCAATTCGCTGAGCCTGCTCATCCTTCAACTTGCCGTATTCCTGAAGATAAATATCCAGCACCTGCCGTTGCTCATCCACCATGAAAACCTCCTGATGAGAAATGCTTTCAAGTCTTTCTTCAACTCAATGAATTTATAGGTGGGTGGTCGTCTATTTTTACCGGGCAAATACAAGCCCACTAAGTCTAAGCGTGTTAAGGAGCACTAATGGTTAGCTCCTTAACTGCTAACTTCCACGATGTGAATACCTTTGAAAATGCTCATTAATAATGATGTGCCTGTGCATTTCCACCTATCAGTCTAATGATCCCCATTAAGAAAGAACCGTTGTAGCAACAAAAGTATTCTTTCTTCGCGAAAAACTTTACAATCTACCGACGAGTGAATGTGCTACTGACAAGTTCCTGTGCTATTATCAGCTTCAATTTTTTATATCAGCGATCGCATTTCCAATGTTGAGTTATCAGGGCGCGCGTATTTTATCGCGTAGGCGATCGCCCTTCCACACATTCCAGAGTGGCAACCCCAAACAGTTCTCATAAGTTCCTCACAGTTTAGTTCTATCTTCAAGGTATCTAGAGTCTGAAGAGGTACACCGTATGAGTCAGGATACAGAGGCGAAACCAGGAGCAGCGATTGAACCGGATCGTGTCATGAATGACAATGTTGGTGAAGTACCCACTGAACCTGCGGATGCGTCGGCAGCAGATGAAAACGTCAAGACCGAGGAATTTCGGATTCAGGGTGATGAGCTGGTCAAAAAGGTGAGAGCCTTGATTCATGAGGGCAATATTCGTCGCATTATTGTGAAAAATGAGACAGGACATACCTTGATTGAAATTCCCTTGACTGTTGGTGTGGTGGGGGGTGTGCTAAGTGCCGCGCTCTTCCCAATTCTGGCAGCCGTGGGCGCGATCGGGGCAGTAGTAGCGCATCTCACCTTAGTGATTGAGAAGCGAGAATAAGTTGCGATCGCGGTCAACTGATAAGAGGATGCTAAGAATGCTGCAAGGACGAGTTTGCCGTTGATTGCTGATTGTTGGCATTCTCTGCCATCCAACTAGATCTATCGATAGATGGCATCATCGATCGTGGCTCGGAAGAACTCGCCCTCCGACTCAAATCGCTCAGTGCCAAAGTACCATCCAATCCGTAGACGGGTCGGAATGGTATAGCCGCCAAAGGTGCCCTCTTCCTCTAAAATTCCACCGAAGTCCACATAATGGGACTCAGTCCCGTCTGGATTGCCCCAGCGTGGTAGCTTAAAGGTCTTAAGACGACCCGTCTGACCAATGGTGAGATCGAGTTCGGCTCTCTCGCCTTGCACGACAAAGCTAGAATGCAACCTGGAGTCTAGAGGCCATGAATCTATACTTGCCCATGAAACGTCATCCCGACAGAATACAGACGGCAAGCACACTGACTCTGATTGGAGACGACCGATAGCAGACCGCGTAATATCCGGATCACTCGCCGTCATTACAGGGAATAATCCTAAAAGTTTCCACTGCATTGCGCCGATACCGTCGATGATGCGGTCTGATCCGACAATGGGTAAGAAACCATTCATCCATGCTGTCGCACTCCAGATCAGTCCACGCTCCCAGCAAATGACTTGCGCGGCTTTGAATGGAATCCACTCTTTCAATTTGATTTCACCGTGCATCTGTAATCGAACCGCAGAAGCGAGTTTTGTTCCAGGCGCGATCGCATGGCCAAGATATCGTCTGGCGGCTTCTGGCAGGTGAGTGTAGTCTTCTAAATAGAATCCACGATCCTGAGATGTGGTTGAATTCCATAGCGTATTCAGAGAAACCTGTTTGGCCATCAGTGCCTCCAGTGGTGTGATCTTTCTTAATTCACCATTTGATAGATGGTGATGCAGATAACGATCGCGAAAATAGTGGTGTAGATTAACTTCGTATACTTGGCGAGCCAGGCAGGAAGATAAATATCAAAATTGTCTTTTGTGGAATCGGTATATTTTCGAGCGAGTAAATTTAAGGAGCAGTGGGATTTGAACGCGAGTAGGATGAATCCCTCCAGAAATACAAATCCATAGCCGATCCAGAGCCAGCGATCGAGTTTATGGGCGATCGCAGCATACAGCATATAAAAAATTACACCATTGAAGAAAATCCATATCAAGGTGTGAATGGTTTTAATCAGCGTTAGCGCTGAATGTTGTCGGGTATCGTCCAACTCAACCTAACCTTACATTTATATACAAGTTCACATGGCACAGGCATTTACTCTACAGGTTGCAGATGAATGTAGGGTGAGCATCCAAACGCCATCAAGCAAGAGATTGATACCAATCAACGTGCCAATTAACCGAATGGCGCTAGACGGTAAGTTTGACCACACGACAATGCCGAAAATGATGCCGATAATGCCACTCGTCAGCATCCATCCCCAGTTCGATGAAAGCCGACGCAATTGAAACGCGATCGCGACTTGAATGATGCCTTGTACAAAAATGGTAATGCCCAACACTAACATGAAGACAAGCGCCCCTGCGAGCAGTTTTGCCACTACCAAAATGCCAGCGACAAGATATAAGGCACCGAGAATTAGCTTCCAGGAGACCTTAATGGCATGGTTGTGCTTCAGAGAAACGTGGGGTAAGAAATGAGATCATCCCACGACCAACGATGAGATGCTAATCCCGCTCGTTGAGCTGCTGTCGTTTGGAATCTTGAATGACACCAAATCCAGTTGAAATAACTGACGACTAATCGAACTGTCACCTTGGTCTGAGTCCAATGTTTGCCAAATTTATTTTGACGTCGATGCCACCGTCCTGTTTGTTGTCTCAGTGTTCCATTCGTGTGCTCCACTCGTTGAGTTAGAGCGTTGCCAATGTAGTGTTCAATAGTCTCTGGCAAAACTCGTTCGTAACCGGCCCAACCATCCGTATTCCACTTCTGGCAAATCGTTTTTCCCTCTGTGCTCACCACTAATTCCATTAATAATTCATCGGTATGTTTGCCCACTCGTGCAGTTAAAATCAATCCACTCTGTTGCGCTAGACTCAATGCAATCCAACAGTCTCCAACTTCGAGTTCTTCCGCTTGACACTGCTTCTGTTTTTTTTCACGAATGACCAGAATTCATCTGCTCCGCTTGCCTCGGTCTCAACGGCTTGCACCGCCTGATTGTGCACTAGTTGTCCTTTAGTGCTGCTGGCCCGAATGATGCTGACAACAGTTCCATAAGCTAGTCCACTGGTTCGGCTCACTCCTCGCAGACTGCTGCCTTCACTGTGAGCTTGTAGAAGGGTTCGGGCTTGCTCAGGAGTGACTTGGCGACGGTAACACCGTATCGAAGGTCTCTGTGAAAGTCTACTTGCAGCTAGAGCATCGATACCGTTGACTCCCTTTACTCGTTTTTCTATGTCGGTGCGATCAAGGATGATCACAGAATGGACATTTCATCGGGTTGCTCTCGGATGATTACCCCTCTGTTTTAGCAAACCCACACTTCCTTGCTGCACAACCGAAAAACCCTCGGATGAAGCGATCGCCATCTGCCCAAAGCAACCGAATCAGTACTTGTGTTTTTTAGAAGTGGTTTCCAAGCATTGGCATTTCAGACACTGCTGCGATCGCGATCGCGCTTCCAATCTGTTTACCCCATCCTTGAATCGCATGAATCTGCCCCTTAACCGCCGTTCGTCGAAGGACAGACGCAGACGTTGTTCAGTTATGCGTGTCCTAACACTGAGGAGAAACAACCAGGAACGCAGGCAGTATTACGATTGGTTTGATCTTAGGCTCCAAGTATGAGGAAGTTGTGAGGATATTGGGTAAGACATCAAACGATACCGCGATCACGAACCATGCTGATGGCAGCTCCACCTTTCTGCCATCAAATATTATCCATCGGTTGCATCACGTTGCCATGATTGCATCAGTGGTGATCGCGATCGTCATAATTCGATTATCTGAACGGAATGAACGCCGTGACCCACTGCATCCATGGGCGATCGTGCCCATAATCGCTTCAAACCGAGATTGCCCAAACCACACGATCGGTGGCAGATCATCAGATTGGTGATTGCTTAGCCTGGAAATCTCAATACTTCGGGCTGAGTCGCTGACTTCACCCAAAAAATTAACACTCTCCAAAAGTCGGAATGCTTCCACACCCCTTTCACCAGCCTGAACCCTTGACCACCTCTACAGACGTTTTGGCGAAGTGTTCTTGTAGGAGTCTGTGCACAAAGCGGTAGCGCCCTCCGACTCGTTGCAGGAAAAGGCGCTCCGTAGAATAGTTCAAAAATCTAGCATAGTTCCAGGGACCAACCCCAATTTGGTAAAGGAGCAGACGAAGGGCAAAGTGTTTGAGGCAGGCAGTACCACCAAAACCCAGCCCAAGACTCAGTCCACCCAGCAGCCCGCCGAGCACACCACCCAGCAGCCCGCCGAGCAGCCCACCGAGCAGCCCACCGAGTAGCGCGTTTCTTGCCGAACGTTTGATACCTTGATTAGGGATCGTTTTCAGGGTTACCGATTCACACTCAGACTGCCACTCAGGCCACCACTTAGCCCACCAATCAGAACAACAAGTAGGCCTAAAAGCAGCCCAAGAAATAGCCCACTCAGAAGCCAAAAAATTAACTCAAGCTGGCCAGTCCTTAGTCGCCCAAACAGCCCCACAAGTAACCCCACAAGTAATCCAAGTCCCAGTTGTTGAATCAACTGCCCAATCAGGCCAGTTTTGAACCTTCCAAGCAGCCAAAAAAAAAGCCCACCGGCTAACCCGCCAAGCATCCCACTACTAAGGCTTAGACTAAGCCAGCTATTTAGCCCGCTTTGAGCTTTTGCCCAAGACCAGTGAAAGACTTCTACAGTTCGGATTGTAGAATCGAGCCCAAACCGCGACCAAAAAAACAGCCCGCAAAGCAGCCCAAAAAACAGTCCCAGACTGAGTCCACCACTTAGCCCGAAAAATAGCCCACCGCTTAGCCCCAGACTGAGTCCACCACTTAGCCCAAAAGCCAGCCCGCAAAGCAGCCCATGCAATAATCCCAGAATCATGCGATACCTTCTTTCGGCATTCTTTGGCAACATAGATGGCTGCATTACTTCAATCAAAAACTCTGTCTGGGAAGTTTTCTCCATTTGTCTGGCCAGATAGCTCAGCCACCAGCGAGTTTGCTTTGCACTGGGAATCTTTCGTGTCCTATACGCATGGCTCTCGAACGCTCGATGCAGCATCTGTTTTATATAAGCTTCGAGCAAATATTGGCATTGGTCTGTTTCGGGTGGTAATGCCTTCCACTGGGTGGTTACATCTTTCGGGTAGGCAAGAACCGCCATACTCAGTAACAGTGGTGTACGCATAAATGCCATTAGTTCTGTACTGTGGCAAAGCAAATGCCATAATTCATCTCGTCCTGCATTGGTCAAATATGTCTGAATCTGTTGATTGCTCAATGCCTTCAAAAAAATTGCCCCGTTCAATTGCAGCGTTGTTTCATAGTTCTCGTACTCGGCAATTCGGCTGCACACCACAATATAGATAGGGGACGACTCACCAGTCAGGAATGCATTCAGCCGCTGCGCGCACATCTCCTGTCGTTCTGGTGCAACCTCGTCTAGTCCATCCAACAGAGGCAAAAGCATACGCTCCAATACCCATCGCTGCCCCAGCTTGGTACTCACTCCATATTTTGATTTAAGTTCAGCCACCAGCCAATCCCGGATCAACTGCCTCTCATCCTGCCAACTGGACAGGTTGAACAACACAGGAAGGGGGTAATTTGAGTCCGCTTCTGCTTTCTCTACTAAAAACTTGGCTAAATCTAACAGCATTGTGGTTTTCCCAGCCCCAGGCTGTCCGAGGATGAGCAATTTACCTTTAATATCTGGAGCATCAAAAATCTGAGCGATTGTTGTATCGTCTGACAGGGTTGTTAAAGCCTTCGACCCAACCTTAATTTCTCGGTCCCAGGAGCATTTCACCTGATCAGGCTGGGCCTCTTTTTCTAGATTGAGAAACACGGCGTTATGCAACGATTGGTATAGGCGGGAATCAACCTCATCCTTTACTGCCATCAACAGAATTTGCTCATCACGTGTTCGCTGATCGCCGCTCTGGAAGTAAGCGTTGCCCCAGACATTTTCAACGTTATGCTGATCCCGTCCATAGCTGTCATACTGTCTGGACATATGCTACGACCCACCAATTTTAGGGTTGCCCTGAATCGTGTCGATATTGATTTGGTCACGCCCGTAGTTGGTGTACTGGCGAGACGAAAGGTTCTGATTCTCAATATTGATGATCTGCTGAGCAACCTGCCGGACATCATGGGCAAAGTCCGGGTCTTCTGTCATTGCGTCATCCAGGTAGACTTCTAGCTTTGTCAATGCTGCTTGAGAGCCATCCTGCTCTACCTGAGCCAGGGCTGTCTCAGCCCTCTTATCTCCCTGGCACTTGGCAGCAATCTTATCGCGAAGGTGATTTACCAGGTCGATCGCTCCACTGAGAGACTTCTTCGCCAACTCTCCTGAGCCAGACTTAATGAACTCATCGAAGGCCAGCTTGGCGATCGCACTAGCGGCTAGTGTTGTGACGGGTTCCATAAATTTACTCTCTATACAGCTTGTCTTCTGATTGACTAACAAACGTCTGCGAGATCCAGGTGAACGCCGCTTCCACAAAGGGTGTGAGCATTTCAGTAAGGTCTGCCAGCACTTTATTGCCTGAAGTGCCTGTCAGCATGTAGCTTCAGGTTTTGCAAGCTAAGTTTTGTCAGTCAACTAGAATCGGGGTGCAGTGTTAGCGCAGCCCTACCGAAGGCTTTAGGATCTCAAACTGTGCCCGCAACCGCGATATTTGTGGCGCAACGCGCCAGGAAGCATGGCCTTTGAGCTTCAACTGCATCCGTCCTAATTCCATCTCTTTACTATGAGATAGAACAGCCGCTTTGAATATTACCCTGGTAGGAATATATCGTCTGACTGTCTGACAGCAGTATGTGAAAGGCAATAATTACGGTGAGGTTGGAGAGAAGAGTAAAGATCCATAACGATTTGCGACACAGCCAGATTCATCGGCTTAATTGCAATGGTATTGTCGATCGCTGTACGAGTTTCGACAGGGACGGCGACGAAGGGAATTATCCATTTCCAGTGCGTCAACCCGACAGAAAGGAACCTTGCTTCACTCCGCTCTTATTTCCCGACACCCTAATTGGCTGAAACCAAAACCACATTGGATAGCCATGTATGAGAACGGTGGGTCAAAAGCGGTTTCCGCCTGCCCACCTCGGTGCCACGGTTTGAAATTTAGCTTTTTGTAAGAAAGTGCACCCAGAACTCATTATCGGTACAACAAGTATTCGCAATTAAGTTGTAGGAATAGGTCAAACCTGCGCCACTGGCATAGATGTCATAGTAGCTATGGTAAGGCGTGTACATAATTTCACCGTAAGGGTCGTTGACCACAAAACCGGCGGCATTATAGCCAATCAAGCACACAATATGCCCAGAGGGGGTGAAGTAACCGTGGACGATCGCTGGATTACCCTGGATCAACCATTCTTTGACTTCGCTCATGGAGGCCGTTTTACTAAAGCGATCCTGACAGCCGTAGGCTTGGGCAACTTTGACAAGATCGGTGGGTTCGTGGCGATCGAGTCCGTGTGCCGTACAGTATTCATCTAACTCATCCGGGAACCCTACATCGGAACGTTTCTGTTTTATATGGAAGTAAGACAGCACCATTGCCATTGAGGTCACATTGCAGGTGCCATAGGGGTCGTCCGAATTATCGAGCTGGTCATAATAGGGCACGGCCAGTTTGGTTGTCGCTGGGAAAGCGATTTGATTGTTATTAATAACTGCCACATGGCGCTGATACGCGTACCAGACACTTTTTCCCTGAAAAGTCTGGTCAGCAAGGGCAATTTTAATATGGTCGCTTGCCGGAATATACGATTTGATGGTTAACAAACTATTCGCTTTCACCACCTGTTTTTGGTCATCCGGCAGCTTGACCGCTTGAACAGGCTGTTGTTTGAGCACTGTATCTACCAAGATTTTTAATTGAGTCATGTTCATTTACCACAGCGGTAGTTGAACTGATCCTAAAGGGCAGCTCTCACTTTTGCAAATGGATGAGAACATCAGCAATGTCAGCAACACGCCCTGGTGAGTAACCGCTACGTACATGTGTGGGCTGATGGAATCTATTTCAATATCTGCTACACGGACACAGAACTCAAGGAATTGCCGGGACTAGAAGCTGGATTTCGCGAGTCCGAATTAAGTTGAAAATCCTGGTGCCTACGCTTACAAGATCGTTTGCTCAAGGCTTCTAACCGAGCGATATTAGTCGTGCTCGCGTTGTAGCAATGCGCACGGTTCTATGAAAGCTCAAGCACTTCCAGATCAAACCATCAAACCAAATAATAGAGGGATGCTTTCCGAGCCT
Organism: Oscillatoriales cyanobacterium Centralia_MAG_596; assembly: GCA_021323955.1. Taxonomy (GTDB): domain Bacteria; phylum Cyanobacteriota; class Cyanobacteriia; order Leptolyngbyales; family Leptolyngbyaceae; genus Stenomitos. Next base: position 2,623 of record JAJPKC010000593.1, on the reverse strand, counting down.
CGTACCGTTGAATTGAGGCACAATGGTTACAGGTATTCGCATCATCACCGAGGAGTTCGTAGGCGTGGCGAACCGCCTTGAGGGTGGCTGAATCGGTATCATCCTCCTCATTCTCTGGGAAAAGGCGATCTTGGGGAAACCATTCTGCAAAACCCACTTTGCTGAATGATCGCGCTAATTCTGGACGGACACCCGCTAGCAACACTGTCAGCCCCAGCCGTTGTGCTGTATGCAGAAAGTGTTCAACCCGTTCCAGGCAAACAATATCCGGGTTACGGACGCGCTTGAGGCGCAGGACGATCGCACGAATGCCGGATTGAAGCGCTCGTTCCCTCAGATCATCCAGATAGCGATCCAGATCCGGTGCCGCCCCAAAGAAGATCTCCCCTTCGAGGTCAAAGATAAGGATGGACGTGCAGGCGGGATCGCTAGCCACCCGTTCGCGCACGATGCCTTCCTCACTGACAACCAACTCCGCCCCTTTGATTTTGGCAGCGCGAGGCACAAAAAGAATGATAGACAATGCTACACCTGTCAAAATCGAGTATTCAATGTCAACGAAGATGGCAGTGAATACTGTAATCAGAACGAGAACTACATCAAAGCCTGAGGCTCGAAAGGTATAGCGCAACCGTGGGAGGTCGATCAGTCGGACGGCAGTCAGAATTAACAAGCCAGCCAGTGCCGGTTTAGGAATGTATTTTGTTAAAGGAGCTAACGCCAGCACTGCCACCGCAATGACCAAAGCCGCCAACACACCGGAAAACTTCGTCCGTGCGCCTGCCTGAAAATTGATGGCTGAACGACTTAAAGAGCCAGAACCGGGTAAGCATTGCAAGAAGCCACCGCTCAGATTGCCAATGCCTTCCGCCAAGCACTGCCGGTTGTAATCGAGTACTTGTCCGGTTTGATTCGCGATCGATTTGGCAATTGCCAATGCTTCCAGCAAGCCCAAAAAAGCGATCGCCAGTGCACCACGGGAGAGTTGCGGAATCCAGTCAAACTTGATTTCTGGAATATGGGGCAACGGCAAGCTGGCAGGGACAGAGGCCGAAACCGCTATCAGTGTTTTGCCGTCAGCACCAGGGATCGTCCAGCCCAGGAAATATGTGGCAACAGAGACAATGACCAGCACCACCAACATATCCATTTGAGGCAGTCGGTAGCGGCGTACCAATTTTCGCAAGGCCAGAGCTAGCACGATCGTCACCACGGTGATTCCGAGTGCCTGCACGTTGATCTTGCCACCTGTCAATGTCAGCCAGAGGCGGTAAAACACTTGATCGTGGGCGGTGCCTTTGTCGCGCAGGCCGAGAGCATTACCCACCTGGCCGATCGCCAATAGCACAGCCGCACCCGTCATAAAGCCTAGAATCACCGATTCTGAGATGTAGCGCGTCAGGTCGCCCAGCTTAAACACGGCAATCACAATCTGGATGCTGCCAACCATGATGCCCAGGAGAAACATGCCTTCATAGGCATCTAGCCGCGCATCCGGTTCAAAGAACCCTAAAGTGCTAAACACCACCAGCGAAATCGCGCTCGTTGGTCCATTGACCAGATGCGAAGAAGAGCCAAAAATAGACGCGATCGCCGTAATAAAAATTGCTGAATAGAGACCAAAACGTGGATCGACTCCAGCAATGAGAGCATAGGCGATGCCTTGTGGCAGGGCGATTGCGGCAACTGTCAAAGCGGCAATCATATCTGCACGCGCTTTACCGCCACTATAGTGCAAATGCTGTTTCAGATACTGTATTGCTTGCATTCTCATGAAGTATTGATGGATTGCGATTAAGTTCGATGAATCCGGTTAAGAGGCGGCATGGCGTTTCGCTTTGGGCTTGTAGACGCGATCGATAATGCCGTTGTCGCCGAAAAACTTTTGCTTCGCATCGTCCCAATCCTTGGCAATGAGCGTAATCGGGAAGAGGTCAAGCTGAGGAAACTGTGCGCTATATTTCTGCAAGATGTCTGGGTTGATGGGTCGATAGCCCAGCTTGGCGATGGTTTCCTGTGCCTGATCGGTAAAGAGGAATTGCAAATAGGCTTTTGCCTCCGCCTCCGTTTTGTGACGAGCCACATTCGCATCCACCCAGGCCACATAGGGCTGCGCCAGAATGCTCACAGGCGGATAGACGATTTCTAAATCACCCTTCGATTCAGCAACTTCCCGAATCGCTTCGTTTTCCCAGGTGAGATGGACATCCCCAATTTTTTCGACCGCAAAGTTGATTGCAGATGCACGCGCACCCGCATCCAGTACTGATATATGTTCATAGAACGACTTAAGAAACGCCAGTGCCTCTGCCTCACTACCGCCGCGCTTGATCACCGAACCCCAGGCTGCCAGAGCGCTGAGCTTACCATTGCCAGAGTTTTTGGGATCGGGCGTGACAATTTCCACACCAGGACGCACCAGATCAGACCAATCCCGAATGTTTTTTGGATTGCCCTTACGCACCACAAAAATGATGGTGGACGAGTAGGGCTGCGAATCGTGCGGTAACCGCTTCGTCCAGTTCTCGGCAATGAGTCCCTGTTTGCGGAGTGCATCCACATCAGAGAACAGTCCTAAGGTGACAACATCGGCCGGTTCACTGCCATCGATCACCGATCGACT
>JAJPKC010000102.1 GCA_021323955.1 Oscillatoriales cyanobacterium Centralia_MAG_596 | reverse complement strand
ATCGCGCAACGGTTAATTGGCGTTTTTCTACCGTCGATGCCCGCACCAGATTTGAGCGTCTCTATCCAACTCCAAGCTTGTCATAATCCATGTGGCAGACTACTAGTGGCTACCGGCCTGAATCTGACGGACAAGATGCCGCAGCTCTGGCAAAATCAGTGATTGCATCGCCAGATCAACTGCCCCCGTTGAGCCAGGGATCGAAAAAACGAGCCTGCCGCGATAAACACCCGCGATCGCCCGCGATGCCATTGCGCGTGAGCCAATGTCCTGATAGCTGAGCCAGCGAAATAGTTCGCCAAACCCAGGTAGCGTTTTGTCCAGCAGGCCAGCGATCGCGTCGTAGGTTGTATCTCTCGGTGCAATCCCCGTTCCCCCGTTGACAATCACCGCATCCACCGCCGATTGAAGGCCGAACTGCTCAAGCTGTGCCCGGATCTGTGCGGGTTCGTCCTTAATAATGGTATAAGCAGCAACGCGATGCCCTGCCTCAGACAAGCGCTGCTGCACAAGCTGGCCGCTGCGATCCGTCTCCACCGTGCGCGTATCGCTCACTGTAATCACAGCACAGTTGATTGCGATCGCGGCAGAGTCAGGATGGGGAATTTCTGCCATAGCGATTGGAAATTTACCGATCAGGACTTGCTGAACTCTAGCCCATGATCAGCCGCATAGCGCTGCATAAAACGCATAAAGCGGTCCCAATCTTCTGCCGAGCGAATAATATAGGTTGCCTCCAGCGCTTCGGGCTGACCATTGATGAACTTGGCATTAACTTCCCGTGTGACCAATTCACCTTCTTCATCGATCAAATACATCCCGGTGATGCTGTCAGTGCTACTGTTGCTGAGCGCATTGGGATTTTGAAAGTAGAAGGTGGCTTTACCGTTGCTACCGTCACGAGCGCGAGTCAGGCTAACATCGGGCACTACATCTTCATCGACACCACGGGAAAATTGAATTCGAGCCATAGTTCTCAGTCGGCATATATGTTGGGCAGGATACTATTCTCCCATGTTGCGGGAAGTAATGTTAACTCACGTTAAGCAAACGTGAGAAACTCAGCCGGACTGTGTTGGCACGCCTGACCGGATGACACAACCTCACTCGGCTTCGCCAATGAGCGTAAAGGCCGCCCAGTCGATCGGGTAGGGATAGTCCTTTAAGGTCGTGAGCATGGCCTGTCGGAGCGCCTGAGCTTTATCGGGATGCTGCTGCAAAGTGCGGTAGAAGGTGGTCATGAGTTTGGCCGTAGCCGCATCGGGTACAGCCCACAGAGACACAATGACACTGGGCACCCCCGCTGAAATGAAGGCACGCGATAGCCCCACCACTCCATCACCGCTTATTCGACCCTGGCCCGTGTCGCACGCGCTGAGCGTCACCAGGTCAGCGTGCAGTTGCAAGTTGAGCACTTCACTGGTGGTGAGCAACCCATCATCCTGGTCAGAAGGGGCAAGGGCAATCGCACCGGGAATCCCCAGTCCCTCCAGCGAGGTGTTTTGGCCGCCATACTCTAACAGTCCGTGCGTGGCGAGGTGAACTAATCGCGCGGTTGGCAGCTTTTTGAGAATGCTGACTTTGGTTGCCTGCGCACCTGTAATTGCCTGCGTGCCCAGCAGTTGAGCGATCGCGATCGCTTCCTTTTCGGCTCCCGGCAAGGGCGCGAGGGGTTCGGGGGGTTGTCCGGGGTCAGTTACAACAGATGGCATCGTGGGATTACCGACGATAAGGGCAGCGGCGGGCGTCAGGGGCAGAGAGTGAGCGGCGATGCCCGCTGATCCCTTCTCACGCTGCTGTCGGGTTAACTCCAGCACTTGAATGGCGGGTGCCGTCAGAATGGTGTGGTGTTGAATCAGGTAGCTACCGTCCGCGTCCTGAAGCGCCACAAAGGGAACGAGAAAGAGCGATTCCTGCGGAATGAAGATGATGCGATCGCTGGGGTTGCGCGGGAGCAGATCGGCGATCGGGTCGATGAGCAACTGGTGGAGCTTGCGTAGACCGGGATACAGGCGGACATGCTGGCCGATCGTTCGTTTGCTTGTGGCTGTATCCGTTGCGGTGGCGGGTGTCCCCGGCAATTGACTGGTGCCTGACGCTGATGACGCACTGACGACACCCAACCCGCGAATTTTTTGTGTCAGACCACCACAGTTATCGCCCGGAGTCAGGCAACGCGCTACCCGCACAACGTCGGCCAGCGTAGCGTCTTTCTGCCACAGCGGTTTGAGGTCAACGCGTCGAAAGGCCACCGTCCCCGTAGGCTGCACCACCCATATAAACAGTTCGGATTCGCGGGCACGCTGCTTGCCCTGCACCTTAAAGTCGTCATCAGGCACGATCCCATACTCCACCAGCGTGGCATTTTGCTGTTGCGCGACACGCTTAATTGCGTCGATCGTGATCGGTGATACGGCCAGTGGTTGGCTATTTCCGGTGAGGGATTGATTGTTTGGACTGGTTGCCGCATCTGCTGGCTTCTGTGTTTTAGCGCCTGCTTCCTGACCGCTGACCGCTGGCTTCTGCACACGCCTCGCCAGCAGTTCCACAAATGCTCGAGCGCGTCCGTGTTCCGTAATTTCAAGCGCGGCCTCAGGTTTTTGAGCCGCAATCAAAATTTGCTGCAGCAGATTGTAGGTGTAGACCTGGGTGTCAAAGATGGACGCTTTGTAGGTATCGCCCAACCCCGGACGCAGAGCATCGAGGAGTGCGATCGCCGTTCGCAGGCGTTGTTCTGCTGCGGCCAGTTTGCCCGCACTAAAGAGAACATGCCCTAAATTGTTGAGCGTCAGCCCGGTCAACTGTGGATCATGCAGCGTTTGCACGATCGCCAGACTTTTCTGGTAGTAGTCAATCGATCGGGGATAGTCCTTCAGGTCTTCGTAGGCCAGACCCAAACTGCCCAGCGCTTCAACAATTTGTCTGCGGCTATCAATTTGCTGCGCGATCGTCAGACTTTTTTGATAGAGCGTGACTGCACGCGTGCGATCGCCGCGCACATGGTAGACCGTTCCGAGATTGATCAGCGCACTCGCCTGCCCCTCACGATTGCCGATTGATTCTGCAATTTCCAGACTGCGCTGCTGCATTGCAATCGCGTCATCATACTGTCCCCGATCGCTATAAACCGTGCCCAAATTGCCCAGCGCTGTCCCTTCGCTCACCGGATCGCCCATCTGACGCGCAATTTTGAGGCTTTGCTGGTAGGCGATCGTGGCGTTGTCGTAATCACCCACCGCTTCAAACGCGTTACCCAGGTTCACCAACACCTGTCCTAACCCCTGACGATCGCCAATGGCAAACATGAGCTTACCCGCCGCTCGTTGGGACTCGATCGCCCGCGCGTAGTTGCCGAGCGCCGCATAGGCAATCCCTAAATTGCCCAGTGCCTGCGCTTCGATCTGACGATCGTCGATCTGGGTCGCCAACGGCAGAAAGTCAGATAGCACCGTGATCGCGGCTTGATACCGTTCCAGGCGGACATATACGGCTCCCAGACTGGTGAGCGCGATCGCTTCTCCCTGGTGGTTTTGCCCCTGTTGATAGAGCGTCCGTGCCTGCTGCCAGGATTTAATCGCCGCGTCCCACTGGCTGGCCTGATACTGTTGGCGTCCCTGTTGCTGGAGTTGATCGGCTGTGGTGCGATCTGTGGGTGTCAGCGTGGCAGTCTGACGGTCGATGTTGGTAGACGGTGTCCTCGACAAAGCCGGAACGCCAAAGCAGAGAGTGGGTAACACCAGCAATACTGCCAGCAGCCGTCGATCGCGATTGCGCAACATGCGGCTACTCTCTCAAATGGATGGGTTCCGGCAAAGCAATATTGGGCACGATCGCCGGGTGCAGTGGCTTCTTCGAGGCCGCATTGAAGGATTTAGACTGGCGGTCTGGATTTAAGGACTTGTTCGGGTTGGGGCTGGGCGCACCGTCTAAAATTTGGAGAATTTGGCTGTCGTCGGTTGCGGCATTACAGGGGTTGCCGGCCGGAGTCGATGTGCCACCCGCGCGATCGCCCGTGCGTCCGTTAGCCGCTCCTGACGTAGCCGCACTTGCAACCGTACTGCAGGCTCCCCCCTGATACTGTGTATTAAGCTGTCGCTGCGCCGTCTGCTCCTCTCCTTGGCTCAATCGCGCGCCGTTAGACACATTGCCCGTTGTGCCACCAGTCGTCGTGGTCGTCGTAGTCGTCGGCGTGACGGGCGGCACAAACTGCAGCGTTTGCGTCGAGCCATAAAATGAGGCATCGCTCCCAGACCCGATCGCCAGTACCCCGACCGTGCCACTTGCATCCCCAGGGAGGGTACGGTTCTGGAAATTCTTGGCGTTTTTGAACAGTTCTGTTGGGGTTGGCGCAGGTGGCGAACCCACCGCACGAAACCCACCGCCACCATCGCTTTCAATCAGTGGCCCCGCACCGGGAATGATGGCATCAGAGGTCGCTCCACTATAAAACGCCGCGCCGCCACCTTTGATGATTAGACGCCCCACACTCGCAGTCGCTGGATCGCCAAAGGGACTGAAGATGGGAAACGTCTGATTGGCGATGACGTTGGAACCATCACCATACTGGATTGTGATGGGCGCATTGAGCGTGCCGACCGATCGCTTGACCGGTCTACTGCCTACGCTGACTCCCGGTCTGTCGTTAACAAAGCGAATCGGAATGACCGTGTTGGGATCGGGAGTAAACCCTTTGCCAATGAGAAAATCGCCGACCTCAGTTCCTGGTCTAGCTAGCCCTGGGAAAGGATCAAAATCAATAAAACTTTTTGAACCGATCGCCCGGAACAGCCCTGCCGCTTTGATATCCACCCCATTTGCACCACCGTCCAGCGTCGTCACCTGGATATTGCCCGTTTGCGATCGCAAGACGATCGAATCATCGCCCACAAAATCCAACCCAGCGGCTGTAATATTGCCCGTGGTAATATCGCCCACAGCCGTCAAATCAACAGACCCGTGCCGAACCGTGATGTCTGTCGTCGTAATGCTGCCTCTGGAATCGATCACCGTCACGTTCGGTAGCGGAAGGGGCACCGTGTTGGATTGCGCCGCGCTCAGTTGAATCGTACCGACCTGGATGGTTCCTCCAGCCAGTGCCGTGTTGGGATAGAACTGATTGGTTAACAGCATTACGGCTGGCTTTGCGTTAGGGTCATCAGGGAGTCCCACACGATTGATTTGAACCTGACTGATCGTAATATCAGCGCGCGTTGGAGCTGTTACCCCAAAGGTCGGAGCCACCACACCGACCACGCTATTTCCGGGAAGCCCGCCCAGTGCAGCCCAGTTGATACCCGCCCGCACATCCAGCGTCGGATTGGCACTACCGTCAATCACTAATTGATTGCTTCCCTGGGGAATTCGCTGCACATTACCGGCAGCGTCCAGGGTCGGCGTCACGTTGAAATACAGAGGGCTACCATCGGCACGGGTAATTT
>JAJPKC010000069.1 GCA_021323955.1 Oscillatoriales cyanobacterium Centralia_MAG_596 | reverse complement strand
CTGGAGGCCGCAATCACGCACTACCAGCACGCACTGGCAATTAATCCTGAGCATGTGAATGCGCTCACGGGTCTGGGTGTCGCCTTATTTCGTCAGGGGCAGCTAGAGGCCGCGATCGAGCAGTACCAGCGGGCGATCGCGGTCAAGCCAGACTGCTTCAGTGCGTTTAACAATCTGGGAACGGCGCTGCAAAAGCAGGGCAAGCTGGACGAGGCTGCGGCTCGTTACCGACAGGCATTGACGCTCAACCCGAACTATGCGAGCGCACATGACAATCTGGGCACCGTGCTGCAAGAACAGGGACAGGTAGAAGCCGCGATCGCGCACTATCAGCGAGCGCTGGAAATTGACCCAACGCTAGCCAATGCCTACAACAATCTCGGTTCAGCGTTCAAAGTGCAGGGAAAGCTGGACGAAGCGATTGCCTGTTGCCTGAAGGCGATTGCGCTACAGCCGACCCATGCAGACGCTCATAACAACTACGCCAGCAGCCTGATTGATCGGGGTGAGTTTGAAACAGCGATCGCGCACTACAGGCAGGCTATTCACTATCAGCCCGACCATGCGAATGCCCATCTGAATTTGGGGATTGTTTTGCTTCTGCTGGGTGACTTAGAGCAAGGCTTTAAGGAATACCACTGGCGCTGGGAAAGCCAGCAATGCCCGTCTTTACGATACAAACAGGCACTCTGGGACGGTTCCGATCTGAATGGCAAGGTCATTTTGCTGACAGCAGAACAGGGCTATGGTGACACGATTCAGTTTGCGCGTTATGCCAGCCTGGTGGCCCAACGGGGTGGGCATGTGGTCATCGCATGCCAGAAGCCGCTGATCCGTTTGCTGGACACGCTTCCAGGGATCGATCGCTGTGTTGATCGCAATAAAGTTGACGTTCAAACCCATGTCCATGCACCGCTGCTGGATCTGCCGCTGTTGTTGGGCACCACGCTAGAAACGGTTCCGGGTGACGTGCCGTACCTCACACCATCGCGCGATTTTCAATTACCGCCCGCGAACCAACCATCCACACCCCACACCGCGTCCAGCGAGGCTCACGATCCGTCACGCCTGCCCCCCTTCAAGATCGGCATTGTCTGGGCTGCCAATCCTGACAGTTCCACCAGCAGTCGGCGATCGTGTCCCCTGGAACGATTTCTATCCTTACTGGACATCCCTGGCGTTGCACTCTATAGCCTGCAAAAGAACCCAACGGATGCCGATTTAAACCTGTTGCAAGCGTATCCATCAGTCCAGGATCTACGCGAGCATTTACATGACTTTGCCGACACGGCTGCCGCCATTGCCCAACTCGACCTGGTGATTAGCGTTGATACGGCCGTGGCCCATCTTGCCGGTGCAATTGGTCATCCCGTTTGGACTTTGCTGGCGGATATTGCTGATTGGCGCTGGCTTCGCGATCGAGACGATACGCCCTGGTATCCCACCATGCGACTCTTTCGGCAAGTGCAGGAAGGCAACTGGAGTGGGGTTTTTGAGCAAGTTACAGTGGCGTTGCGGTCGATGCTGGAGCAAAGAGGGCGGGAAGAACCGGGAAGCCAGGGACACGGAGACCCGGAGCGTCAAGCAGGGGTAGCCAGGGGAGCCACGGTCGGCAATCCGCTTCCACCCTTATCCCCTCAGACCTCACAGCCGCTCTCTTCCAACGGCTTCAATCGGTTGCAGTCTTGCCGTCATGGTGTCTTTCTCTACAATCGCAACGACCTGTACATTGGTCGATCGCTGGAACTGTATGGCGAGTGGAGCGAAGGGGAGGTCGCGCTCTTTCAATCGCTGATTCGTCCGGGGGATGTGGTCGCGGAAGTCGGTGCGAATATTGGCACCCATACGGTGTTTTTTGCAAACGCAGTCGGAGCCCAGGGAACGGTGCTAGCGATCGAGCCCCAGCGGATTGTGTTCCAAACGCTGTGCGCTAATTTGGCGCTCAATAGCATTACGAATGTGCATGCGTACGCGATCGCCCTGAGTGAATCGTCCGGATTCGCACAAATTCCTGTACTTGACTATCACCAGGTCAATAATTACGGTGGCGTTTGCTTGAGTCAGACAGCCACGAACAGTCAACCATTTGAGCGGGTACAGGTATCAACGCTAGACAGCTTTGCGCTGCCCCAGTGCCGCTTGCTCAAAATTGATGTCGAGGGCATGGAACTCCAGGTTCTCAAAGGTGCAACGGAAACTATCCAGCGCTGCCAGCCCATTTTGTATATTGAGAACGATCGCCAGGAACATTCGGACGCGCTTGTGCATTATTTAGACACAATCGGCTACGAACTGTATTGGCATTGTCCGCCCATTTTTAACCCACATAACTTCTGCCAAAATTCAAGCAACGTGTTCAACAATACGATTTCAGTTAACATGTTGGGGCTAAAAAAAGAGCACCGCATCGAGGTTAATGGGCTGAATCGTGTAAAGATTCCTAAATAGATAGTTGATGTCTCTCTAAGGTAGGATGTGAGCCACTATCCACCGCGATAGGTTGGCTATACTGAACGATTGATTCCTCATGAAGAGTGAAGACCAACTAGATTAATGCACATTTAGATGTTTAAGAATGTGCGTATGTTGCAAAGTGAAAACCCTTTGCGTTAGTTGAACTTTGCGATGGGATAGTAAGCTGTAAGGCTTTAAATCGGCGTTTATGTAATGGCTTCCTTCGGCGTCATATCCCGAGGGGAAGTTGTTGAGATACCAATATGACAACAGCTAGAATTTGCATCGCAAACTAGTAGTCTGCCACATGGATTATGACAAGCTTGGAGTTGGATAGAGACGCTCAAATCTGGTGCGGGCATCGACGGTAGAAAAACGCCAATTAACCGTTGCGCGAT
>JAJPKC010000169.1 GCA_021323955.1 Oscillatoriales cyanobacterium Centralia_MAG_596 | reverse complement strand
GCTCTTAGAAAACCCATACTGAAATTGAATCGTTGGAATCATGCTTAACTTTGAATCGTGGGACAAGATGCTGCATCAGTATGTCGATGTTCAGGGGCGGGTCAACTATTCAACCTGGAAACTTGAATCAGCAGGAGAGTTGCAGCATTGGCTCAGCAAATTAGCAGAAGTCAATCTGCAAAACTATCCCGATTCCAACCAACAACTTGCCTTCTGGCTCAACCTCTATAATGCCCTAGTCATTGCGCAGGTTCTGAAGCGCTATCCCACCGACTCCATCCGTCCCCAGATTTTAGGCATTCCAAATTGGATTGCCTTCTTCTGGTTTTTTTCGCGTCCGGCTTTCGCTTTAAGCGAGCATCGGTACAGCTTGAATGACATTGAGCATGGCACGATACGAGCGGAGTTCAAAGATTCTCGGATTCACTTTGCCCTTGTCTGTGCCGCGATTGGTTGTCCCTTATTGCGAAATGAAGCTTACCAACCAGAGCGAGTGCAAATCCAGCTCAATGAAGATGCCAGACGTTTCATCAACAACCCTGCCAAAGTACGGTTTGATGCAGGCACTAAAACGCTTTACTGTAGCAAACTCTTTAAGTGGTATCGTCAGGACTTTCTGAATGTAGCCACTTCGATTCCGGCTTATATCCAAGCTTACCTTTCTCCAACGGTTTCCCTGATGGATAGTACCCCCGTGCAGTATCTCGACTATGACTGGAGCCTGAATCAACGGATGTCCTCATAAAAGCGTTTGAGGTAGGTTGCTGAAACCCCAATACCCCAAAGGAACCCAATATAGGCATAGATGGCGGTTGCTTTCCACACGCCCCATTTTGCCACCCGTCGATCTGATGACTGCACCACCCGATTTACCTGGCGAATCCGTCCATAGCGAGTCAACTTGAGGCATAAGTCAGCTTCTTCCATAATCGATAAGGCTGGATCAAAGCCACCACAATTATGGAAGTCGGAGCGGCGGCAGAACATGACCTGATCGCCAAACAGGAGGCGCAAGCCTTTGAACCAGAAGCGGTAGGGATGAAACAGTAGGGGAGCGTAATAGCTTTTCAAGTAGTTGTGTAGTGATACGCTCCAACGAGTCGTTTCGGCACCGGTCATGAGCGAAATAAACCCACCGCAAGCGATTGCTGGGTCTGCTAGCGTTTTCACGATTACAGCGATTGCATCATCTGGGATGAGCGTATCGGCGTGCAGGAAACAGAGAACCTCGCCCGTTGCGATCGCTGCCCCTCGATTCATTTGGATAGAGCGCCCAGCCTGTTCCGCAACAATCACCTTCGCTCCAGCCGTTTGGGCGATCGCTACCGTTTCATCTTGACTCCCACCATCGATCACCAGCACTTCCCAGGCAGGAGGAGTAAGAACGCTAAGGCAGTGTAGGGTTCGTCCTAGAGATGCTGCCTCATTTAGCGTAGGGATAATGATGGAGACGCGAGACATCTTCTCGTCAGCTAGAAACATTGCCAAGAAACAGTTTAATTGCTTGGAGACAATGTTGCTGTTTTGATTAGAACGGAATCTCGCTGCACCATAGCTCGACTTTGCAGCTGATCGGTTTAACCAGTTGCTCTTCACTCAACTAGCTCAACTCCTTATTCGACAGCCGTAGCACCAATGGGCTTTTTGTTCTGGCAGTTGCTCTACGTGCTGCCGTTGACCATCTGGCTCAAGCGTCGAGGCAAAATTGGCATGATGAAAGGGGGCAGCATCGGTGCCGTGATCACGGCGCTGTTGAACGGTGCTTGCTATTTAGCGATCGCCCGCTAGAAAACTTCTGTAGACGAACCCACGATGGTTATGTCCTACCGTAGATTAGAGACCCAGAAGATGGCATTAGGATCAATCCAGTTTGGACGCTTATGAGCAAGATGCTTGTGTTGCGACAATCCAGCGCTATTCCTTACCGTGTGAAGGATGGAAAGGTGGAAGTTTTGCTGATTACTTCTACCAAACATCAGCATTGGATTGTGCCCAAGGGTTGGATTGCTTTGGGGTTCAGTGCTGTCGATTCTGCCGCTAAAGAGACGTGGGAAGAGGCGGGTGTTACTGGTCGAGTGCAAACGCCTGCTTTTGCTGTTTATTCTGACCGCAAGTGGGGCTACCCTTACCAGGTGGAAGTTTTTTTACTGTCTGTCGAAGATGTGCTTGAGGAGTGGCCGGAAGCCCGTAAACGCAAGCGGCAGTGGCTGAGCTTGCCTAAAGCGGTTAAGCAAGCCAAAGGCAAACCGCTAAAGCGCCTTCTGCAGAGGCTACAGACACAATCAAACTTACTTAATTTTGTTGAGACATAATTCCAGCAAGCAATTTTCTACCAAATTGAGCGGTTTGACGACCTTTGATAGACGCTGCTGGTTGCTTTTCAGGCTCAGTCGGCTTTACCCAACCGACGCAAGAAGCGGCATTTCAAGAGTTTTGTCGTCAATCAGTCTTCTGTAAGGACGTTCCGTGAAACATACCCTACGGAAAAGCAATGTTTCAGCTTAATTAATCCACAATCCTAAATGACTGCACGCTCCAGTCAGAAGTGACATCAGGGAGCGAATATGCTTGCAAGAAGCTGAAGCCGCTCAGTTGCCAGATCACCGTTTTCTCAGCCGCATCGTTACGCCAGAGGATATCGGGTGTGCTATCACCACCCAGGTCAGCAATGCCTGCAATCTGCCAATGCGCGTCTGGTACAGCGGGGAGAAAATAGTCCGTTGGAAGCCTGTGCTGTTCATCTGCCAGAGGACATTCTCACCTGTTGCCTGGTTTCGCCAAACAAGGTCGGGGGTAGCATCGCGGTTGAAATCAGCAGTGCCAACAATTTGCCAATTCACATCTGGGACCGTCGTGATGGCGGCGGTTGTTTGAATACTAAAACTATTCATCTGCCAGAGGACATTCTCACCCGTCGCTTGATTCCGCCATAGAAGATCAGCCTCGCCATCACTGTTAAAATCGGCAGCACTGACGATTTGCCAGTGTGCATCCGCTACCGTTGTGATCAAGGCGGCAGTTTGAATGCTAAAGCCATGCATTTGCCAGATCGCATTCTCACCTGTCGCCTGATTGCGCTACAGGAGGTCTGGATTGCGATCGCCATTGAAGTCGGCAGTGGTAATAAGCTGCCAGTTCACATCCGCAACAGGGGTAAGATAGTAGCCGGTTTGGTAACCTGTACGGTGCATCTGCCAGATCGCATTTTCACCCGTGACTTGCTGGCGCCACAAAAGATCTGGGGTGCCATCGCGGTTGAAGTTGGCCGTGGTGATGATTTGCCAGTTCACATCGGCAACAGGGGGGAGGTAAGAGCCGCTTTGCAATGTAAAAGTATGCAATTGCCAAACAGCATTCTGCCCACTCGTATTGTTACGCCACAGCAGTTGTGCATGGTCATTGGGAT
>JAJPKC010000544.1 GCA_021323955.1 Oscillatoriales cyanobacterium Centralia_MAG_596 | reverse complement strand
TGTTCAGCCTTTATACGACGGATCTCTCCCTCAGTTCACTCGTTCCGTTTCTAGGACCGCTTTTGCCGTCGTACCACGTCGAAAGCATTGGCGGATTGGGCAAGTTCGTAATCTATAAAACGCAGAAGCATTAGATCGAGTGTGAGCTTTTAGCCGGGTGCCATGCTCCTCAGCCCTGGCATCGATCCTTCACACAATTTGATTGGTTCTTTACGAACATTTGCCAATCTCATCCGGATGGCTCACACATCTGGGTGTAATTACTGGTGTGTATAGAAAAACAGTGTTTTTACTGAGATTTTCTACAGTCCAGTGTGTAGCTTTTATTTCGTTTTATGAAGCCGATCGCCAACTTTGAGGACGTTCCCTTTCTAGCTATAAACGGCCAGACACTCTCGCTAGCAACCGTTTTACAATCATTACAGCGTTCTGGTCGATTATTGCCATTGCTGCGAGAAATCGTGGAACAGCATGTGCTCCTGGCAGAACTCCAGCACCGTAATGATCTGGAGGTGAGTCGTGCGGCGATCGATCAGGCTGTCGTCGATTTTCGGGTGCAGTCCAATCTCACCGATCCGGCACAATTTCAGCAGTGGCTTGCCAGTCAGGGTATGGACTACAGTGCCTTTCAAAGTCGGGTACTGTTTAGCGCCAAGCTGGAAAAATTAGTAGAGCACATTGCCGCACCGCAGTTGGAATCGTATTTTGAGCAACATCGCCCTTTGCTGGCGCAGGTTGACTTGTCTTGCATCATCACCGCCGATCGCGATCTGGCGGTGTCACTTCACGCCCAACTGGTGAACGGCGAGATACATCTGGAGGGAATTTTTCAGCGGTATGCGCTGGCTGATCGCGAGCAGGTAAATGTCCTGCGGGGACTGATCCGGCGGGGCAAGTTGGCACCAGAACTGCGAGCGGCTGTGGATACGGCAACAGCGGGAGAACTGGTGGGACCGATCGCGGTAGACAACCGCTGGTGCTTATTTCAAGTCGGTGCACGGATGCCTGCCGTGCTGGATGGCGATTTGAAGCAAGAGCTACAGCGGCAGCTCTTTCAGCAGTGGTTGGTTGCCAAAATCCAGCCGTTGACCGTTCAGTTAGCACATCAGGATCGGGTTCAGCCCGAAAGTTCGGAAAAGACAGGACCAACGCCCGCGATCGTCCATTCGTGACGGGATAGAACGCTTCCAGGGATGCATCATTCAACCGATTTTGATTAGCAGCGCATGTCCTGCAAGGCGGCGCTGAAATCACGGTTTAAACGGTTTATACGACAAATGCTCGGCCAACACCGCCGTAGTTTGTCTAGACGACCCATTCACCTGATTTGATGCCAGGAGCAAGGATTATGGATCTCAACCACGTGGATCGCAGTGGGGCACCCGTCGCTTCACCATTGGGGCCGCCTGATACCGCGATCGGCTCGTTGCATCAGACATCGGCACTGCAAACGACGGCAGAGGATTCGATAACGTCGCTCAATCGTTCATCCTCGGCTCTGGACGCTGAATCGGGCGTGAAGGTTCCGGCAGCACCGCACGAAATTGTGTTCATTGACAAAGGTGTGGCGGATTACCAAACGCTGGCAGCAGGGGTTAATTCAAACGCTGAAGTGGTATTGCTGGACTCGCAACAAGACGGCATTGCCCAGATCAGTCGTTTTTTGCAGCAGCGCCATGATGTGTCGGCGATCCATATTGTGTCTCATGGCAATGCAGGCAGCCTGCACCTGGGCAATACGGATTTTAATGCCGCTACCGCAACGGTTGACGCTAGAGAACTCCAGGGCTGGTCAACGTCACTGACGGCTGACGCGGATATTCTCCTCTACGGCTGTGATGTGGCGCTGGGGCAAACAGGGCAGAGCTTTGTCCGCTATTTGAGCCAGCTTACACAAGCGGATGTGGCCGCATCAACGAATTTGACCGGGAGTGTGGGGTTGGGGGGTGACTGGAACCTGGAAGTGAATACGGGCGCGATCGCGGCACAGCTTGCTTTTCGGGCAGACGCGATCGCGACTTACAACCACACCTTGCTGGATCTGACCAATACCCAATATGACAACCTTAAAAGCGGCATTACCTCCTTTTTGGACACGCTGCAGGCGGGAGTAAACCTGCTGGCACTGGGCAAAAACCTGCCGTTAGTCGGCGACAAACTCAAGAATGCCGAGGCATTTTTCCAGAACGTTCGCGATCAGATTGCCGCCGGGTGGGCAACTGTGGATGGTCTGGCGACCAAGACCGATACAGCGATCCAAACGGCACTGACCACCGCGCTGGCGGGACTCGTTCCCGGTGGGATCACGATCGATCCCATTGACGACAACAGCGACGGTACGCCCGATCGCATTCAGTTCAATACAACCCTGGTGCGAACGTTACTGGCCAGTGCGACACCGATTGGCTTCAGCACAGGGTTGCCAGGGGTAGGGCTGGCCGTAGATGGAAACGTCAACGCTCAAACCGGGTATGACTTCAAATTTAATGTTGGCGTTGATCTCACCAGCAATGAGTTTTACGTCGATACCGCAACGGCAAACGAACTCAAAATCGATCTCAATATTGCCACACCCGGCCTCAGCGCCACGGGAACGCTGGGATTTTTGCAGGTCAATGCTCAAGACGTTGATGATCCAGCCAATCCCACGGATCAAACCCATTTAACGGGTGAGTTTGCGATCAATCTGTCCGACCCCAACAGTGATGGACGGTTAACAGCCGGAGAACTCACGGCGATCGGCTCCAACTATAGCCAGTTCATCAGTCCCAAGTTGACGGCAGATGCGCGGATCAATCTCGATCTGACCGCAAGCTTTGGTGGTTCTGCAAAGTTGCCATCCTTAAAAACGAATTTCAACCTGGGGTGGGCATTTAGTCCCAGCGATCCCGATTTGTCGGGTAGTGCGCCAACGGTGGCGTTTAACAACGTGCGGCTGGATCTGGGCACCTTCTTCGACAGTTTTGTGTCGCCGATTGTGAGTGAAAT
>JAJPKC010000309.1 GCA_021323955.1 Oscillatoriales cyanobacterium Centralia_MAG_596 | reverse complement strand
TCCGTGTCCTCAACTCGTATAGATGTGGATTTACCTTTACGAACCACGGACACCAGCCCACAGTCCCCATCAATCGAGGATTTTGCAGCCGCGGGGCGGGTGAAGTGGGGAAGCCGCTTAGGTGAATGGATTGTGGAGAGTAGCGACGGTACAACAGCGCGAGTCAGAGCGGCTGCAGGATGGGCAGCGGGTAAGGTTTGGGATGCTTCAGTCAGTGATTTGAGGGCAGTAGCATGAGCGATCGCGCTGCTCACCCAACGCTGCAAGACCTTAAGCGGGAATGCCACCGCCTGCTTGAGGTCATCAGTCATCGCCCTGGCGCGGCAAAACTGATGATCGGCGTTCACAAGCAGTTACAGCTTTTCAGCCAGTACAAAGCCAATCGACAGAAATCAACTTATGAACGGTGAGTCAATGGAAGAAAAACCGCCATGCAATGACAGCCATGTTTTGTCTGTCGCATCCCCTGAATGGGCAGCAGCCCGGACGATCGCCGCCATTCAACACGGGCAACATGTGTTTGAGGGAGAAGGATTGAACGATCGGGCAATAGGCTTGTTCAATACACTGTCCACTCGTCCGGTGGACGCTTTGAATCCTGATGACACCCAACATTATGCAGAACGGGCTTTGCTGGCTCAGGTTCAATGCCTTGAAGCGGCATTCCATAAATGGATGAGCCTTGCCGCGCTCATGACCGATCCTGACATGTGCGATCGTTACGCTAGCTTGGCAATGCGAGCACAAGATCAAACCCGTAAAAGCCTGCTGGCTCTCCATGAACTGCGGCATCCTCGCAAGAATACAACCTTCATCAAGCATCAGCAAAATCTAGCGATCGCACATTCCGACAATCACCAGCTAAAGGAGGCACATGGCGGCGCGGCAATGGACATTAGAACAGCGCGAGCGACAGCGCCAATTGATTCAGAACTGGAAGCCCTGGCAGTTGTCAACGGGGCCGACAACGGAGACAGGGAAAGCGGTATCGGCACGGAACAGCTTCAAGAGTGGCTTGCATACGAGCGAGATGAGGGCTTCTAAAGCCTTTCTGACTAGGGTATGGAGGGAAAGAACAGAATTGCTGACAAGGCTTCTCTCTGAATAATTTCCTCAAAATTTTCAAAAGTGCAAAACGAACTATTTGCTAGGAACAAGAGCATGACCACAGAAAAACTGAAAACGCAGATTCGAGAGCAGCGGCAAGCCATTGAGGAATTCAAGGATGCGATCGCGCTCCTCAAACTGCCTGCCAGACTTCAGAAGCACGTAAATCTTGCACCCTTGGAGATTTTGCAATCGCAGCAACAACAGGCAACAGGTGAGAAAGAACGTGCCCAGCAGCTACGACAATATGAATCGGCTCTGGCGCAAGCTGAACAGCACCTGGCGACTCTCGAAGCGCAATTGCAAGAGCAGGAAAGTAAGGAAGCAGCGGCGATCGCTGAATTAACCCAAGCGGCCGATGCGTTTAATCGTGCATCAGAAGAACTGTGCCAGCAGGCGATCGCCTACCTATCGGTGAGCAAGAAAGTATCCTCTACGCTCGGCGGGGATATTTTCTTGCCACTTGAACGAGACATCAAAGCCCTTGCCATTCAGGTCATTGGCAGTAGAGCGATTCTCGAAACCAAACCCCTCAATTAACAGGAGTTCCCAATGTCTAATTTTCAAGACCAAATCGGCGAGCAGCGCCAGTTTAGGCAGTTTGCCGAAAAGCTGGGAGAAGCAAGGAATCTAAGCGAGTCAGAGGCGATCGCCCTGGCTGCCACTCAAGTTGAGCAAGTTGAAAACCAGTACCCTGGCTTGCCCTTTGGCGATGCGCTGAAATATGCCCAACAGCAGTTTTCCAAGAGCAGTGAGGAGTCAGGTTCAAACTCGATTTAACCCAGCCGAAAATTGCTGATAACTCGACTTATCTGTAAAACTAGCTCCACTTGATTACGTAATCACTTGCTCACTTGATTACGTAATCAAGTAGATCAGTAGCCACGTGTTTTGAGCCATTCCTCAACTGCCTCTCGCAGAATATCGTTCATGGTGCGATCGCTGTCAAAGCTTGCACGTTTCAACTGTCGATACTGCTGCGTTGCCATATCAAAGCTGATGCGGTGAGGGTATGGTTTTGCCTTATCCTCACCATCGGCACTACCGACTACCGCTTCAGTGGGCTGGCTTGGCTGGTTCTGTAGTTCAGGATCAAGCCCTCCCTTATCTACCCAGCTATCAGCAGCAGGCGGCGGCGTGATTGGTTTTGGTGCGAGGCGGCGGCGTTTATCTACCATTTCTTCACCTCCATCAGTTTCAAGACTTCTTTGCTGAGATTTTTAACTTCAGTGGCAGCAGTACTACTAGGGGTTAGCTCCATCACTGAATACCCCGCGCTGGATTCTGAAAAGATGACCCGCTGAGCGATCGCAGTTTTCAGGACAGGTAAGGCGTAATCGGCCAGTGCGCTATCAATCTCTTTACCGATCGCGCTATTGCCGATCCTCCGATTAATGACAAACGCAGCCTTGATCTCTGCCTTGAACGATTGCGCCTCTTTGACCAGCTCCACTGTCTCACCAGCAGCCCAAACATCGTAGCTGGATGGTTGCACCGGAATCAGCACCAAGTCAGCAGCAAGGATGGCAGAGCGGGCCAGGGCAGAGACGCGCGGCGGCGTATCAATGACGCAGTGGTCATAGTTGACCATTAACTCTGGCAGGTCACGGTGAATCGTATTTCTTGAAAGTCCAATCACGGGGAAGGGGGATGGCGTGTCTCTGGCAGCAGCCCAACTGCTTACACTGCCTTGCGGGTCAGCATCTACTAGCAGCACTCGTTTACCAGCTAGCGCGATCGCATGAGCCAAGTGAATCGATAAGGTTGATTTCCCCGCTCCTCCCTTCAAACTGGCAAAGGCAATGATCATTTTCAGTGAGCAAGTGAATCAGTAATCAAGTGATTCTACGTCTGTTAGTCCACTGGCAGGTTTTTTACTTGCTCACGTGTTCAAGTGTTTACGTGAACAATGATTCACTTAAATAAGTAATTACTTACTCACGTGTTTACTGAGCTGCGATCTTAGATTGAGAAACGGGTTTGTAGGGCGGCCGCGATCTCGCTGCATCCTTTTCACTTGTCTCTAAAGCGTTTACTCAATCCATCGCCCTAATTCAAATTCAAGGTTCATTAAGTGCTGGTGAAGGCTTTTGAGTCTACTTTCTAAGAGCTGAATTGAGGAGTCTGTACGCTCAACAAACTGCAAAAACACTTCTTTTTCGTTCGTGTTTTTACTCATGCGTGACTTGGCATACGCTTCTGATCGTTGAGCTTTCAGGTTTGCTAGGATTACCTCTAAATCCCGCGTGGCCGCTTTCAAGACGTGGCCCGCAGCTAAACCTTTTTGCTCATCCATAAATTACCTCAACGCAGTTCTGCTTCAGAATTCCTAGTTTTAGAGCAGAATCACTACGTCTGTTGTGAATCTTTGGCGAAATAACTTTATTGCTGAGTCACCAGCAGAGCCAGCTTGTTCAACCGTTGCTCTACAGTGGTCAACCGTTTTTCGAGCGATCGCACCGTGCCCGCGTCTTGCTTCCCTAATGCTTCACTGATGAGTCCCGCGAACCATTCAGAGCGACTCACCCCTAACTCATTCACTACTGCGTCAATCTGCCCTACCCAGTCATCAGGAATGCGACAGCCGATCGTTGCTTTTGGTTTGCTCATAGGAACAGCGTTAACGTGCTCACACAATGGTACGCAATGCGTCAAGCGTCTGCACAGGAAAAATCGTAAACAGCGTTAACGACTTAAGCAGAACTTATCAATCGGTTAGTGTGTGCGATGAAATGGGCGTTTCAGCCTTGCGGCAATGATAAGCAATCCGTAATTGCCAGCTTAAACCGCACCAACCTCTGTTAAACATCCTGAAACGCTGTAATTGAGTTGTCGTTTCATAGGAAACGACAATAGAATGGCATCGGAAGGCAAACAACAAAGAGATTATTCTGATGCCAAAAGTAAAAGGTAAGGGGCAAGCGGCAATCCTGAACAATGACCAAATCGATCAGGTCATTGGTTTGTGTGCGGAGCCTTATAAATTCATTGTGGCGATCGCTGCCTTCACAGGATGCCGCATGGGTGAAGCCTTGGCACTCAGAGCGGAGAACTTAGATTTGGTGGCAGGTATCATCACGCTCACGCACACGAAGACTGGACGTACACGAGAAGTGGCATTGCACCCTGAACTGGTGGCGCTGCTGAGTGAGTCGAATTTGCCCACAGTCGGCTATCTCTTCCCATCACCGCGTACAGCAGGGCATATCACCAGACAAGCGGTAGATAAGGAACTAAGGCTGGTTTGTGAGGCGTTGAAGCTACGTGGCGTAGGTACCCACAGTTTTAGACGATCGCTGGCGACGAATCTGCACGGCAAGGGCATTCCACTGAAGACGATCGCCAGCATCACAGGTCACGAGTCACTCAACGAGTTATCGCGATACTTGGATGTGACACCTGCACAGCAGCAAGCGGCAATTCTGGCACGTTGATCGCCATTGGATTGAATCGACTAATGAACCTATAGATGAGTTGGTTGAGTCCGACGGCAGAGTTTAATAACCCTGCCAGGATTTATCAGCTCGCCCGACTTTCCAACATATTCAACCTCAATTGAAGGCAGATGCTTCGCGCTTAGCTCTACTTTGCGCGAAGCGTAAAATCAAGAATATAGTTTTGGCGCTCAATGAAACGCTGCGAGAGGTCACGCTTGAGCCGGTCTCCAGCCATCTCTCCGTCTTTTCTGGTAATACTGATCGCAACAAACTATAAAAGCAGCTCCTAAAGCAGCAGTTCCTGAAAAAGCAACAGCGCCTGACAAAATCCACCCAGGCGGTCCGAACCAGTTTGCTATTTCACCCAATACACCAGTACCAATTCTGGCAATCACCCAACCGGTTCCACCTGCCGCAACAGCAATAAATCCTGCATTTCGCAGCATTTCTAACACACTCTTCTCGCCAATCTCTTCATCAAAATATATTTTCCAAATGCCGACACACATCGCAATGTCTGCACTTCCTATCAAAACTTGCTTATGAAGCTCAATTGAAGGAGTTGGAGCAAATGTGCCAAATCCGCCAGCACCAGAAGCAGCCAGCACTGCAAGAGCAGAGTTCGTTCTTTTTTTCGTTAAAACACCCACGATATTTCTCCAAGATTCAACGCTAGAACTGCTTTGAATGCTTAAGCACTCATCATACGAAAAGACTCTTTATAGAACAAAAGTACTAATATTTTCATCGTACTGATCCCCCTATTCTTGTCAAGGAGGTAAACTGCCATGACGGCAATAAATTTACGTTCCTTCATACAATACGCAAAACAAAACCCCTATCGGAATGACAGGGGTGAAGGCTTTTGATTCGGGTCACTTGGGCGATTGTCTATCCAACTGCCAGTACTGGCTTCATTTCAACCATGCATCCCAGCTTGCCAGCAACAATTCTGCCATTTTCAGCTTGAGGCGGCATCAGAACTAGGCGTACATCCCCGACAAACGCGCATTCTTCCCCGGTGCTAAGCCGCTCTTTCCAGCAATAGTTAGTGATCAGGCCATGCGTCAGTAATTCCCCTAAAAACCGATGCCACTGGTCGGTCTCCATTCCCGATGTCTGAGCGCAATTAGCACCGGAAAGCACTTCAATACCAGGAAACAACTCGTTCCCCTTAGCTTCAAATTGGACAATCTTCAGATTGGGGTTTTGTTCGGTGAGTCTTTGCAACTCGTCCCACGTATCAGGCTTCAAGGCACGTTGTAATGGGATGCATCCTTCCATCTTGATCGGTCCATCTTTGAACTTGGCCGCGTATTTGGGCGGAAACTCGTAAACAATTTCTCCATCGACTCGTAAATTAACCATCTGAATGTCAAATTTCAGCGCCTCGACGGCGATTTGCACCGCTTGAGCTTTGAGTCGATCGCTGACTACCTTTGAAGGACAGTCGATGTAAGCGTGAAGCCCTGGGGTAAGGTGATGGTTCGGTTGGGGCTGATGGTTCGGCTGCTCGGCAAAGGTAACTGTCACTGGCTCATCATCCAGCCCTAGCGATTGCCTCATCTTTGATTGCAGTTGTTCATGTAGCATTGGTCATTCTCCTTAAGGTTACAGATTGATTTATGGCAGCAGTCAAAACCTAGGATCGCGCTTTGTAACCTTCACCCCAACCGCGCACATATGCGGGATAGTCAGCCAGTGAACCGCGCATACCGCGACCGTTAAAAGCAGCGTCAAAACCTACCTGGTAAAGCTGATCCTCGGTCATCGCAGCAGCGCGAACAGTCGCCAGATTGAGAGCCGGATCGTTGGCCCCGTAGAGAATGACTGAATTGTCTGTCGTAGACGTGGTCTGTACTAACATGAAGTTGAACTCCTTAAATGGGGTTTCGGGTATAAAGAGCGCTTTTCTTCTTAGCGGGATTGGAGCGCTCTTTTGCTGTGCATTGCACCCATGAATCTAATATACCATGTACACATGGATAATACAACAATTAAATCCATGTACACATGGTATAAACTATAGGTAATGAATGGATAAATTTATGCCTAAAAGTGATTCTTGGTTTCCCGGCGACGGTAAGGGTACTAAGTGGAAGACTCAGCCGATTTCAGTGCGGTTTTCTGTTGATACAGACGCAGTTCTGAGAGCAATGAGCGATCGCCAGGACTACATTCGAGCAGCAGTCGAGGCAAAGTTGAGGGCAGATGGGCTGTTACCCGATGGCGATGATGCGGCGTGACTGGGTTTTGAATCTGACATTACCTTTAGTAATGTAGGGCGGGCTTTTTGGCTTGAAAAAGCTGCCAGATGCAGGGCACTTAAAGCCACCTATCTCGTGGCGCATGGGTGGCATGGGGTTCTCCAAGGGGGGTTCTCCAAGGGGGGTTCTCCAAGGGGGGTTCTCCAAGGGGGGCTCCCCTTGGGCGAGCGTGGTGTCATACACCACATAGCTCGCCACAGCATTACAGCGCGGTCGCAGCAGCATTAGAGCATGAACGATCTCTCCCCAGGGTGGAAAGTAGCTCGCCAAACTGGTGAGTCGAATCGATGCTCTGATGGGCGCATGAATTTGACATTATATTTTTAATGTAAATGGCTTTTAGGCGTGAAAAATGCTGCCAGGTGAGGGTACTCAAAGCCATCGATCACATTGCCTGACAGGTGAGCAAGGGTAGCCGTCGAGCGACTTTCGCCAGTACGTACCCAAGCAACAGACAACCCTTAGAAATGGGATACCTTTGGCGCGGAGCTGCGACTCAGCGATCGCACGCGCTTCCTCTTTGCTACTGGCAGCGATATGGTACAGTCCGCTATCGCCAGAGTTGAACACCGTACACAGGGGATACAGCCAGCGTTCAGGAGTGAGAGGAGTGGCGATCGCCCCCACGGCAAATAACGAGAGTTGTTCAATCATTACTGCCAAGGTAAGCGAAAGATTTGAGGCTTTTGTATCGCTACATCGACGGTTTTTATTTCAGGCTTCGGTGTATGGTTCAAAATCTGATTGAGGGTTGCACTGAAGGCAGTTCCAATGCGTAGCTTTAACAGGTCTTCTGTGGGCAGTTCATCAACAGTTTGATAGGTCAGTTGATATTCCAGAATTGTGATCACATCTTCAAGCCAACTATCGGGTAGCTTGCCCCTCAACTCACGCCGAATTTTGACGATCACAGGATTTGATTGACTAAACATAGTGTTAGGAAAAAAGTGAGGTGTAACTGAGGTGCAAAGTGAGGTCTAGGGTGAGGTGTAACTGAGGTTTGCGGTGAGGTGTAAAGTGAGGTACCTCACACCTCATTTGAGGTATACCGCTCTGAGTCTAGGTTTCAGCCCACCTCACCCATTCAGCGCGAGAAGTGAGGGGTGAGAAAGTTTCAATTAGATTCATCTCGATTAGTTCAATCAGTAAATCTTGCACCTGCTCACTATTCAAAGCATTATTCTTACCCCAGTTTTGCTTCACTTCCCTCACAGCCATCTCACCTTTCTTACGTAGATAAGCTGCTAAGTTCTTCAGGTTGCCATCGGGTAGAGAATCAATTCTGCTAGGCGCTGCTTTTGACTCATCCTGTGGTAATTCTGCTTCCCAGCAATCCCTTAACCAGCTAGTCACTTGAGCGCGAAAATCAGGCTGTGGTTTTTGTGTGCTTTGGGTTGGCTGTGGCTGCGGTGTCGATGGTTGTTGAAAAGTCGGATATTGCGGTTGCTGGTAGACCGTAAAGTCTGTGATTTTGCGATCGCACCTGGGCAGTTCAACCGCGAGCCATTCACCATGACCAGGCAGCTTGAGCTTGCCCTGACCACTCGAAACTGGCTTGCGCGTCGTTGGGTGAATGGTCGGAATCAGCTCCAATTCCAGCAGCGCCGCATCTCGTAACCGTGCTACACCCTTGGCATCTCCCAGCGCTGAGAGTGTGCGATCGTGTGCCACGAATAGCGGCGGCATCAACACCTTACGGCTGTCACTCATGGCTGACTTGAAGAACCGGCTCCCAATGTCACCGGGCAAACGGTCCGCCCAGTTGGTCATCTCCTCGCATACCACGCTGATGATGCGCCCCTGTTGTCTGAGGCTTTGCTGCCAGTCTTCCTCGCTCAGTCCTGACTTGTTGAACTCCTGATAACGGCGCTCGATTTCGTCAAGATACCAGGACAAAAACTCAGCGATCGCGCGGTAGTCCATGCCCGCTCCAACATGCCGGACGCCCTTCCATTCATGCGATGCAGCATGAGGATCGAGTACAACAACCTGATGCCCTGCCCTTACTTTCTGCATGACCAGATAACGCGCCGTCCAGCTCTTTCCGGCACCCATGCCACCGAACAGCAGCCCTGGATATTCCAGGAAATTTTGCAGGTAAGCGGTTGGGTCAACCGTAGGATCGGACGTGGGCGTTGCAGGCACCTGACCAGGCGCAGCGGCTGTTGCTTGTGGTGTGGACTGCTGTTGTGCTGCTATCTCCTGATACTCAGCATCCTGAACATCGTCCAGATAGGGAGCCATTGCCGGGTAAAGGCGCTCGGCGGCCTGCAATTGAGCAATCTGGCTGTAGCCTTCCAGCTCTGCTTGATGGGCGATCGCGTCCATCTGGCTTCGCTTCAGCATCATCTGCCGCTCCCATTCTTCGTACTGGCGACGGTAATCGCGGCGGGATTGGGTGAGCAGCCAAGCAGAGATACAAAACCCACTGCCTACTAAGGACAGCGGTATTTTGCGGTATGCGGCTGGATAGGTTAATTCAGTGCCCAGAAAGCGGAAGGATTCGTTCTGATGCAAGTAGCCTGAAATGCTTAAGCCAGTCGCAGTCATGCCAGCCGCCAGCAGCCCTAAAATTTGCGGTAGATAGGGGTCTTTCACTTCGGCACCTCCAAAAGATCATCGCGTTTATAAGCTTTACAAGCGAGGGCGATCGCAAGGCTTGGGAAATAGATGAGGCAGCCTTCTCCAAATAGTTTTTGGTGTTTTGAGGGGTTACCAGTGAGTGAAGCAACTAAATAGAGCGCAGTGATCGGCGTAATGACAATACTTGCTGAATCAAGCAGGATTTCTGCGAGTGCTCGGTGAGTTGAGATAGTCACTTCAAAACCTCCTGAACGTGCTGCTGGACTTGCTGATTAACCCGTTCGCCGGTGTGAGCCAGTTGATCGAACCAACCGGTGAAGATGGCGACGACCAGCGCGATCGCAATCGCCAGTAACCGGGCACTGCGAGACAGATAGGCAGGCAGTGCCAGTGAGAGGATGCAGGCGATTGCCCCAATCCAGTAGAACGGCAGCAGCGGCGGCACCCAACGGACTACTAGAGTGACGGTCACACCAACGGCAAACAACCCAGCAAAGCGGCTAATCCCTTGCAGTGCGTAATCAATGCGATCGTCTTCCTGTGGCTGGTTTTCAGGCTCATAGCCAGGAAGCATCAAAGGGGAGTCGTATCGGTTAAACATGGCTCACCTCACACTCGAAAGAAGTCTTTGACACCACCCCAAAAGCCTTTCCCGGGCTTGCCAGCAGTCCCGTAGGTCAGCAACTCCTTACGGGTTTCATTCTGCTGCCTGAGTTGCTCTTGAATTACTATCTGGCGACGTGCTTGAGGCATTTTCTCAGCGATCGCCTTCGCTTTGGTCTGATGCCGCAAGTGAATCAGCTTGATCGCGCTTTGGAAGTCTAAACGGTTCAGGTCATACTCCGAGCGGAATTCCGTCTCTAGCTTCTGCATTCCGTGACCGGCCTTCTGATTCAGCAGTTGCAGATGTTTGTCGTAGCCTTTCGAGAGCAGCCACGCATCCAGCAGGCTTTTGTCGATTTGCTTTGAGCCTTTCTCAACTTGCTTGAGCACTTTGCCCACGAACTGTTCATACTCAACCTGCCCTTCGATCAGCGTTGTAAAGTGCTTTTCGAGGATGGGCAGAATTTCCTTGAGCCTGGTCATGGCCGTGGCGCGATCGGCAAACGCAGCCAATTCGTGATCACTCATCGTGGGCAACGCAGCCAAATCAATCCCGAAATAGCGGTTAGCGCGTTCGGTCAGGGCACCGGCATGAGGCAAAACGAGCGATTGGACGTGCTTTTGGTGGCGGTTGTAGCCTTTAACTTTTGGTGCTGACATTAGTTGCATTCCTTGTTTTCGGTGAACCAGAACAGCACAGAGCTGCGGTGAGTGTTGCAGACGGGCGTAGACGGCACCAGAACGACGCGCTGACCGTTGGCACCGGCCAGAAAACCGATGCCGTACCCGGCCAGAATCAGCCCAAGCACGGCGGCAAAGCCAATCAGAACCGTAGCGAGCGGGTCGCGATCAGTTGTCGTTCGTGCGCTTGTTTCCGGTGCTTGCTGCTGCGATAACGCAGTTTCCAGTGGTGTGAAGACAGTTGAGCCATCGGGCTGCTTTTTGACCAGATAAGGTGTCCCGCTCGGGTCAGCCCAGACAGCCAGCTTAGGCGCGTCAGGCGTAGCGATCGGTAGCGCTTTAGGGTTGTGCATTGGAAGATCCTCCGATAAAGCTCTGAGCCACCCAGCCGTTAGCACCCCGATATCGCACGGGCACCCACACCACGCCGTCTTGAGAGACGCGGCGATCGGTGGTCAATTGCACCAAATCACCGTTCATCAGTACCCCTAGAATCTGGCTGTGCAGGCTTGGAGCGGTGCGGAAGTTAGCAGCCACACCGATCGCTCGAATTGTTGCGGTTGGTAGTTGAGCAGCATCAATGAGCGGGTTGCTTTGGGGAACTGACTGTATCGGAGTGGGCGCGATTTCTGGCGTTGCAGATGGTGTGGTTGCCTGCACTGGAGCGGGGCTGAAGAGAGGTGACGGCTGCGTTTCTGGCGTTGCCGATGGGCTAGGTGCTGATTCGGCTGGTTTCTGCTGCTGCGAAACGCCAAAACCAAACATCAACAGCGGGACGGCCAGCAAACCGAGTGCGATCGGCAGTCCCCAGCTCATACCAGGCTTCGGCTTTGGCGCTTGGATAGGGTGAAGCTGGAAGTATTGCCCTTCTGCGGGCATTTGATCAGGCATGATGAGATTAGCTCCTATGTGTTGGATGGGAGTGCAGAGCCAGCGGTTTACTTTGGACGGTTAACGCTGGCTTCTGTCGTTGAATGATTGGGATAAGCGGCGGATGTGTAGGCTTTCAACAGTGCACATGCAAGCACCATGAGCACGATCGACCAAATCAAGCGATTCATTCTTGAGGCTTTCCCAAGCTTTGTAGGGTGGTGAGAGACTGCTGTAACCCTTGCGTCTCCTGACTTTGCGCTGTTGCCAGCATTTCGGTGCGTTCCCGATAGAGACGTGCTTCGAGCTTGAATTCGGTGGCCTTCTCAGCGATCGCGGCCTTCGCCTGCTGGGTTTGTTGCAACTTTTGTTCGCGCAGTCGAATATCGCGCTGCATCTCTGCGGTCAGTACATCGGCAGTCTCAAGGAACTGGGCAGCGATCGCCAGTGGGTCATCAAACGCTACAACGTCACTTTGCCGCAGCGACTCCAGGCTGTAGGTCTGCGGCATCTCTGGTTGAGCCAAAACAATTTGATGGTTGCCAACCTCCACAGAGACGACTGACTGTTCTGGCTCGTTTGCTGGCTCAATAGCTTTAGGCTTGTCGCCCATATGTGCCAATAGCATGGCCTTTTCGTCATCGCTGAAATAGCGGCAACCGTCAATCACCGCGCCAATTTCATCAGCACAATCAGCGCTAGCACGGTCTAGCCAGCGTGCAACAGTGCGTTTGTCTCGGTTTGTTTCAAGGGCAATTGATCGCATGGTGTGAGGTCTTGCAATGGACATTGTCATCGCTCCTGATTTCTGTAGTGTCATAGGGTCGTCATAGAGGTCGCAGTACCGCGCTGTATCGATGTCATAGGGTCGCAGTAGGGCATGACAGAGGACGCAGTAGGCTTGTCTATAGACAAGGTAGCATACTTGTTTGTACATGTGCATACATGACTGATCAAGTTTGTACAGATTGCATTATGATGTGAACATGTCCGCAAGATCGTGCAGAATAAGGATCAAAACTGATGCTTTCCGTCATGCCCAAGAAACGAGCCACTTACAGGCTTGAGGAGAATCTACTTACAGGAATGCGAGCTTTAGCGGCTGAACGTCGCTGGGACTTAACCACTGTTGTAGAGGTTGCTGTGGAAGAACTGCTTAAATCCACGGGCTACATGGATAGTGCTGGCAACCTTACGGATGCAGCAAAGCTTAATGGTGTTGATACAGCAACAGAAGAGTAAGGACGATCGCTATGGTCAGAGCTACTAAAGAACTGAGTTTAGAGGAGTTCCTTGTTTACGACGACGGAACAGACAAACGGTATGAACTGGTTGATGGGACATTAGTTGAGATGCCGACTGAAAGTACTCTCAACACTCAAATTGCGGTTTTCTTGCTTACTGTCTTTTTGCAAATGGGCATCTCAGCTAAGAGGATTGGCATCAAGCATCAGATTGCTGTTAGAAGCAGGAAGGTTTCTGCACGTGAGCCAGATTTAGTGGTTCACTCGGAGGAGTCAATCAGCGCGATCTCTGGGGCACCGCAAGCAATTATTAAGCTAGAGATGCCTTTACCTCTGGCAGTCGTTGAGATTGTTTCGCCGGGTGATGCAAACCACCAACGCGACTACGAGGACAAGCGCTGGGAGTATGCAAAGCGTGGTATCCCCGAATATTGGCTGATTGACCCTGAGAACCAAGCCGTCACGGTCTTAGCGTTGGTAGAACAACAGTATAGGGAGCATGGCGTTTTCCAGGGCAGCGATCGCGTCGATTCCCCGCTTCTGGGCTTGCTGCCAGTGACAGCAGAACAGATTTTACAAGGAGGGGAATAAGTCGTGACACATGAAGAACGTGAGTCAATAGAAGCCGAAATAAAACGGCTACAGAGCAAACAGCCGCAAGTAGCCTGGGAAGCGCTGCTTTTAGCAACGCTGGAATATCAGCTAAGCAAAGAGCAGACGACAGACGATCGGCTATCAACCAGTGAGCAACATGAAGAAACTGCCTGACCTTTACCTGGAGAAAGCGCTGCTGTGTATTTGCTTAGAACGCTGAGACTTTCGCCTCAGACCCAGAGTTCAGCCGTCAGCCATCCAAACCAGTTACGCCAGTTCAATCTAGCAGGACTTTTCAGCTGTTATTTGTGTCCCAAGTGTTGAGAGGTAAGCTAATCTACCCAACTCTGACAAAATTTGACAATTAGCTAATTGTTGTTTTCTAACAGCATCAGCTTGCTTTGTTAAAGCACAAAAAGAAATGAATTATCCTGTAATGCAATCGGGTAGATGCTTCCGCCATAGCCAATTATTTTTAAATAAGTCCCATTGCCGCAAAGTCGATCTAGAATAATGACACCACGTCTTAGGGAGATTAAAGCATGAGAAAACAGCGACGATTGAAACCAGACGCCAAGCGATCGCGGCTTTATCCTCGGATTGAAAAGTCTGTGAAAGAACAAATCGCTCAGTTTTGCTCTGAGAAAGGCATCAAAATCAACGACTTCGCCAGAGAAGCGCTAATATCTCATCTGCACCAACAAAACAAAACCCCAGCAGCGTAATTAATACGCCACTGGGGATTTTGATTATCTTAAAAATCTCAAAAGACGGCGCGTCGCCAAACAAGACGTCTTTTGGGATCTGCCCACCTCAAACGAGGAAGGACTTTGTTTGATGACTGTATTCTATATTAATTCAATTTGCCCCGGCAACGGTGGCGAAGATTCTGAATATTCGTTCTTTCATTCTAAACGACGTCCAGCACCTTGGCTAGACCTTGTGGCGCTTCAGAATTGCCGTCCGGCAAGGGGGACGGTATGAGAAGCTTCCCCTCCACAGGTCTAACGCAGAACGAAGAAGTAGCTTTCCTGCTGGAATTTTATTTCGGCTTCACCCTTCAAGCGAAGAGCGATCGGCGCAAGCTAATCTACCTCGAAGTTCTCAATTATTTGCTTGGAGTCGCGGATGTCTCAACCGGAGAAGTTCTGCTCGATTTTCGATGGAGCCACGCAGAAAAAGTCGATCACGTCCAGCGCATCCTAACCCAAGAGCTTGAGCGCGAAGCCACTGTAGAGCGGTTGGAGCCTCTGAAGTTGGCGATCGCTTGGAAGGGGGTTGCCTCATGACCCTTCCTGATGTGGTACTTCAAGAATTTCGACTCAGCGCCATTCGAGACAGACTCACCCTTGCTAACGTGCAATGGACTGAAGGGGATGCGGCGGTTGCGTTGCTGGCAGAAGAGGCGATCGCCCAGTGCCAGCGAGTGGCCAGCTATGTCACGGCAGAAGCCAAGCGCATCCTCAAGCGGTACGAGTTTGCCAGTGCAGGCGGCTGGGTAGCTTTAGGAACGACTCTGAACGGCGATCCGGGCCTGATTCCGTATTTCAAGCCTAAAGAACCACGTCTCGACTTTGAGAAACGCAAACGGATCAAGTACGAAACACCAGGGAAGGCAGAAGCACTGCCCATTCTGCCTTATGTCGATGCAGAGACAGCAGCGCTTATCTACCAGCGCTACGGAGTCGAGCCCCTAGAAAGAGAAACATTCTGGCAGGTAGTGAAGCGCTGCAACCTTCCGATTGCGGTCTGTGAGGGGCTGAAAAAAGCGCTTGCCTGCATTGGTCACGGACTACCAGCGATCGCCATTCGAGGGATTACCCAATGGCACAAAAAAGGCAGCAACGAACTGCATGAAGCGATCGCAGACTTTGCTACTGCCAAACGCGTCATCTATGTCGTGTTTGACCAGGACTCGAAAGAAAGCACACGGCGCGATGTGCGGCGGGAACGCTTAAGGCTGGCAGCAGCTTTGGAGCGTCAGGGCAGTTTACCCAAGCTGCCTGTGTGGGATGGCAAGCTGGGGAAAGGGATTGACGATGTGTTGTTTAACCAGGGCGAGGATGCCCAAGCATGGTTTAACGACCTAATCGCCACTGCCCCTACGCTCAAAGCGTTTAGGCGCGATGATCGTATCGATCAGGCATTGGCCGTGATTGAACGGCTCAACCGTCTCAGTTATCCAGTAGAACGTTCTACAGAAGGTGAATACCTGCCAACGCTGCCAGCCTTGGAGCAAGGGACGATTCATATCTTGAGCGCGTCCATGAATGCGGGTAAGACCGTGCGGATCGGTGCGGATTGGGTGAGATGGGCGATCGCTCAAGGATGGAACGTCCTGGTATTGTCGCCGCTCAACAGCCTCGGGCAGCAGACGGCTAACGACTGGAATTTAGCCCACATTCACACCTACGGGGTTCACGCTGACCAGCAGGAAGCGCTTTGGCGGGATGCGTCAGCATCCCACGGGATTGTAATGTGCCCTGACTCTCTGCATCGCCTGCCTACCTGGTTTTTTGAGCGTCCCATTCTCTTGGTTTTGGACGAAGCGAACCAGGTCATTCAGCATCTAACCGAGGGCAATACGCTTGGTACTCGCTGGTCTGGCATCCTTGAGAAGTTTGCTGGCATTGCTCGGCAGGCGATTGCCAACGGTGCGATCGTGCTTTCAGAAGATGGCATTCCAGACCGAGCCGTTGACTTCATCAAAACGCTTTCCGGTGGTGATAGCGTGCGCGTTGTGACTCACCAAAAACGCGGTATTCCTTGGGATTGCACCGTCTATCGAGGGCAGGCCAGCGGGTTCAGAGCAGAGCTTCTAGAAGCGGTAGAAGCGGATGAGCCGTTGTTATTTGTCAGCAGTTCCCAGCAGGAAGGAAAGCGACTGGAGCGGGCGATCGCCAAAGAGTTCCCAGATAAGAAAGTTACGCGGATTGATTCAGAAACCAATCAGGGTGGACAATTTACTGCTTTCTTTGAGCGTCCTGACACCTGGCTTGTAACACATCGACCCGATATCCTCATCCTGAGTCCCAGCGCCAAATCAGGCGTATCCATTCAGGGTGGTGTGGAAGTTGAAACCGCTTACTTTGCTGCGGTTTGGGGTTACTTTCCAACACTCGCAACCGATACCCACATGCAGATGTTAGGGCGCTTCCGGCCATCGGTCCCGCGTGTGGTTTTTTGCCCTGATTTTGCACTCAGCAGCGGCGATGAAGCCTTGCTTCATCCCAGAGCTATCAAACGACGCTTGCAGGGCAACGCCAAGGCGATCGCGGGTGTCTACGGCCTGGACGAACTGCTAGAGGCAACGGGCGATCGCTCTGAGCTAATGGCAACCGTCGAGGCAGCGGTGATGGACTATCTCGCTCAATCTTTGTCTGTAGCTGGTGCCCAAAAGTCGATCCTCAATCTGGCATTGGTGCAACGGCTGGAGCAGGCAGGGCACAGCGTGACGGAAGCAGCGATCGGTAAGGACGCTACCACAGCACAGCTCTGGCGTGAGATTCAGGAACAACTCTGGCGTGAAGAGGCAGCGGCGATCGCCAGTGCCACCATCGACTCAGAACACCACACGCCAGCATGGGCACACAACGCTTTAGACTCCCTGGAATGCAGCCTTGAGACTCGTACAACGGCGCGTAAGGTGTTGTGGCGTGATGAGTTCCCCGGCGTAATGTTTGACGATGCAGAGGAATGTTATCGGGCACTCTGTGAAGACTACGGCTCGATGCGGCGTGGTGTGCGATCGCAGGCACAAGCAGAAAACCTCGACGGTACGAAAGAAGCCGATCGCGCGGCAACTGAGGCAATTCTCAAAGGCAATATCCGAGCGCTGCATCGACTGCCCAAAGCTTACGCTAAGAGTGTGCTGCGCGCGAAGAGTGGCGTACTTGAATTGCTGGATGGCAGCCCATACAACAACGTTGATGCAAGGGCGATCGCTGTGAAAAAGTTTGCTCTACAATTTGCCCGTGAAATTTTTTACTATCTGCGGCTGCAAATCAAGGAAAGCGATACCCCGGTGCAAATCTGCCACAAGCTGCTAGGTCAGTTTGGTCTGGAACGCGACAGAGAGGATAGACCAGGCGCGATCGTAGAAGTGGGTAGACCGGGCAAGCGTGGTGAGCAGCGCGATCGCTCCTATCTCATCAATCTGGAGTTTGACCCGTTACGAACGCGACTCCTAGAAGCCGCTCGACGCAAGCTTTCTGAGTCCGTGTCCTCAACTCGTATAGATGTGGATTTACCTTTACGAACCACGGACACCAGCCCACAGTCCCCATCAATCGAGGATTTTGCAGCCGCGGGGCGGGTGAAGTG
>JAJPKC010000222.1 GCA_021323955.1 Oscillatoriales cyanobacterium Centralia_MAG_596 | reverse complement strand
GCTTCTTCCTGGGGCGTAATCCAGTTCAGTTCTTGCATGCGGTGCAGCACAGTAGCCTGACGCTGTTTGGCCGCTTTGTAATCAATAAACGGGCTGAGGCTTTCGGGCGCTTGAATCAGCCCTGCCATCATGGCGGATTCTGCTAACGTTAGATCGGCAGACGGTTTGCCAAAGTAGCTCTCGGCAGCAGTTTCAGCGCCATACGTGTTGTGCCCCCAATAGACCTGATTCAAATACATTTCCAGAATCTGATCTTTGGAGAAAATTTGTTCCAACCGCAGCGCCAGCACCGATTCGGCGACTTTGCGGCTGAACGCCCGCTTTGGCGTCAGGAACAGATTTTTGACTAGCTGCATGGTCAGGGTGGATCCACCCTCGACCGTTTCACCGTTATGCCAGTTTGCCAGAAAGGCGCGCAGCACGGCCCCCGGATTCACCCCATGATGGGAAAAGAAATAGCTGTCTTCGATCGCCACGACGGCCCGTTTGAGGTCAGGCGAAATCTTATTAAGCGGCACCACTTCACGATTAGCCTCCCCATGGATGCTTGTCAGCAGCTTGCCCTTAACGTCGTAAATATGCGTCGTCTCGCTGGGTACGTAGCTACGCAGGACGCGAACATCGGGCAAGTTACGAAAGCTAATCGCTAGACCAACCAAACCACCCGCGACAACGGAGCTTGTGAGCATCGTGACGCCGAGAACCATGCCGCCCGTCACTTTGCCGACGGTTTTCACGACCTGGTAGATCGTTTGTGGAGTGCCAGGTTGTTTACGTTGCTGAAGGGTATTGGACGCCACGGCGACTATCAATCCTTAAAAAGGTGGACGAGAGAGTGGGTGCTTTGCCAAGCGGCAGCGCTAAAGACGCAATCACCCAGATGGTTAATCATTATTCGTGATGTACGAACGACAATCAGCACAGCTTTAGCAGCAAGGGTAACATCATAACTACGGGTCGGCTCACAAACCAAGTTAGATTAGGGTTGGCAAGCTTGTAACGTTGGCGATCGCGCAACCGATTGCCGTTTTGACGTTGCAATTATAGTAGCCTGTCCCTTATGTAGCGAAAATTTGCTGGTTCGCCTAGTGAGTTCGCCATCCGTTTACAAACCGTAGTCTTGATTCAATGCCCGATATGTCAACTAATCTCTCCTGGCTGCGGCGTGGGG
Source organism: Oscillatoriales cyanobacterium Centralia_MAG_596 (assembly GCA_021323955.1). Lineage (GTDB taxonomy): Bacteria > Cyanobacteriota > Cyanobacteriia > Leptolyngbyales > Leptolyngbyaceae > Stenomitos. The sequence continues at coordinate 20,350 of JAJPKC010000222.1, read as the reverse complement.
TCAGCGAAATTTTTCCAGACCAGGCAGAGTCGAAGAACGCTGACGAAAATCTGGTGCAACGACTGGCACAGAGCGATCGCCCCTTGCGGGTGAAGTTAGGCATCGATCCGACTGGATCCGACCTCCACCTGGGACACAGTATCCCGGTACGAAAATTACGCGCGTTTCAGGATGCTGGCCATACAGCCGTTTTAATTATTGGGGACTTCACCGCTCGGATTGGCGATCCGACTGGTAAATCCGAAGTGCGCCGCCAGCTTAGCGAGGCGGAAGTCAACGCCAACGCGCAGACCTATCTGGATCAGGTGCGGCCAATCCTGGATTTTGACACGCCTGGACGATTGGAGATTCATTACAACTCGACGTGGTTGTCCAACCTGGATCTGGGCAAGATCCTGGAGCTTCTGTCCACGATGACGGTGGGGCAAATGCTGGCAAAAGAAGGGTTTGCCGAACGCTACGACAAAGGCAATCCCATTTACCTGCACGAATTTCTCTACCCGCTCATGATGGGCTACGACTCGGTCGCGATCGAAGCCGATATCGAGTTAGGCGGCACGGATCAAAAATTTAACATTGCGGTCGGTCGCGATTTGCAGCGCCATTTCAGGCTGCGTCCACAGTTTGGCCTGCTAACCCCAATCCTGCTGGGTACAGATGGCGGGCAGAAGATGTCAAAATCACTCGGCAACTACGTCGCGCTATCAGAAGATGCGCTCACGATGTACTCCAAGCTAGAAAAAACGCCGGACAACCTCCTGCCGTCCTATTTTGAGCTGCTCACTGATTTGCCGTTAGATCAGCTGCCGACCAATCCCCGCGAGGCGCAGAAAAAACTGGCGCTCACAGTAGTCACCCAATACCACGGCAAAGCAGCGGCGCAGCAGGCCCAGCAAGACGCGATCGCGCTCATTCAGGGCAACACGACCAAGGCGGATGCCGTACCCGAATTCTCCCTGGCGTCGATCCAATTTCCCGCCAAGCTGTTTTTTCTGGTGAGTGCCAGCGGTTTGTGTAAGAGCAGTTCCGAAGCGCGTCGTCAGATCCAGGGTGGGGCGGTGCGGCTGGACGGCGAAAAGGTTGATACGGTCGATCGCGTATTCACATCCCCTGACGAACTGACGGGTAAGGTGCTCCAGCTCGGCAAGAACAAGTTCGTCCGGTTTACCGCTTAAGCCTTAACGCGCGCTTCGCGTTCTCAATCACCAGGCGGCTCGTTTTGTATCAAAATGTACTGTTTTTATCTGGCGTTTGCTGTACCGCGCTAGAGTTATGAATAGTGGATTGATCAATGAACTGCTATGACGACATCGACACTCGTTAATGATTCCGAACTAAGACTGAAGCACCTGTCCAGCATGGTGGCTTCTTTAGCGCACCGCTTGGAGGTCGCCAGAGCTTGCCAAAATGAGCAGCTAACGGCGCTCTTAGAGCGGGAGTATGAACAGTTGATGGTAGAGCGTCGGGCTGTACTGTTTGCCTCCTCTAACTCGATTAGGGCATGGGTTCAGCGACTATGGGATAATTTTGCCGACACGATGCCCGGTCTGTACCAGCTTCAAATCAAGCAGACGATCGACGACACGGGGCGCACGCGTTGGCACGTTTATTATCCGAAAACAGGACAAACGCTGGTGACCGAGTCCGAAACCGAAATGCAGGACTGGATCAAGGAAACCTATTGGAGCGTTTAGAGTCGGCAAGGTGCAGTCATGCCTTACCCAAGCACCTGCTTGACTGGTAGTGTGTTTGCCGTTGAAGCGATTCGGGCCTGGTTGAAGAAATTCGGGCATGGTCGATGCGGCTTGCCATCAGCGTCGATAAATCTGTCTGCAAATCCGGCTGGAGCGGTAAAGTACGCAGTGTAGAATACTGGGGACATCGCCTGGATTTGAGTATCCAGACATCGCGATCGCTCAAGCCACCTTCCCAGACACTGCTCTCATGTCCGACTTTTTCTCTACCTATGGCTTTCTCATCGTCTCGATGCTGCTGGGAGCCATGCTGGGACTATCGCTCTACCTGCCATTGATGGCGGGACAGCTATCGCTCGCCAGTCCAGGCTTTTACGCGCTGGGCGGCTATATTGCGGCGATTCTGTCCACACAGGTTTTTAAGACCGGGAGCAGTTTGTTTCCGATTCCATTGCTGCTGCTCGAAATGTTGCTGGCAGCAGTCTTGTCTGGACTGCTTGGGGTTTTGGTAGGCATTCCAGCACTCCGGCTACGGGGCATCTATCTGGCGATCGCCACCATTGCGTTCGTGGAAATTTTGCGTATCCTGGCGCTAAATCTCGATATCACAGGCGGAGCAGTCGGCATTTTCGGTATACCCCAGCCATTTCAGACACCGATCGAATACCTGTGGATTGTTTTGCCCCTACTCGCCATCAGCATGACGTTTATTTACCGTTTAGAAAATATCCGTGTTGGGCGTGCGTTTATCGCCATTCGCGAAGATGAACTGGCAGCAGATGCAATGGGCATTAACCCGACCTACTACAAAGTACTCGCATTCACGCTGGGTGCCATCCTGGCAGGTATGGTTGGTGCGGTGAGTGCCCACTTTCTCAATACCTGGAATGCTCGACAGGGAACGTTTGACGCCAGCATCATCTACCTGACCTTCGTTCTGATTGGCGGTTCGAAGACGTTTGTGGGACCTGTGGTTGGCGGGATGGTCTTCACAGCCCTACCCGAAATTTTGCGTGCGGCGGCTGATACGCCCGGTTTGCCCCTCTGGTTGTCCCAGTTTTTGCGCGACGGTCGCCTGATTTTGTTTGGGTTGCTAATTGTAGTCGGCTCTGTCTTTTTCCCACAGGGATTGATTACGCCCAATCAGCTTAAACCCCGCATGCTGCATCCAGAAAAGAAATAGGTCCCGGCCAGTCATGGAATGCTTGCACCGCGTTTGGGGATCAGCCACAGTCCCAGCAAATCAACACCGGAGTCTTGCGGCCGCTAAGATCAGCGCTGTGTCAATTGGTCGTTAACCCGCCGCTCAAGAACTGGCCACACCGAGAGGGCGCGTGTATCACTTCTCAACTGGGTGATGTTCAGTTTGAGCCAGACTGCGCACCGCTTTTGCATCTGATGCTGGCCTGACTCGCAAAAATGGGTGTTCAACATACCGATACGTCAGACCACACACGCTAATGACGATCAGCCCACAGACTCCTACCAGCATCCAAAAGTAGATTGGATCCATGCCTTTGATCGGATAGATCAGATCAACTAGTCGCAGTACAGAAAAAAGTACTATGCCGTGTAAGAGGTAAACGCTATAGCTAATAGTGCCGAGATATCTCGCCGCCGATGTTGTTAGCAATCCAAATAAATCATTGCCGCCAGCAATCAACGTAAAGGCATAAAAGAGCAGTACGATCGTCCACTTATTTTGCACATACGGTTGGGGGATTAAAAGTGGAATCGCCACTAAGAGCAAAACGATCCCCAGAGAAACGCGCTTGTCCAGGAGCCATTTTCTCGACTCAAGCCACGGCACCACATAAGCAGATGTCATCCCCAGCAAAAAGGTTAACAGTGTAATTAATGGAAAATAACGGGTCACCCCAATAGCGGTCAGCAACCCAAAGAGTAGCGCTATGAACCGCAACGGTTTGACAAACCAGGCAAGCAACGGCAGCAAGAGATAAAACTGTAGCTCGTATCTCAGCGTCCACTGTACTGAGCCGTTGATCAATCCAATCGAGCCATAGTTAATATCAGGAAACAGCACATTGTCGGCATCCGAAAACCCATAAATACCGCAGATTACCCAACTACCAACCTGGATTAAAAATCGAGGCAAACTCACTTTCAACGAAAAGTCGGATCGGATCAGAATAATCAAAACCATGATGGCAAGCGAAAACCAATACGCTGGCAGCACCCTTAATGCCCGTTTGATGTAGAAATGTTTGACATTAAACTGAGGCTGAGCCATCATTTTCGACCAGAACAAGAAACCGGTAATCATAAAGAAGAAGACAACCGCTCCTTGTCCCGCAAAAGTGTAAAAATTAGACGGTGATTGCTTCCAGGTGCCAATTTGAAAATACTGATAGTTGACAACGGCATGGTGAAAGAAAACACCCAGCGCTAAAAAGCCCCGTAAGCCATCCAAGGTTCCATACCGCGCTTTATCAGAATTTTGTACCGCCCGTTGATAAAAATCAGAATGCTGAACGATTAGTTTGGCAACCCCAAATAATAGGACGGTAAGACCAATTGCTGGAAAGATGCTGGTAAATGCCATAGTGCGAAACCGTAAGCAATTTTCAGGTTTTGATCGAAAAATTGGCGCGATCGGAGACAATAAACCATGAACCATTCGTCATGTTCTGCCACCGCTACTCCATGTCCCAAACGGAACTTGTCAATGCTATCCCAGAATCCAATCAGCGTCCGGTACTGGCAGCGAAAGGACTGACTCGCCGTTTTGGTGGGCTAGTTGCTGTCAATAATGTGACGTTTACCGTCAATGAAGGCGAGATCTTTGGGCTGATTGGTCCCAATGGCGCTGGCAAAACAACGTTATTCAATCTCTTAACCGGGTTGATCCCGCCATCCAGCGGACAGATGCTCTATCGGAATACGGATATTTCGCGGCTCCGCCCACACCAAATAGCGGCCCAGGGAATTGCCCGCACCTTCCAAAACATCCGGCTATTTGGCAATCTTTCAGCGCTGGAAAACGTCATGATCGCCCAACATATTCATCACCGCAGTGGCGTGCTCACAGGTGTGTTGGGACTACCACCGGCACCACAAGAAGAGCGCCACATTCGGCACCAAGCACTGAAACTGCTGGAGCTAGTGGGATTGGGCGATCGCGCTGATGAGCAAGCCCAAAATTTTGCCTACGGAAACCAGCGTCGCCTCGAAATTGCCCGTGCCCTTGCACTCCAGCCCACGCTGCTCTTGCTGGATGAACCGGCGGCTGGCATGAACCCAAACGAAAAGCATCAACTCAGCGATTTCATCCGGCAGTTGCGCGAGCAATTTGCGTTAACAATACTGTTGATCGAGCATCACGTACCGCTCGTCATGGGGTTGTGCGATCGCATCGCAGTCTTTGACTTTGGACAACTGATTGCACTCGGCGATCCGGCTCAGGTCAAAAACGACCCTGCTGTGATCGAGGCGTATCTTGGTGCCGAGTAGCGCCCGCGAAACACAGTATCCTCTATCTCATTGCCTTTTTTGCCCCATCTGTCTCATGGCTCCCCCGTTACTCGAAATTCAACAACTCAGCGTGAACTACGGCGGCATCCAGGCGCTACAGGCCATTGATCTGGTAATTCATGCGGGCGAAGTGGTAACCCTGATTGGCGCAAACGGTGCTGGTAAAACAACCACGCTCAAAGCCATTTCCCGCATCGTGGGTGTACAGCACGGGCACATCATCTATGGTGGGCAGGACATCACCCGCTACCGCGCCCATACCATTGTCAAACTGGGAATTGCTCACAGTCCCGAAGGACGCCGCATTCTTGCTCGCCAAACGGTGCTCGACAATTTACAATTAGGCGCTTACACACGCTCTGATCGCCTTGGTATCAAATCTGACATCGAGCAGCAGTTTCTCGCCTTTCCACGACTGGCCGAACGACGTAACCAGTTGGCCGGAACACTCAGCGGCGGTGAACAACAAATGTTAGCGATTGCACGCGCTTTAATGAGCCGCCCAAAGCTGCTGCTGCTCGACGAACCAAGCCTGGGACTTGCGCCCACGATCGTCCGTGAGATTTTTGCCATCATTCAAACCCTTCGGAACACTGGCGTCACAATCCTCCTGATCGAACAAAATGCCAACCTGGCCCTTCAATACGCCGATCGCGGCTATGTGCTGGAGGCTGGCCAAATTACCCTGTCAGGAGATGCGCGCGATTTGTTAACCGACGATCGCGTTCAGCAGGCCTACCTGGGGTAAGAACGGTAGCACCACTGAACTTCATCATTGACTTAGAAATCCGTAGATTTTTCCAAAGACTCGATAAAGTTGATACCAGCCATCCTTCATGGCTTCTATGATTTTACGTATGAGAATTAAATTCTGATTGATTCTCTGTTCTGCATCTACACCTTCAACTAGCTTCTTGTAGAAACGGTCAGATCGACGAATCGCACAGAGCGAATTACGTCAACATGATGCCCCACATGACCGATTAACCCTGGTGCCCCACGTAACCGATCAATCGGAAGTTTGAGCGATTGGTTCTGCAGTTTTGTCTACAAGCCCCATGCATTGAGATGCAGGCGATCGGTGAGTGCTGAAACACCAATCGCCGGAAATCTGTTTTTTAAGCCACTGCTGTATCGGCTGGACAGCGTCTAAAGGGCGTCTTCCCACTGGAATGCTCCCTTCAGCCCCAAGTTCACACCGATCTGGTAACAGCTACAGGTGGAATGAACGCATTGCGGCAGAGAAGCCAAAACACCCCATAACGTAGTCGGCTAGCCGTAACAACGTCACGATTGATGACCGCCAGATGCCTCATGGTTGCGCTCATCGTTCCCAGGTTTTGGCGAGAGTGATGCCTCACAAGACTCACCCCACAAGCCTTTATCCCCCCAGCCTAATTTCCTTCGCGCCACCATTGCCTCACTAGCGGACACATCGCTAGAGCACATCTCATTTCTGCCGTGCATTGATTGCAGCGACAGACCCGCTATCCATCCCAATCACAAACCGCATCACTGAGCATCTATCGCTTAACACTGATTTGAAACCATGCATACACTGGATGACACAGCCTTAATTCAACAGTTTATTAAGGGCGAAGGAAGCCTGACAGCAAACCAAAATTTGAGAATCGAACCGGCCTTTAACTGCGTCCAACTCCTGGCAAAACGGGGTGGGCTTGTAGCGACAATCAAGCGGATTGGCAATCGACCAACCGTACTATTGCGGCAACAGTCCGATTATGCGAAACGACTACATCAGCTTCTACTCAAACATCGGTTCCTTCCCACACCAATTGCCAATCAACCTGGAATTGAGCATTATCAGGCGTATGATATTCCAGCCGGCTATGAAGTCAACTACACCGATGCACGCTCGCTTTGGAAAGAATGGTGGCAAAACACGCGACAGTCGAACCCCAACCACATCCAGATCGAGCTCCTGATTTTGGCTCGCGATACCTGGTATCCGGTTCGAAACATTGTGTGCAGCGAAGGAAGTCTGTTCGTCACAACCCTGGTGAGTGAAATCTGCTTTCATGGTCATGAGCGACTGGTTTGGCTACGAAAGCTAGCGGCTCGTTCGGCTCACGATCAAGCAACAGTTGTGCCTTTCACGGCAAGCACTGCGCCTCCAGCCGCCGCGCCGTCGATCGCCGTCAATCAAAAATTGCCCCCCGCAGAACCAAAGCCCTTAAGTCCCCGTGAGAAACTGGAGGATGAACGGTTTCGCCCCGATTTAAGACAAGTGCTGCGGTTTCGTCAGGGGAAACTGTATATCACAACCGACCTGGGCGAAATTGTGGTGGAAGGGAGTAACCTCAAGTTCTGGCTCAGTGAAGAAACACCCACAATCGACCCTCAAATACCGATCAGCCTCAATGGCTACCGCGATCGCGACGGTCGAGCGGTCAATCAGTGAGAACGACGATTCAGAAGACCTTTGTGATGTCCGTCAGTCACCGACCACTGGGCAGCGCCGATTGCCCCGAAAGCGATCGCGGCATTGCGATCGTCGCCAGTGTGTAGCCTTGCTCAAGCAGGGGCGGTGCGGACGGTAGAGACTGGTGTAAAGTGTAGAACCTCGACGTGAACTTCGATGTGAACGCGCAGCCGAATAGCGCGCAGCCGAATGGCGGGGGTGTACTTCCGGAGAGTGAGAAGCGCGATCGAGGCCGCTTTGGAATCCGCAGCCAGCCAAGCGCCCATTTGGAGCTATCGCTGACGCTCACTATGTTCGCTACATAGACATAGCCGTCGCCATTCAGCGTGTGGCAGCAGCGAGTCAGAACGCCTCCGACCGATGCCAGGAAAAAAGACTCAAGGCTGCCTGAGTTCGATCGCCCCAAAGGTACCCCTTGGGAGTAGGGCGTCATTGTCCAAAAATTGCTAGAACAGTAGACATAAGTGCAATCAAGTGATAGGAAGCAATTCGCTATTCTTGATGCAGTGCGTTCCGTACTGGTATGGGTGCAAGTGTGTTTCTAACTACAGACAACCAATAACCAGCACGGGATGATACGGCTACTTTGTTTCCAGGTGCTCCTAAGGTTCAAATGATATATTAAGAAAGGTAAAGAATTGGAGTCTTGGCAAACGCTGTAATTGCAACAGAAGTGTTATCTCCGCCTTGAGTGAGGACTGAATTAAGTGACTTCTCTATTGAATTTGACCCAAACTACTGAAGCATCGCTCATTGCAGACTTCTTTCAGCAGTCTGTCGGGCGTTGGAAATCAGAACGCCGCTACTACACCCTTCCTGATGGCGAAACGAAGGAAGTCGTCAGCGCGATCACGATTCGTTTTTTAGAGCAACACAGCCCCGAACTCCGGCAGCTTGCAGATTTGCACGGCATTGATGAAGCACAATTAAGCTGCGGCGCTGAAGTCCTGTGGGATAGCCACGACTCAGCCACGGGTAAACCCCAATCTGAAGGCTCCACACTGTTTGGCGCGTCTGGAAATACCCTCTACCGCGATCGCGGGTTTGCGACCACCAAGCCTATCTCCGCTGAATTTCACTTTCCAAACCCTACAACCCTGTGCCTCCGCACTGAGTATAAGGGTTCTGTGTTTGAGGAAGAGCTAAAACTCGTCGGGCAGAATTATCGTACTCGGCAGACCATCATCTCGCGCGCAGGCGAGCAGGTGATGATTGGCCAATATCTAGAGAAACGCGTTTAAGCGCTCTTACCACCCCCAGGTTCCTTCCCCACCCTTAAATGGACCCACAATATCGCTGGTGATCCATCCGCCGTAGAAGTTACCGGGCTGCGGCTCTACCTGTTCGCCGTCGACGTAACAGGCATCCATTGGGGCAGGATAAAACGCAACGTAGTTTGCGATCGAGGCAAATGCAGGCGTTGGGTCAGGATAGTACCAGGCAACGTCGTCCACCCGTTTGTTGCCGACTTCTAGGCTATAGTAAGCGCCACGGCCTTTCCACTCGCAATAGCTCGATCGCGAACGTTTAATCAGGTACTCTTGCCGGATGTCTTCGGGTGGAATGTAGTAGACCGGTGGGTGACTGGTTTCAAGCACACGTTTCGCCCGGTGGGTGTCGGCAATCGTGACCCCATTGAAAATGATCTGGATGTGCTTAGGGGTGTCTTCCAAACGCGGCGGACGAGGATAGTCCCAGACTGACTCTTGCCCGGGTTGAGGTGGAATGCGGTATTTGCTCATACGGTCATTCTAACGACTCTGAAGGATTGCGAATGCAGCAGCTGGAGGCATTGGTAGTGGTTAGATAGCGATCCTGGACGGACTACAGCTATAAACACTTCGCGTAGCCTGTAGCGATTCCCGATCGCCAGCAGCCTTCGCCATGCCTACCGGTTGCTAATGCTCAAACAGGCCCTGATACTGCAACAGATCAAGATGGGCGATCGTCGGGATACATTGAAAGCACTGTTCGGCCAATTCCAGCCGTTCTTCGCGCTCCAGCATCGCCATCAGCTTCTGCCGCGCACTGAGCAAAAACCGAACATCGTTAGCGGCATAGCGCAGTTGTTCGGCTGACAGATTTGCAGCATTGCCCCAGTCGGAGCTTTGGGCGCTCTTATCCAGTTCAACCTGCTCTAGCTCCTGTACCAGATCTTTCAGCCCGTGCCTGGGTGTATAGGTTCGAGCAAGCTTGCTGGCAACCTTCGTACAAAAAATCGGATTGACGTTGATGTGCAAGTGGTAATGCAATGTCGCCACATCAAAACGGGCAAAATGGAAGACTTTGACGCTATTTTGTGCTTCAAGCAATCGCTTAAGATTGGGTGCGGCTGTCTGCCCTCGGGCAATCCGGACGACTGTTACCTGATCCTGCGGATCGCACAACTGCACCAGACAAAGACGATCGCGCTGTGGCAGTAACCCCATTGTCTCAGTGTCCACCGCGATTGCTGGTGCCTCCAAGTAACCCTCAAGCTGTTGATCAGAAAGGTCGCGATCGCAAATTTGAAAATCTACCAATGCCATCTGATGATTAAGGGATAGGGGACAACTGTAACGAGCGCCATGCGAAGTATGGCACAGGCGCGCCAGAAAGCCTAACCCAGGCTTGGCACCAAAGCGATTGACCGGCTTCAGGCTTTCTGAACAACGCGACCGCAGGATAACTGCTAGCGGCGACGGATGAAAATTTGGGTGAAGTAGTACTCTCCCTTTACATTTTGAGCAATACCGATCCCCGTCAGATCAAATAATCCTTCAATATTCTGCCGATGACCAGAACTTTTTAGCCACCCCTGTACGGCCTGCTGTGCCGGATCGCTATAGCCCTGATTGTAGGCAACATTTTCGGCAGCCTGACGGTAGGGGATGACCCGCGCGATCGCTTGTACTCGTTGCTGAAAGCCATCGTGACCGAACGGCACGCTACGTTCTGCCATTGCCTGACTGTGAGCGCGTGCTTGTGCCGTAATACGGGAGTCCAGGCGGAGCGGCGGTAGCTTACGGCTCGCCCGATATTGATTAATCTGCTGCAAAACTGACTGATCCAGCATGGGCAGAGAAGCTGGCTGCACCGTCCGCGACAAAACGGTCGGTGTCCTGGCCATCGTTGGCTCGGCCTCTGTTTTTAAGCCCGTGAAGATCAGGCCAAGGGCGATCGTGAGTCCACCCCAAAATCCAGCCTGCGCTACGGTCAACATTATTCGCATCGCTTTGTATCCAAATCATCAAAGTGATAGACCAACTCCTGATGCAAGAGTTCCATCAACACCACCGCGATTGGGGCCACGATTGGGGCATCGATCATCTGCTCAGGCAAGGCCAGTCAACCCATTGGTAATCACCGTAAGCAAAAGCGATCCCTGGGCAAGTATCAACGTTAGTCTGCGTGAGGAAGCTGAGTTATTTGACCGCAAATATAGATGAGGATTTCACGGTCGCAGTCCTTGTATCTGTTCTTTAGACTATCAATAGGCAAGCCACCCAAGTAGTTGTTAGAGAATGTCTTAAAAGTGGTTCTGTCATTCTGAGTGGAGCACAGCGTCACGGTGCTTGACTGCCGCAGACGTTAGCATCAAGGGTTTCAGCGCTTGATCGCGATGCTTCACGACGCTCACGCGGCATCGCCTTCAGCAAGCAAGCGACAGCATGACATTTGGGGACGGCTCAGACATCCTCTGCGGACGGAATGAATGCTTTGCCCCTTCCGGGGTTTTACCTAACTATCCCAACTACAGGTTTGAATTTAGTTGCGCTTGGCTACTCATACACACGCTGAAAGGCTGCATCTCTAGCACTACAGACGCGTACATTAGACGGTCAATTCGTTACAGCTAGTTAATTTTTTAGCTGCTCCCAGAACCTCTTGCGTGAGAATATCTCCAATGCCTAGCCTTGCCGATTTACGGCGACAAACCCTTGTGTCTTCTGCTGACTTGTCTCTGATCTATTCTGATTACATTGTGGGTGCCGCGATTTTTGACCTGAACGGGCTACCCAAGGAGTATTTCACCACTCCTGAAAGCGATAGCATGATTTGGGTTCAAACAATCTTTCAAGCCCTGGGGTTGCGATCGCTCCTCATGTCCTCCCTCCAGCTAGAGGGCTTTCGCCACGCCACCATTTTGGGGGTGGAATACTCTGCGATTGTGGTTAAGCAGCGAACCCACTACATTGCCTTACTAATTCAGCCCCAGGCCGCGATCGATGCGGCCTTTATTGCCTGGGCCCAAACCTTTGAGCCAGACGACCTGAAGCACAATTCCCGCTTCAAAATCGTCTGATCACGCTTATTTCATCAGGGTGAGGAAGGCTTGAAAGAACATAGGGTGGGCAATGCCCACCCTACAGATACGAATGCGTGCCGTTCGCAGCTTACTTGTTTGGCTGCGGCGTCAGACGCAAATAGGGTTTAACTTCAGTCAGCCCTTTTGAGAACTTTTGCTTTGCTTCTTCAGTGGAAATCGAAGGTACAACGACAACGTCATCACCATCTTTCCAGTTTGCCGGTGTCGCAACACCATAGTTATCCGTTAGTTGTAATGAGTCAATGACGCGCAGAATTTCGTCAAAGTTGCGGCCCGTGCTGGGAGGATAGGTCAGGGAGAGCCGTAATTTCTTCTGCGGATCAATGACGAACACTGTTCGAACTGTCACCTTTGCGTTGGCGTTCGGGTGAATCATGCCGTATAGGTCAGATACTTTACGGTCAGCGTCCGCCAGCAAGGGGTAGTTAACCGTTGTATTCTGCGTTTCGTTGATGTCGTTGATCCAGCCCTGGTGAGATTCGTTGGGGTCAACGCTCAAGGCCAGAACTTTGACATTGCGCTTGTCGAACTCTGGTTTAAGTTTTGCGACTTCGCCCAATTCAGTGGTGCAGACGGGCGTGTAATCAGCCGGATGCGAGAATAGGACAACCCAGCTATCCCCGGCCCATGCGTAAAAATCAATGGGTCCCTCGCTGGATTCTTGAGTAAAGTTGGGGACGGTATCGCCTAGTTGGAGAGCCATGATCGTCTTTCCTGTGAGTAACGTGAGCTACATTTTGACAGTTTATTATGATGCCACAAAACCCCACTTTTCCGGTCGGAGTTTAGATCTATTTACGATCTTAGCCTACATTCTTAAAGGATTTGTAAAGTAATCCACGTAACTTGCGTATTAATATAAAGGCTGTATAAGGACAGTTCGTGGGACAGCCTGTAAAGTGGCAGCGAAAAGCGGCGAGAATCGGCGATCGCTTTCTAATGTGGGTGCGGCATTGGTGAAGCGCTTAAATCGCACGATCCATTTATACAAACCAGTCATGGATGGGGTGCGGTAATCGCTGATTCAGTGCTGCCTTGTCTTTGCCAACCTCAATCCTTCCCTTAGTCGGTCACCAGGTGTTGGCGATCACAAAGCATTGTGTTGGCGATCACAGACAATAGCTGGTCAATAGTTGTTACAGTTTTGATTGCCATTTCTTGCTGAAGCGACAAAGAAACCTGCGTAGTAGAAAATGCGGAGAGCGTCTACCGGAAGCGCCCATCATACTCCCAAAACTTACGGTTACATCAACTGTAATACCGTTGAATTCTCGTAAAGACTTACCCGCAATTTTGGTATAGCTCCTGTAAATTCGGGCAAGATAACAACAGCCTCTAGACCCTACCGACTTGGTTACTCCATGGAATCCAAAGCTTTGTTGATTGTTGATGAACAGCCCCTTTCTCTGCGACAGTGCTTGCGTTATCTGCAGGCTGCAGGCAAACTACAAGCCTTTGTTGGCGACGTGCTGCGGCAGTATGTTCTGGAGCATGAACTAGAAACAAGACAAGATATCGAAATTAGCCCTGCCGTCGTCGAACAATCAGTAGTCGATTTTCGCTTACAACAGCAGTTGACAGATGGCAAGGTGTTTCAGGAGTGGCTGAACCGTAATGGTCTGAGTTACGAGCAGTTTCATAGTCAGATTGTCAGCAGCTTTAAGCTCGAAAAACTGAAATCCCAGGTAACAGACGATCGCCTGCAGGAGCACTTTATTGAGCGCAAAGTCTTTTTCGATCGCGTGGTGCTATCGCGCATTGTCGTTGCCAGCAAAGAGCTTGCGGAAGAGCTGCACACTCAGATCACTGAAGGCGCAAATTTTGAGCAGTTGGCGCGGGAGTATTCGACGGCTGATGAGCGGGTAGCCAATGGCATGATGGGCCCGGTCAGTCGGGGCACGCTGCCCGACACCCTACGAGCGGCGATCGATTCAGCTAACCCCGGCGAACTGGTTGGCCCATTGGAATTTGAAAAATTTTGGGCAATTTTCCGCGTGGAGCAATTTTTGCCGGCAACCTTAGAAGACAATCAGTTGCGACAGGCGATGCAAAATGAGTTGTTTGAGCGTTGGCTGGCTGAAAAAATTCAAACCATGTCCGTTAAGTTGCAGGTAAACGAATGATTACCAACGAACTAACCACCGATCTACCCTGGGATTCGCCGCCCCTGTCTTTTCTTAGCCCCGATCAACAAGTACAGTTTAAGCAAGCAGCGACCGTTCGCCGTTTTGGCCTGGGGGATATGCTCTGGTCTACAGATGCCCCTGGTAGTCAAATCCTGGTGGTTAGTGGCAAAGTGCGGCTGGTGCCAGAAGAAGGTGCGTCAACGCTCCTCAAAAAAGGCGATTGGTTGGGCGATCGCCTGGACTTACCTGGTTTCTGGAAAGCAAGAGCGGCCGACAAAGATGTGGTTGTCGCGCAGTGGAACGTTGAACTCTGGGATCAGGTCTTTTCAGCTGACCTGGAAAAGTTTTGGGCCTTAGAGCGCAATCGTTATTTGCCCAAAACAGCCGATACGCCTGAGCCAGTTTCAGGATTTCCGTTTGTAGCAGGTGTGAATACGGCAGCGGCCTGCCTGACCATGGCCGCAAGCCACCTCCAAATTCCAGCCCAACTGGAATGGGTTCAACGGCAGCTACGCAGCCAGAAATCAGCAGACGTGGTGGAAGCGGCTGAGAAGTTGGGGTTACAGCTGCGGCGGATCGATACCGCCTGGAGTAATCTTCGCCAGCTTGGGCTACCCGCACTCATGCAGTGGCGCGGTGGCTATAACCCTGGTGTTACCAGTTCATCAACCTTAGCTCCACCCAACGCCGCCCGATCGCGCGAATCAACTACCTCTCACTGGGTTCTGGCCTACGCTGTCAAGGGCGATCGCCTGATTGTGGCCGACCCCCTCAATCCAGGCCGCAGTTGCGAAAGCGTACCGCGATCGCTGGTCGAGCAGGTCTGGGACGGTCAGATCTGGCAGATTGAGACGATCCAGAAGCAAGAAACGTTTAGTCTCGCCTGGTTTCTACCAGCCATCTGGAAGTATCGGGTTCTGCTGGGGGAAGTGCTCCTGGCATCGTTTACGCTGCAAATTCTTGGTCTGGCGACCCCTGTTATTACACAGGTTGTGATCGATCGTGTAATGGTGCAGGGCAGCCTCTCGACGCTCGACGTGATGGCGTTGGCGCTTTTAGGTGTGGCGCTATTTGAGTCGGGCCTGGGCATCTTGCGCCTCTTCATCTTTACCCATACCGCACGGCGGCTTGACCTGAGCCTTTCAGCCCAGCTATTTCGCCATTTGATGCGGTTGCCGCTCTCATACTTTGAAGCGCGACGCGTCGGTGATACAGTGGCGCGAGTACAGGAATTGGAAAACATTCGCCAATTTTTGACGGGAACTGCTTTAACGGTTGTGCTAGACGCCGTGTTTGCGGTGGTCTATCTGGTGATCATGTTCGCCTACAGCATACCGTTGACCTGGGTTTCACTGGCGGTGGTGCCACTGTTTGCACTTCTGACATTGACCGCAACGCCCATCTTGCGGGGTTGGCTGAACGAAACGTTTAATCGCAGTGCCGATAGCCAGTCCTTCCTCGTAGAGACGATAACGGGCATCCAGGCGGTAAAAGCGCATACGGCAGAGCGGATTGCCCGCGATCGCTGGGAAGGTTTGTTTGCACGGTTTATTCGCACCGGCTTCAAAGCCTCAACGACATCGAATATCAGCAATAACGTTGCAGACTTTCTGACTAACCTTTCCTATCTCATCATTCTCTGGGTGGGGGCCAAGCTGGTCATTGAGCAAAAGCTAACCATCGGTCAGCTGGTTGCGTTCCAGATGCTATCAGGTAGAATGACTGGTCCGATGCTGCGCCTGGTTCAGCTTTGGCAAAATCTGCAGCAGGTTCTGCTGTCGGTCGATCGCATCGGTGACATCCTCAACACAGCGCCCGAAGCCGAATCGGGTTCAGGTCTTGTGTTGCCCCCACTCCAGGGGCAGGTAACGTTTGATCAGGTTTTCTTCCGCTACCATCAGACCCAGGAGCCGGTACTGCGTGGGATATCGTTCAGCGTCCAACCAGGCATGCTGGTGGGGGTTGTCGGGAGAAGCGGTTCTGGTAAAAGTACCCTATCAAAGCTGATTCAACGGCTTTATCCAACCGAGTCGGGACGCATTCTGATTGATGGATTTGACATTAAAAGCGCCGATCTGGCGTCCCTGCGCCAGCAGGTTGGCGTTGTCTTGCAAGAAGACTTCCTCTTTAACGGCACCGTACTGGAAAATATCAGTTTAGGGAATCCAGATATTACCGCCGAACAGGTTGTAGAAGCGGCGCGACTGGCCGTTGCCCATGACTTCATCAGTGAACTCCAGCATGGCTATGAGACGAGTGTGGGTGAGCGCGGTACCGCTTTATCAGGTGGGCAGCGACAGCGGATTGCCCTGGCTCGTCTGTTCCTCTCGGATGCACCGATCTTAGTATTGGATGAAGCAACCAGTGCCCTGGATGCTGAAACCGAACAGCAGGTTTTGCAGAACATTCAAAAGGTGTCGCAAAATCGCACCGTCTTTTTGATTGCCCACCGCTTTGCGCCATTAAAACGCGCGGATCTCATCGTGGTATTGGAGAAAGGCGTTTTGGTTGAGAAAGGCACCCACGACGATCTGCTCAAGAGCAAGGGGTTGTACTGGTCGCTTTATCAACGGCAGCAAGCATCGGTGTAGCGATCGAGGTGACCCAGCGCCAGTCTAATCCACAGCCTTCAGGTTGATACGGCTGCAACAGTAGGAGGGCTGATGTCCGCGCGATGGCTGGCTGAGGTTAACACCACACAATATTAGATTGATTCGCTGGTGTTTCCACAGGTTGCGATCGCCAAAAACACAACATTCAAGTATGTCGATTGATTCGGGGTTTCTCTGTAGAAACCCCGAATCTTTTTATCTGCACAACGATGATTTCGTGAAGATATACGAAATTAATCGTTACTTTGTTAGCCAATCATAAAGCACGGGCATTATAGCGAAGCCATTGTAGGTGTGACAGCAATGCCCGCAGATTCTATCGGTAATACTCTAGCAACCGCTAAACAAATCTTCCCGATCGCGAGTCCCCAAACGTTGACCGAATTTATCGGTGTAAACGCTGGTACGCTCGATCCTAATGATTACTACAGCTTCAAACTAACCCGCACGAGTAGCTTTACGCTCTCACTCACAGGGCTAAGTGCCAATGCAGATGTCCAGGTCTTGACCAGCACCGGAGCGATCGCCACAGACACCGACAGTTCCCCGCTCAGTTCGACGAATACAGGTACGTTAACGGAATCTATTAATGCCATTCTTGATCCGGGTACCTACTACATTCGCGTTTTTCCTGGGCCGGCTAGCAATCCGAGTAATCCGCTGACAACGACACCGAGTACTAACTACAGCCTCAATGTTGCTGCAAACAGTAACATCAAGACCGACATACTCTGGCGCAACTATGCTACTGGGCAAGATGTGATCTGGATTATGAATGGGGCCAGCTTTTCCTCCATTGCTAATCCAAGCAATGTCTCTGATACTAACTGGCGAATCCAGGCAACAGGCGACTTTAATGGCGACAACAACACCGACATCGTTTGGCGCAACTACGCTACAGGCCAGGACTTGATCTGGGTGATGAATGGCTCTACACTTTCATCTGTCTCGCTATCGCTTCCTGACAACCCTGACTTCAACTGGCAAATTCAGGGTGCTGGTGACTTTAATGGCGATGGTAAAACTGACATACTCTGGCGCAATTATGCTACAGGTGACAACCTCGTTTGGTTGATGAACGGGTTGAACTATCAGTCCTATACATTTTTAGAAAACAATCCAAATACACTCATTCGCATCCAGGGTGTTGCCGATTTCAACAATGATGGTCAGTCAGATATTTTGTTCCGCAACTATGCCACAGGCGAGAACTCTATCTGGTTGATGAACGGCACGACACACAATGGCACTACTTTTCTGCCAACGCTAAATGATGCAAACTGGCAGATTCAAGGAACGGGGGATTTTAATAACGATGGTAAACCAGATCTATTTTGGCGCAACACCGCATCAGGACAAGATGTTGTCTGGTTCTTGAATGGCACTAACTATGCAACATACGCCAGTACCCTCACAATTACAGACTTAAACTGGCGAGCAACACCGCCATTCAACCATCTTCTTCCGGCAACACGAGCCGATGCCATTGGAAATGTCACAGCTAGCTCTTTTGCGATTGGGCCTCTGAACGGCAATGGTACGTATCGCAACTTTATCGATAGTACTAGCACGAGCGATTACTACCAGTTCTCGGTTGGTAGTCCAACTCAGATAAGTCTCTCCTTACTAGGTCCAAGTGGTGGTGCCTTAAATGGCAATTTGGATCTCCTGCTATACAACTCTTTTGGCAACCTCATCCAAAGTTCCACCAATGGTGGCAACACATCTGAATCGTTTACAGTTAGTAACCTGGCTGCAGGAACTTACTACATTCAAGTCGTTGGGGTTGCTGGCGGCAGTAGCGCTTACAACTTGAACATTGCGTCTAACAACCTGCCGGTTCTGGCAACAAACAGTACATTGACGCTCAGTGAAGGGACAGCTGCAACGATTAGTAATAGTCTGCTGTTAGCCACTGATGACAACAATACGCCCGACCAGCTTACTTACACGCTAGTTACACCACCAAACATCACTGAGGGCAACTTAAGTTTAAACGGTGCCGCGATCGGTCAGAACAGCCTCTTTACACAAGCAGATATCAATGCTGGCAAACTGAGCTATCAGCAAAACGGGAATGTTGGACTGACTGATAGTTTTGTCTTCGCCGTTTCGGATGGGCAGGGTGGCACTATTGGCAACACCACGTTTTCAATCAACATTATTCCAGTTAATCACCCGCCCGTTTTAACAACCAACCTGGGGCTATCACTAAACGAAGGGGCGGCTGTTAACCTCACCAATACCAGTCTTCTAGCCACGGATCCTGAGCAAGGGCCAGCCCAACTAACCTACAGCCTCAACAGTCTACCCACCAATGGAACGCTATTTCTCAATGGGCAGGCAGTAAAAGTTGGTAGTACGTTTACTCAAGCAGACGTTAACAGTGGCACTCATCTGAGCTACAGCCATAACGGTAGCGAAACGACTAGCGATAGCTTTACGTTTACCTTGACGGATGGTGCTGGTGGTGCCGTGACGCCCTCTCCAACGACCCTGAACATTGCGATCGCGCCGGTCAACGACACACCCATTCTGATTTCCAACGTTGGGCTATCTGTGACCGAAGGTACAGCACCGACAATTACTTCAACGCTGCTACAAACCAGCGATGCGGAGTTTACAGGGCCAACAGCATCCCCCCAGCTTCCAGACAAAATTGTTTACACATTACTGGGCGCACCCATACACGGCACACTATTTGATGGTAGTACCCTACTTGCAGCGAATAGTACCTTTACGCAAGCCGATATTAACAACAACCGTCTGCTCTATAGCCAGGATGGCAGCAAGTCCAATAGTGATGGCTTTGTCTTCAATGTCTCTGATGGCAATACCACTACGAATGCTTCGACGTTCAACATTACGGTCATTCCCGTTAATTCGCCCCCTGTTCTCAGCTTAAATACTGGCTTGACCTTAAGCGAAGGGACAACCGCCAGTATCACCAGCACCTTGCTCCAGGTGTCGGATGCCGACAATCCGCCCCCTCAAATTACTTACACCTTGAGCCAAACAACGGTCAATGGCTCTCTGAAACTGAATGGAGTGGCACTGACCAAGGGACAGACATTTACGCAGCAGGACATTAACAGCATTCCGAGTCATCTCTCCTACCAGCAAAACGGTAGCGAAACGACCAGTGACAGCTTTGTCTTTACAGCATCTGATCCATCTGGAGCCACCATTCCGACCAGCACATTCAGCATTGCTGTAATTCCAGTAAATGACCCGCCAACGTTGCTGTCTAATGCTGGATTAACGCTGTCCGAAGGCGCAGCAGCGAGCATTACGACGGCACTGCTCAATGCCACCGATGTCGATAATCTGGACTCTCAAATCACCTATACCGTCTCGACGCCAGCCCATGGCACCCTACTGCTAGGGGCTAAAGCCGTTAGCAGCTTTACGCAGGCCGACCTTGCCAGTGGTCAACTTAAATACCTGCACGATGGGAGTGAATCAATTTCTGATAGTTTCAGTTTCACCCTCAGCGATGGTACTGCAACGCTGGCACCGAAGACCTTTAACATCGCTGTAATCCCAGTGAATGACCCACCCGGAATTGCTACGAATACCGGCTTGACGGTGGCAGAAGGGGGCACGAGCACGATCGCCAATAGCGCCCTGCTGATCACCGATGTGGACGGCCCAGGACCACTGACCTATACCTT